>CAZTBK010000032.1:0-9986 GCA_964611975.1 uncultured Candidatus Bathyarchaeia archaeon | reverse complement strand
GCCCGCCCTCCTCAGGGGTGGGTAGCTCACGAGACCCTTGACCCCTCTTTCTTTCACTGCACGATGGAGCCCCTCATAGCTTATCTATGCCATCTTTCCTCAATTGCTGGTCCTCAGCTTTCCGATTCAACAGTCACCTCATCGACGCTATGGACGGATGCACCTAACTCGACGATCCTCTCTTCTACCTTATCATAGTCGACGTCGCTCCCCTCGATTACTATCTTAACGGTCTCGGTCTGCTCATCGATCTCTTGAGTTGATATACTTACTCTATCCACATTAGGTAACTCTTCAATTCGCATCGCAAAATCATAGATCGGCGGTTGGTGCGGTTTTAAGACATCCAAAACTATCTTCCTGATAGCAGGAGACATTCTCATCCCCCAGTACGTGTCATTTTGACCTCTTTTAATGCTCTTTTATTTTTTAGCTATGATCTTTCACTTCACATGAATTTAGTGAGCACAATTATGAGGGTTATCGCTAGTCCGACCCCCACCATTGTCAGCCCATGCAACATCCGGCTTTCTTGAGCTATCGTTCCCAAGAAGGCTCCCAGGGCGAAAAGAACACATAAGTTAATCAATATGGAAAATACGAAGGCATACCCGATCGGATAAGGAAATACAAAAGACAAGTAAAAGGGGGCGAGGGATGGCATCGCAGATATCGCGGGGGATAAGCCATCGACGATGGCCGAAAGAAGCGATGCCAAATGCGAACCCCTCGCCACGTCCGATTCGTGAAGGTCAGTGAGCATGGCTTTCTCCATCTCCTTAAGCCTTCTAACCCTTTCAGCCCTTTCGGTCACGTATGCCCCGACGAAACCCGAGACGCCCATCGCTAGGCACCCTCCCATCCCTGCGCCAATCACTATATGAGGGCTTGTCACCCCTGAGATGTAAGAGCCGACGATCACCCCGAGCATAGTTAGCGAGCCATCAAACGAGTTCATTACGAAGTATCTTCTAACTATTTCAAGAGCCCCTGAGCCCTCCAGCGCTTGCTTTACTTTTTGAACGAGGGTCTCAAAAGCATTATATAACCTAGTTGTTGGATCATCCATAAAACGCATCACGTCTGTTGGAAATCACTTCAACTAACTCTGAGGGGACCTAATTTAATCATGGCTCTACGCATTAGTCAAATCATATTTATCATAACAAGTTTGTAGATGAATGCTGAGCCGATCTATTTTTATAATATTGACTCCCAAATTGACCCTCCGATAGGGATCAATCTTTTTTATATCTCGACATGCGTGCTTTCCTTTGCTCCTCTTCCCTCCACTTCTTCTTCCTCTGTGACCTAATCTTAGATCTACTGTGAAAGGAACTGACATCCTTCCTGAACTGACTCAATTGGCTGTAAAAGGAAGATGGGTTTTCATCTGAGAACGAACGCATGATCTCATTTAATTTGCTCCTGACCTCTTCGGATGGGTTTTCATCCCAAGTTTTAGAGTATGCCATGTAGGCCGCATGAAAGACAAAGTCAGAGGGCTTATCAATCATAAGTTTAGATATTTTTTTCTTCATAAAATTCGTCCTTTTTGATCTCTCTTTTAAATTGGTAAAAGAGAAATATAAGTGTTTTAGATCGTCAGCTTATGTTTTTCACCCCTTTATGTAAAACATCAAACCCTCTTAAGACCCTCAACGATCGAATTTATTAGCAGTAATAGGAAGATAGTTATCCGAGGCATTTCAATGGGATGGAGGTAAAAAAATGGCAGGTGTTAAGAAGAGTATAACCTATTTCGATAGTCCGGGAGAGGAAAACACCGATGAGGTCTTGAGATTAGCGAAAGAGCGAGCTAGAGAGCTAGGGTTAACTGATGTGGTTGTGGCCTCAACCAGGGGGGAGACCGGAGTGAGAGCCTCGGAGCTCTTTAAGGGATTTAATATCGTGGTCGTTACCCATTGTGCAGGCTTCAGAGAGCCAGGGGTACAGGAGCTAACCGAGAGAAACAGGAAATTGATAGAGGAGAATGGCGGGAAGATATTCACCGGGACTCATCCATTCAGGAACGTTGGAAGGGCTGTCCGCAACAAGTTTGGTGGAGCCTATCCGGATGATGTGATCGCTCAGGCCCTGAGGATCTTCGGTGAGGGGATGAAAGTGGCAGTAGAGATCGCCGCTATGGCGGCGGACGCTGGCCTGATACCTGTGGATAAGGATGTAATCAGCATAGCAGGAACCGATAGGGGTGCCGATACAGCTGTTGTTATTCGTCCTGCGAACTCGGTCCGAATATTCGATATGGTTGTAAGAGAGATCGTAGCGAAGCCCAGGACGCGTAAATGAAGCTACGATTATAGAATCTCAGAATCTAGGGGTAAGCTATCCTTTAGATAAGGGGTCGCTGCCGATGGGACCGTGAGGACCTATATGTTCACCGACCGTCACGTGTGCCGCCAAGTTACATGAAACCCCTTTTACGCCTGTTTCCTGCTCCATAATCATACCATTCATCTATTAATTTATATATCAATAAGGTCGGCTGATTAATGGTCAAATAAACATCGGTGAATGTTTTAGTAGGTGCCTTCCATGAAGAAGTTGATCTCTGCCTTCTTAATCGGGTTAATGATAGGGTCCTTCCTGGGATTTGAATTTTATGGTTTAATAGCTAAACCCGAGGTCATCATACAAACCACTCCAGTGTTGGGCGTCTACTTCTCACCGGAAGGAGGATGTGAAGACCTGGTCATCTACTGGATAAGCAGGGCCAACGTCTCGATTCATGTGCTGATATACAGTTTCACCTTGGACTCGATAGGCGACGCCCTAATAAACGCGCATGAGCGTGGTGTTGAGGTGCTTGTGGTCTTCGAGAAGGGGCAGATAAGCAAGTACAGTGAGTACCCGAGGCTCAAGGAAGCAGGGATATCTGTTCGCAACGACACGAACCCTGCATACATGCACGATAAGGTGGCTATAATAGATGGCGTGATAGTTTTAACAGGATCCTTTAATTGGTCGAGGAGCGCCGAAGAGAGAAACAATGAGAACCTGATAGTTATCAGAAGTACATTGATCGCGAGCATCTATGAGGCGGAGTTTCAGAGGATATGGAGTGAGTCAATTTAAGGACGTGGCAGGACTCATAATCTCAATAGATATCGCTGGGAGGGTTGTCCACACCCACTGCAATCTCCATCTGATGGGTTCACTATGTTAGCATTCGGCATCGTCAAGTCGCTCCTTGATCCCTGCGTTCGTGAGTTCTTGGAATAGAACCCCTCATTAACTTGATCGCCCTCGCATACGCTATCAGACCATTCTCAGCGCATTCTGCGATGGATCGGCTGAGTAACTGAGCGATGCTTTCAGCCGCGCCAGCACCTACTAAGCTTTTGAATCCCGTTCTGGTTTACGCTAAAACCCGAAAGACTAACTACCAGCCACCCTCACCAATCCACAACCATCTAGGATCGTCCGCTCTTTAGGCCTAGGAAATTAAGGATCGGTCTTTATTCAAAATAGTTCGTCACTTTTTTCCATGTAACAGTGCCAGAAATAGGGTCGCTGAAATTAAAGAGAGGGTTGCCCCAAAGGCGAATGGAATGGCTGGTCCAAAGTACTGCCAAAGAGCCCCAGCGATAACGCTTGCGGGGAGAGCAGCTAGGCCCAGGGAAGTGTGAAGGACCCCAAACGCAGTCCCCCTCAGCTCAGGTTTCACGAGATCTGGGACTATTGCCCTTTGGACAGCGTCGGTAACCGCATAGGACAACCCATAACCTATGAAGAGAATAACGGCGTGAAGGGGTGAAGAGGCCAAGATCAGGCCTACGCAAGTTGCGCTAAATACGACGTAACCTAACGATATGACCTTTCCTTTACCTATTTTATCTGCGAGCGCCCCGGCTGGGAAGGCGAAAGCCGCATATACCACGTTGAACAGAACGTATAACAGTGGTGCATGCGCTGCCGTTAGGCCCAGGTTCGTAGCCCTTAATAGGAAGAAGGCATAGCTGAACCTGCTCAGCGTAAAAATGGTGGCTATGATCACAAAAGTCTTAAATTCGCGGCTCAGGGATCGAACCTCTGACCATAGAGGTGAGGTTTTGCTCGCATTTCCTACAGGCGCTCTCTCTTTGACCAACGTCACCAGCAAAGCTACGGCCACCGCAGCCGGTATGACTGAAAGTAAGAAGATCGTTTTGTACCCAAATAACGGAAACAGAAGAAAGGCGATAAGTGGTCCTATGACCGCCCCTAAAGTATCCATAGATCTATGCAGACCATATGCTTTACCTCTGACCTCAGCTTGGATGGAGTCCGCGATCAATGCGTCCCTCGGTGATGTCCTAATTCCCTTTCCAACCCTTTCCAAAATCCTTATGAAGAGGACTTGAAGCGATGATGTAGCGAATGCGAACATGGGCTTTAACATCGTGGAGAGGGAGTATCCAAGAACGGCAAGGGGTTTCCTCTCCTTAAGCCTATCTGAAAACCAGCCCGAGAAGACCTTCAGCACGCTTGCCGTGGCCTCTGCAGCACCCTCAATCAACCCAACGAGTGACATTTCAATTCCTAAGACGGAGGTCATGAAGAACGGCAGTAGACAAAAGACCATCTCACTGCTGATGTCCGTGAGGAGGCTCACGAACCCTAGGGCCAGAACATTTACCGTCAACCAACCAAACGACTTAATTTTGCTCACTTAATTCCCCCTCTAGCACTGGATGCATCTTGAGGATAAAGCCCCCCTCATCTTCATACATATGTGTTATTTGAAATGCATCTTCACATTAAAGGGTATGTTTATATCAATTTTTGCGATCTTAAAATAAAGAGAGGTTGACAGGAGACCATGGGGGCTCTGGCGCCTGTAGGAAAGGCCTCAAGAGGCATTAAAACATTAACAAAGAAAAAGGTTGGAGTAAGTGAGGCGAGCTTCAAGGATCTCAGAAAGGCATTATATGAGGAGCGGGAAAAATCTAAGGATTATCTCAACAGGCTCATGTACCTACAGGCAGAGCTCGAAAACTATCGTAAGAGGATGGAGAAGAGGATAAATGAATCGATCCTCTTCGGCAACGAAAGGTTAATCACAAACCTTCTGAGCGTTATAGATGAGCTTGAGCTAGCAATTCAGGCTGGTAAGAAAACTAAGAAGAGGCGCCCACTCATTGAAGGGGTCGAGATGGCTTTGAAGAACATGCTTACGATCCTGCGTCGTGAGGGGCTAACTGAGATAGACGCTGTTGGGAGGCCCTTTGACCCAAACAGACACAATGCTGTGTGTAAGGTGCCTACAGATAAATATGCTGAGGGCACCGTGATCGAAGAGGTGAGGAAGGGTTTCATGTTTAGAGGTAAGGTCATCAGGCCTAGCATGGTAAAGATCGCAACTGCCTTACCTAGCTACCACCGCTCTAAGTCTGAAAGAAGGGAGGCGCATGAGGTATGAGCAAGGCAGGAGGTAAAGTAGAAAAGATCTTAGGGATAGACCTCGGGACGACGAATTCCGCTGCAGCTGTAATAGAGGCTGGGAGACCGGTAGTTATACCAAGCGCTGAAGGGCCGACGATAGCGGGCAAGATGTTCCCTTCAGTCGTTGCCTTTACCAAGGATGGGCAGCTACTAGTCGGAGAGCCGGCGAAGAGACAGGCCGCCGCAAACCCTGATGGGACGATTTTCGAGATCAAAAGGAAGATGGGCACGGATTACAAGGTGCGCATTTATGGCAAGGAGTACACACCACAGCAGATCTCCGCCTTCATACTTCAGAAAATAAAACGCGATGCAGAGGCATATCTGGGAGAAAAGATAAAGAAGGCTGTGATAACCGTCCCTGCTCACTTCAATGACAATCAGAGACAGGCGACTAAAGACGCTGGTGAGATCGCGGGGTTGGAAGTGGTACGGATAATAAATGAGCCGACGGCGGCCTCGCTTGCCTATGGCCTCGATAAACTGGAAAAGGAAATGAAGATCATGGTCTTCAGCTTTGGCGGAGGGACGAATGACACGACTGTTATGGATTTCGGCGGCGGCGTCTTTCAGGTCTTAGCAACGAGCGGCGACACGGAAACCGGAGGGGCCGATATAGATAACGCGATCGTCGAGAGGCTTTTAGAGGTCTTTCAAGAGAAGACCGGGATAGACCTCAGAAAGGACAGGACGGCCATGGTTAGGCTTAAGGAGGCCGCTGAAAAGGCGAAGATAGAGCTATCTACGCTCATCACGACGGACATAGACCTGCCGTTTATTGCTTACGACAAAAGCGGACCAAAACACCTACATTACACCTTAACTAGGGCGGAGCTTGAGCATCTGGCTCGGCCCATCGTAGAGAAGATCAGGGAGCCGATACTACGGACGCTTTCAGACGCTAAGCTTGAACCAAAGGATATAGACAAGATCATCCTCATCGGCGGTCAAACTAGGATGCCTCTTGTCAGAAGGTTTGTGGAAGAACTGATGGGTAAGCCAGCTGAACGAGGGGTGGATCCGATGGAGTGTGTCGCGATAGGCGCAGCCATCCAGGGTGGCATCCTGTCTGGTGAGATAAAGAAAGATATAGTGCTCTTGGATGTAACCCCCCTCTCCTTGGGCGTCGAGACTAAGGGCGGGATATTCACGAAGATTATAGAGAGGAACACGACGATTCCGGTCAGGAGAAGTCAAGTGTTTACGACTGCTAATGACTTTCAAACAGTTGTGACGATACACGTGTTACAGGGTGAGAGACCTATGGCTTCTGATAACGTATCCCTCGGTATGTTCAATCTGACAGGCATACCTCCTGCCCCGAGGGGGGTCCCACAGATCGAGGTCACATTTGACATCGACGCCAGCGGGATACTGCACGTCACAGCGAAGGACCTGGCGACTGGGAAGAGCCAGTCGATCACGATAACCGCCTCAACGAAGCTTTCAAAGGAGGAGAAGGAGCGCATGATCAGAGAGGCAGAGCAGTTCGCTGAGCAGGATAGAAGGAGGAGGGAGGAGGCGGAGACACGAAACAGAGCTGAGGACCTAATCTACACCGCTGAGAAGACGAAGAAGGACTTGGCTGGCAAACTCAGCAGTGAACAAGTTAAGAGGATAGACGAGGCGGTTGATGAGCTGAAGGGCGCATTAAAGGGTAAGGATGTAAATGAAATCAAGGCCAAGAACGATAACCTAGCGAAAGTTCTGCAAGAGGTCGGGACGGTGGTTTATCAGAAGGCTGCCCAGAGGTATGCTCAAGAGCAGAAGCGCACAGGAGAATCCAAGTCTGGAAAGTCTGAAGGAAGGAAGGGTGGAGAGAAGGTCGTAGACGCGGACTATAAAGTCGTTGATGAGGGAAATAAGGGTTAACCTTTTCCATCCAGAGTAGTCTGGCTGGGATGCTCAATGTACAAGAGAGACTACTACGAAGTGCTAGGGGTGCCCAGGAACGCCTCGAAAGAAGAGATAAAAAGGGCCTACCGTAAACTTGCGCTGAAGTACCATCCTGATCGAAATAAGTCACCAGATGCGGAGGAGAAATTTAAGGAGATATCAGAGGCTTATGCCGTTCTCTCGGACGATGAGAGGAGGAGGGAATATGACAGGTTCGGGCATGCTGGGATAAGTGGCAAATACACGTGGGACGACATATTCGGAAGCACTGACTTCGACGAGATATTCAGGGACCTAGGTTTTGGAGTGGGTGGCTTCGACAGGATATTCGACATGTTTTTTGGCGGCGGCCCCCGACAAAGATATAAACCAGGAGGGTACGGTCCGCGAAGGGGAGCAGACCTACAATATGATCTCAAGATAACGTTAGAGGACGCCGCGTTCGGGCGGGAAGTCGAGATGAGCATCCCACGAACTGAGGTCTGTGACCTCTGCAACGGTAGTGGTGCGAAGCCTGGAACAACTCCAAGAAAATGTCCAAAATGCGATGGGACAGGTGAGATACGCTACACGAAGACCTTCGGCTTCACGCATTTTACAGAGATAAGGACCTGTGACCTTTGTCATGGGAAGGGGATGATCATCGATCATCCATGTCCACGCTGTCACGGCACAGGCAAGGTCAAGAAGGAGCGCAAAATAATGGTCAAAATTCCACCGGGCATAGACAGCGGTTACAGCCTTAGATTAAGGGGCGAGGGAGAACTCAGCGCTGGCGGCGGTTCACCAGGCGACCTGTACGTCATAGTTCACGTTAAGCCCCATAGGATTTTTAAAAGGGATGGCGACGACATAATATGCGAGAAAAGGATAAGCTTTCCTCAAGCAGCTCTGGGTGCAGAGATCGAAGTCCCTACGTTGAATGGCAAGGCAAAGTTGACCATCCCCCCAGGTACCCAAACTGGAACGTTATTCAGATTGAGGGGGAGGGGCATACCACACTTGCACGGGTTCGGACGCGGGGATGAGCTTGTGAAGGTGATTGTGGAGACGCCGACCCACTTAACGAGAAGGCAGAAGGAGCTACTTGCTGAGCTGGCCAAGGAGATGGGGGAGAGCATTTCTCCTAAACGATACTAAGTGGAAGAACCCGTCTTTGGCCAGTAGTCGGTTATCGCCAGACACCATCCGATTTATTAAAGGGGTACCCAACCTAACAATCGTAGGAGTAAAGTAAGCATGAGGGAAGCGATGTTCTATGAGAAGTTAGAAGATAAGAAAGTTCGGTGCAGGCTCTGCGGTTTCAATTGCGTGATCCCAGAGGGCAAGACGGGAGTTTGTAAGGTCAGAAAGAACGTGGACGGTAAGCTTTACAGCCTAGTTTACGACAAAGTTAGCTCCGCGGTCCCGAACCCCATTGAAAAGAAGCCGCTGTATAACTTCGCCCCAGGCTCCATGACGTTCTCTATATGCACCCCGGGCTGCAACTGGAAATGTAAGTACTGCTGCAATTGGATGCTCTCCCAAGGGGAGATAAGGGGGACCGCGATGACCCCGGATGAGATAGTAAGATCTGCGAAGGAGAGCGGCTGCCGAGGGATCAGTTACACCTTCACTGAGCCGACCATCTTTTATGAGCTATCTTACGATACCGCGAAGATAGCTAAAGAAGAGGGATTGTACAATACGTGGGTCACGAATGGCTACACGAACCCTGAGCCCATCAGGGAGATCTCGAAATACTTGGACGCGGTCACGGTCGATTTTAAGGGCTCTGGCGATAGGGATTTCCTGAGGAGGTTCTCCTCGGTTCCAAGCCCAGACCCGATTTACCGAGCGCTGAAGGAGTACAAGAAATGCGGGGTCCATATCGAGATAACGGACCTCATAGTCCCGAAGATGGGGGACTCCATGCTAAGGGTGAGAGAATTGGTAAGGTGGATCGTTGAAAATTTAGGCCCTGACACGCCGATCCACTTCTTAAGGTTCTTCCCAAACTACCTAGTTCATGACCTGCCTCCAACCCCGATCAAAACTCTAGAGGAGGCATATGACGTAGCCAAGGGCCTGGGTATGGACTACGTCTACCTTGGAAACGTGTATGATGAGAGGAATAACACCTATTGTCCGAGATGTGGCAGCCTGCTCATAGAGAGGATAGGGATGAGCACTGTGGAGTGTAAACTCAGGGATGGGCGTTGTCCCTTCTGCGGCGCGAAGATAAACGTAAGTGGGTGGGAATGGAGCCCGTTCAGCAATGGATAAAATGGGATTTGAAAAGCTTGCAGGGATACGAAATCAATATCAACTGATCTTTCACCGATCTTAAAGTGTGAGGCACACCATTAAGGGGAAAAATGGAGCCTGTCCACTACAGCCTTACCATCTAAATATGTTCCTTCCCATTTTAACCCGAAGGGGGATGGAGGGTGTGTGATGATGTTTGTAGTATCATCGCGCGTGCTCACTACCAATTTTTCGTATTTCTTCTGTCGCAAACATTGCTAGCGCGAGGCCTTCGTCTACTGAAAGCCACACCTTCCCTTTTTAGCCACTCCCTCCCCGTTTAAAGCTGGCCTTCCGCTTTTAAAAACAGGGCTATGGAACTGTCGATGGCTGACCAACGCTGAAGGTTTTTCCGCACT
>CAZTBK010000031.1:0-10229 GCA_964611975.1 uncultured Candidatus Bathyarchaeia archaeon | reverse complement strand
GAGCCTCTTGGACGCCTCGCAATCGACCTTGATGAGGTCACACAGCAAGAGGACAGGCTTCCTGAACAGGTGCCAGAGGATGGGGACCCAGAAGCGGCGCATTGAGATGGACCAGTCGACCCCGTGAACGGTGATGAGCAACGGCTTTCGGGCGATCTTGCTGACCAAGAGGGCCACCAGGCCTATGAGGAGGAAGTCGTTCCCCACCACGAGGTCGCTCTTACGGCTCATCCTGAAGGCCTGGGAGATGAAGCGGATGAGCCCGTACCTCTCCATCGAGACGACGCAGACCGGACCTAAGAGGCGTGAGACCTCTCGATAGTGCTCCTCGTCGGGGCCATAAACCCTCCTGGTCAGCTGGAGGACCCTCATCCCCCTCACCTCTTCGCGAAACTCTGATCGTAATACATCCTCAGCCCCTCATCCAGACCTATCTCAGCCCTGAAGCCGAGCACCTTCTCCGTCTTCGACGTGTCAGCGCATATGTGCCTCGGCTCAACATAGGGCCTCTCCGGGACGTGCACAGGCTCCAGATCAGACCCGAAGACATCGAGCACCTTCCTCGCGACCTCGTTTATCGAATGGGCAACTCCAGTGCCGATGTTGAGCACCTCGCCGACCACCTCCCTCCTGCGGCCCGCCTCGATCGTTGCCCTCACGGTGTCGTCGACGTACGTGAAGTCCCTCGTCTGCTCCCCATCCCCTATTATCGTCGGGGGTTCCCCCCTCGAGACCTGCATCATGAAACGGGGTATGACTGTGGATGGGCGGTAAACCTCGGATAGAGGCCCGTACACGTTGAAGTACCTCAGGATGACGACAGGTATGCCGTAGCTCCGATGGTACGCTAGGAGCAGCAGCTCATCCATCGCCTTCGACGCCGGGTAAACGCTCGAAGGATCGTACCTGAACTCAGGTGATTGAGGGGCCTCGATGTTCCCGTAGACGCTCGAGCTGCTGCTGAAGATGACCCAAGCGTCCAAGTCTAAGACGCGAATGCTCTCGATCAGGTTGAACGTTCCCAACACGTTCGTCTTGAAGCACTTCTCTGGGTCCCTGAAGCTCTGGTAGATGCCAGCCATGGCCCCTAGGTGGAAGACCCTCTCGGGCTCGAACCCCCTTAACGAGGCCTGAACCTGATCCCGATCCCGGAGGTCCAGCCCGGAAGCTATGTCGAAGGTGTAAACCTCATCGTTCAGCTCTCTGAGCATCCTGCACAGATGATGGCCTATGAAACCATCGGACCCTGTCACAAGGACCCTCAACTCATCAAGACCTCCTCGTAGACCTTCAAGTATTGCGACGCTATGTTCTCAGGGGAGAACCTCTCAGCCCACTTCCTTCCTTCCTCACCGTACCGCTGACAACGTCCCTCGTCACGGAGGAGGGACATCAGCGCACCTGCTAGGGCTGAAGGATCCTCGGGCTCTACAAGCAGGCCCGTCCTTCCATCCAGGACGTTCTCAACCAAACCACCTGTCCTCGACGCTATGACCGGTAGGCCAGCAGCCTGGGCCTCGACGGCCACGATCCCGAACGGCTCATATCGACTCGTTATGGCGAAGACCTGAGCCCGCTCATAGAATGGGCGCACATCGGATTGGAACGGCATGTACTCCACGTAGGGGCTCTCCCTCCGGTTGTTATCCCCTATCCAGACGAACCTCACCTCGGGGTCGAGCTTCAGGACCTCAGAGGCGGCCCGCTCAAGGACGTCAGGGGCCTTGACGTAGTCGGTCCTCCCAACTGAGAGGACGACCCTTGAGCCCCAATCATGTTCTATGTCCTTAAATTTCTCGACGTCGCAGGGGTTATGGATCGGCCTCGTCCTCCCCTCAAGGCCGTACTTCTCCTCGACCTGAGATGCCAACCAACGGCTGCACGGGACGATGAGATCGGATCCCTGGAGGGTGTATTTCCATAGCCGTTTAGCCAGGAGCTTCTTATAGAACGGGACGCGCTCGTGCTGAAGCTCAAAGTAGGGATCGCCCCCCATCGTGAGCACCATAGGCTTCCCTCCCTTCAGGTGGCCGAGGGCGTAACCGCTCCTGCTGTCATGAGCGTGAACGACGTCGGCCTCCTTCACGAGGCCTCTGACTGTTTTGCTCGGCCGATGCCAGATAAATGGCTCACGATGGACCCTCACGCCGTGGTCGGCCAGCTCAGCGAAGAAGTGGGCGTAAGGAGGGTCAGGGGAGCCCACGACGTCTACCTCCTCGCCCAGGTCGCTCAGGCCCTTCAGGATGTTGATCAAGGCGATAGCTGGGCCGGTAATTTTGTTGCTGAAAACGCTCAGAACCCGCATTTCCATCTCCTGTGATGTAGAGCCCAATTTTATAAGTCCTTTTCGTATTTATTAGTATCTCACGCGAAGGTTCTCAGAGAGGGCTGATGCGATAGGGGTTCGAAGGGATCCTGAGGCCATGAAAGTTCTGATGATCAACGCGTCCTATGGTGGGATCAGCGGGTCCGGGAGGGCGGTGAAGCTCCTCTCTGAGGAGCTCCTGAAACGGGGTTTAGATGTCGACCTGTTCATCGACAGGACGGTAGGATGCCTGAAAATCCCAAAGCTCAAATCCTTGTCCTTCGCGGCCCTCGCAAAGATCAGGAAGAAGGGAGAATACGACATCATCCACGTCCACAGCCCGAAGTTCTCAGGAGCGGTCGGAAGGGGCTCGAACAACGTCCTCACCGTCCATGGGGACTTCCTCACGGAATTCCAGATCTCCTATGGCCCGATGGTGTCCCGCCTCTTCGACCTGTGGTTCAGGCGCGAGATGGGGAAGTTCAAACGCATCACGTGCGTCTCACCATACTGGAGCAAACTGCGGGGGTGGAAATACATCCCGAACGGATTAGACCTGGAGGAAATCAAGGAGATCCGACCATCGGACGAGAGCTTCGTGCTATTCGTCGGAAGGAGGGACAGGATTAAGGGATACGACCTCTTTGAGGAGGCGATGGAGGGGACCAGCTACCCATACAAGATGCTCGGGGTGCGCGAGATGGCCCCGTGGAGGGACGTCATCTCATACATGAAGTCGGCCTATTGCCTCGTGTTGCCGAGCAGGCAGGAGGGGATGCCGTACGTGATCCTGGAGGCCTTCGCCTCAGGTTGCCCGGTCATAGCGACCGACCTACCAGCCCTCAGAAGTTTCGGAGAGGGGGCGATATACTTCCTGAGGGAGAGGAGCGTGAGATGCATAAAGAGGGCTGTCGAAAAGGTCGTAGAGGACGCGGCCTTCCGACAGAGCCTAAGGAGGAAGGGACTCCAAAAAGCAAGGGAATATGACATAAGGAGGGTGGCCGATCAGTATTTATCGCTCTACAGGGAGGTCACATGCACCGCCCACGGATAAAAGGATCAGTCCATGGCGTCCTGCCCTCTCAGAGCGCATCGTTGACCCATGTAGACCGCCACGTGGAGCAGAGGTGAAAGACTTAAGGGGATCAAGACGCAAACGTTATGGACAAAACCATGCCGACCAAAGGGGATACGATGGCATCACCTAAAGGCGATCTCTACAGGAAGGTCAGGGTCATATACATCAAAACAGACTTCTTCGACTCCCTGATGCGGAAGGCGCTGGAAAAGTACGGCTTCAGGATGAGCCTGGCCAAGGCGCTCGGCTACTCTTCACCGAGCGCGCTGAAGCAGAACACCGAGAAGAAGGGGATCCTCATGAGGAGGTTCCTAAAGCTATGCGAGATAGCCGGAGTCGAGATCAAGGAGGTGGAGCCGCACATCGTGGCGGTCGCATTTTACGGAAACCGAAAAAAGAGGGTTTGGCAAAGGGATCGCTTACCGCCTACTCCCGCGCATAGGAAAGCTGGAGCGAGAAGGGACCAGCGTGAACCCTAACAGTTAAAAAGCGCACGTGATCAATATCCTGTTTTAAAGGTGGGAACATGAGGAGGAGGGTGGTCTCAACTATCCTCATGATGTTTGCCCTAACGGCCTTAGCCCTGGCCTTGCACTTAAACCAGTTAGATCTGCTCAAAGAGCTCGCGACGCTGTTGTTCAACGTAGGCAAGACCGGGCTGCCATGATGGAGGGAGAAGGGTGAGAGGGAAGGGATTGAAGAGGGAGGCCAAAGAAGGAGGCGGTCGGTCGAAGAAACGCATCAAGATAAGGTGGATCAGGCTCCTGTCCCAACTCACCTCCTTTGCATTATTCCTGCTTGCCATGATGGGCAAAGCGCCGCTACAACCATGGTTAGTCCTCCCGGTCGCGACCCCCTACGGCCCCTTTAACGTCCTTCAGGCCATGCTCTCAGCGCCGACCATGCCGCTGCTCCCCATCGCATCGATCACCTTGTTCACAGCACTCCTCGGCAGGTCGCCATGCGGTTGGGTCTGCCCATTGGGGTTCATACAGGACATCCTCAGCCGAGTGAAGCGCGAACATGCCATGATCTCGCTGGAAACTCACAGCTGGCTGAAGAACCTGAAGTACTTCCTTTTAGGCGTGACCCTCATGGTCAGCTGCAGCCTGGCCCTCTCTCTTGCGCACGGGGTGGGGGAACCCTATAAGAGGGCTCTAGGGGCCTTCTCAACAGCACCCTATACCACGCTGAGCCCAGAATCGACGATCTTCATCCTCATCCCGGAATCGATAAGGCAACTACAACTGTGGATGGCCACATCTCCCACCATAACACCGGAACGACTCTGGGCCATCCTGATGCAGATCCCGACCATCCTCTACATCAGACTTCTCATCGCAGCCGCCTTCGTGATCGCCTCAATATACGTCCGAAGGTTCTGGTGTCTATATGTCTGTCCCCTAGGGGCCTTGACCGCCATCTTGAATAGGTTCAGCCTCCTGGGGATGAGGAGGAGCATAACGAAGTGCGCAAGATGCCCGATATGCGTGAAGAGGTGTCCGATGAGGGTGAGGATCCTTAACCTACCGTGGGAGAAGTTCAACGATCCAGAGTGCACGCTATGCTTGGACTGCATCGATGCCTGCCCGAACGGGGCTCTGAAACCAAAGTTTCCGTAGTTTGAAGCGCTGAGAGACCTTTAAGAGCAAGCAGAAAGCTCAGAGAGATCCCTTTCCGAAATACTTACTTATTTATCAGGTGAACTATGTAAATCAGATTACATAGAATATTCGGAAAATATGGAAGCTTAAGATCAAGCAAGTGGGAATCTCAGATAAGCTTGAACCTGGGTGGGTGATCCCTCGGCCTGAGGAGGTTCCACCATCTAGTTTTGTATTTTTCATCCCGTAGCTTCGCCGCCAACTTCAGCTCCTCATCGCCCAGTTTTGCCCTAGCGAACTCGACGCCCAGGGCCTCTTCAAACCCTCGCCTCAAAGCCTCAAACGCCTCACCGAAGCTCACTTCCCTCTTAAGCTCCCTGCTGAGGCTCGTAACCCTCTCTTCTACGGACTTTATCATCTTATCGCTTACCTTCTCACCGCTGACTTTCAGTGCTTTGAACATGGTCCTCACGTCGACCTTCAGCAGGATCGTGCCGTGTTGTAAGATCACCCCACGTCTCCTCGTTTGGGCGCTCCCGGAGATCTTCCTCCCGTTGACGACCACGTCATTTATCGGCCTGAACTCGGCCTTGACCCCAAGCCTACCCAAACCAGCGACCAGTCCCCCGCATATAACCCTGTAGGACTCTGAGATGTCCTCCGGAATTCCGCCCTCACCTTGCCTCACTATGAGGCTGTACGTCAACTCACCGCGATGGTCATGGAAGACGGCCCCTCCACCGGTCATCCTCCTGACTACGCCTATGCCCCTTTCCTTGCAATAGTCGAGGTCCACCTCCCGTTCCAACGTTTGAAAGTAACCTATCGAGACCGCCGAAGGCTTCCAACGATAAAGACGTAGGGTGTTTGGGGCCAGATCAACGGATACCCTTCTGAGAATCGCCTCATCTATGGCCATGTTCATATAACAGTCGTACGTGTCAAGCCCGGTGAGCCTCCAGATGCTGCTCATCTAAGACACCCCTTCTAGAGCCCAACCTCCTCCTCTATCCTTAACACCTCTCTCATCGTGGGCCTCCTGGGATAATTGTATATCGGCCCACCTGGCCGCTCATTGTAAAAGGGCCTGTTGCAACCTGGACAGCCAGATGTCAGGAACGGCTCTCCGGTTTCGACGATCCTCCTCAGCTCCTCACTCGGGATGCCGAAGCCGATTATCCTCCCCTCGTCTCCAAAGCGCATTTTCTCATACCTCGTCTCCCCCCGAGTTATGGCGTAGCGAGCTATCTGGATCCTCCTGTATCGACTCAGCGAGGGCTGGGGCCTGTCACCCAACATCGTCCCAGGGATGGGCGTGAAGGCGAACAAGGCCGGGTAAACGCCCATGTCGACGAGGCGTTGAATGAGGCGAACTAGCTCCTCATCATTCTCCCCGAGGCCAGCTATGATGTGAGTGGTCACCCTCCATCTTCCAAAAGTTCTGATAGCTGACCTTAAGGCCTTGATATGGTTCCTCCAGACGTAGGGTCCATCCACCCCTCGGCCCTTAACCCTGTCAAACAACTCCTCCGTCGCCGCATCCAGGGCGAAGCATACCCTATCGACGCCGATCTCAGCCAACTCTCCTATGCGATCCTCGTCTAGCGGCTGACAACAGACCGAGATGGGCAGATCCGTATGCCTCTTAAGCTCAGTTATCAAGCCCACTACGTCCTCGAATACCCCGTCATATCTTATGGCTTGGATGCAAATACGCTTCATGAGGGCGCTAGAAGATGCCCGCTTGATCCCAGAGAAGACGCCTTTCGTCGGGAAGGAAGGCCAGGTTATCCTCGAGAGCATGTCTGCCCTCCCCTCGCTCGTTCTGGCTTGAGGGCAGAAGGCGCAGTTCGCATCGCACTTCCCAGGATGATAAGTCATCAGATAAAGAGTTGTAGGCATCACATCAACCTTGCCTTGCATTAGACCAAGAACTACAGCAGAACCCAGCGAAACACGAACCCTATCCCACACCATCCTAGACCCCAAAATTAATCGTCTGATAACTATAATCTATAAATATCCTTATGCTTTTGCGCGAGAGGAAAGGTCACGTTTAAAAGGGGAATACAGCATTTTTATCCATAGAGGCACTTACTTTTGAAACGAGGCTCGTTCTTATTTGGTTTAATGATTTGCACCCTAATAATGCTCCATCTTTTGATGTCGTTTACAGGTGCGCGCGCTGACGAGATTCCGGTGGAGGGGCTTCACACCGATTGGCAGCTTGTGGAGAGTACTGTAACGCCACTGAGCCCGAAGGCCGGAGAACTTGTCAGCTTCCAAGCATCCGTAGGCATCGTCACTCTTATCGATCCACTCCCCCAGATCGTTAACGTGACCCTCTACTTGGATGGTGACCTCTACTATTCAACCTCGTTGACTTTTACACGGCCGCTCGATGTTATAACCGTCCAGACCTACTGGATCGCCACCGAAGGCGAACATTCCGTTAAATGGGTCATCGATCCAAACCTTTTGTATGAAGACCCGGATCTTGAAAATAACGTTATTTGGCAGACATTTACCGTTGAAGAAGCCGTTGAAGAAATCGAAGTTCCTATTAAAACGTACGAAGTCGTCGTCTCTGTCTCAGGCATTCCCTTTCCCTATTACACACCTATAATTATCGACGATGTGGTGGTTGGAGCGTTAAGCGAGGAGGCCCCTCTAACCTTCACCTTCCTTGAGGACACATCGCATAATGTCACGGTTTACAGGTACATCAACGGAACAGAAGGCGTCAGATACCATTGTCCAAACAACGTATGGATTTGCTCTACATCCGATGAGCATGCGTTCACTTACGATGCCGAATATCGTTTGACGATCATATCTGAGTACGATGCCATAAGTGGCTATAGCTGGCATAAGAAAGGGGAACAGGTCACCGTCTCGGTATCCCCTGAGGTACCAATGAGCGGTTTCTGGGGCACATTAGGCGGCAAAATGAAGTTCGAGCGTTGGAGTGGTGACTTGGATGCTACGACGCCGACGGCAACGATCTTAATGGATGAGCCTAAGACAGTGACTGTTGTCTGGGAAGCAGACTACACTACGCCCTCCATAATCGTGGTCGGCATCATCTCAATCCTAATCATCTCAGGTATACTGGTTAAGAAAGCGCCTTGGAAGGTCACACCCACAGCGCCTCTACCGGAGGCCCCGTCTTGCGCCGAGGTGAGAAAGAAGTTCAACGAGCTTAAGAGTCGCCTTAAACATGAGCTAAAGGGGATTAAGGGTCTGTGGGATTCTTTTCAGGAGGCGAGGGATAAGGAAGCTGAATCTAAAGCGAGGCTGGTTGATGCTGAAGGAGACGCAGAGAAGGCTAGGAAGGCCCTCCAGAAGTTAGAGCAGGAGAAGGCAGCTTGGGAGAAGACCTACGAGACAGCCAGGATAAGCGGGATCCCGACCGAGGAGATCGACCGCACATTTGACAGGCTTTTCAAATCCTATAAAAAGAGGATGGAGGAGTACAGGAAGAAGATCGATAAAGCTAAGGATGAGCTCCAAAAGAGGGAGAAGGCGAGGAGAGGTGTAGAGGAAGAGCTTGAGGCTGCTTCTGGTGAGCGGGAGAGGCTCCAGGCTGAGATAGACGGCGCATTAAGAAGAATCGGTGAGTGTGAGGCTGGAATAAGGGGGATAATTGAGAAATGGCCGCATTGTATAAACTGCGACGATGTGAATGATCTGTTGAAAGCTAAAAATGACCGACTAAACGAGGTGGAAGAGGCTCTAAAGAGGGCTGAGAAAGAGGCGAACGACGCGAGGGAGGGGCTCGAGAAGCTCAAGGAAAAACGTGATGATCTCAGAGACAAGATCAACAAGAGGGACGAAAGGCTTGACGAGATCCGGGAGGAGCTCAAGCGCCTGTTCGACCCCTTTACGGAGAAGCCCTCTGGCTTTGACGAGGCGAAAACGAAGGGTTGGATTGAGCTAGTACCGGGGGTGAAGGCCTATTTCCTTGGGAACAAGGGAGCGGAGGATCTGATCAAACACTTCGACAAAGTTGGAAAGAACTATGGAAAACTTCGAGACGAGTTTAAGGAGCTGGAGGGAACAAGGGATGAGGATGAGGAGAAGCTGGAGAACACAGATAGGGAGATCAAGAATGCGGAGGAGAGACTTAAACTCGCTGAGGACTCGTTGAAGAAGCTGGGCGACGAGAAGAGGGGGCTTGAGGAGAACATAGGTTACTTAGAGGGGAAATACGCCGAGTGTGTTGAGAAGCTGAGTGATTGCAAAGACGAGACCGGCGACCTGCTGGGGGATCTTCAGAAGACGCTGGATGAGTATGATGAGATGCTGAGGAGAGCCGACAGAATTATAGGTCGGGTGGAGAGACAGAAGGAAAGGGTTGAAGGCCTGAGGGGCAAATTCGAGAGAGCTTTTGATGACCTCAAAAGGATAACTACAGAGCTGAGGGACATTTTGAAGTTCATTAACCTCGAAATCCCGGAATTTACGGGTCTATGGGACTGGGCGGGGTCGTTCAGCACGACCTTAGGCTACTTTGTCGAAGACCTTGGGAAATTCACCATACCGACCGACACGATAAAACTTGTTGGAGAACTCTATGGTCTCTTCCAGAAGACCATAGATCCCAGGACGGGGGGCTGGTTGGCAACTTACATAGCTGGAAAACTCGGATATGAGGAGCTAGAGAGCATCAGAGAAGCCCTAGTCAATGCCCGTCCAAGGAGGCTACAAAGGATTGTAAGGGATATACACAATAATAGGAGAGCGCTTAATGGCCCCCTGAGAACTATAAATGACAACACGCCGCGCTTAAGGGACCTCCGAGAAAATGGAAAGAGGTTGATAGATGACGTAAGGCGCCAGTTAGATGGCCTGAAGGATCCCAAAACGTTAGATGAATGCCAAAGGATCAGAGCGGACTTGGTAGAGAGTATAAGGCGGCTACGTGAGGAAATGGGAGAATTGACGAACTGCATCAACATGCTGGAGAAAGCGCTGAAGAGCGCCGCAGACCTGCTGAGGAAGTTGGAGTCGGATATTTTCACCATCGCGAGCACAGCTAAAGGTCTCAAAACATACAAAGAAATCCTTAAAGAATGGATAAATGAAACACCAATCGGTGATATAGCAGGGCTTTTCTCAAAACTGTGGCCCTTCTAAGACTGAGCGCAGGTCAGCATCTTTAAGAGGTATCCTGCCGTGAGCCTCCCACTACTGAAGTAGGGGGCTTCCAGCGTTCAGCCTGACTTCAAGCCGTAGCGTT
>CAZTBK010000030.1:0-10445 GCA_964611975.1 uncultured Candidatus Bathyarchaeia archaeon | reverse complement strand
TTGGCATCGCAGAGGCCCCGGGTTCGAATCCCGGCCGGTCCACTCCAATTTGAGGCGAATCCCTTATTATACAGGTTCTTGCTTTTCTATTCCTGAGGAGCTACGCCTAAGAAAGGAAGCAAGTATGAGAAGTTGCTTAAGAATGTGTGCTTCCACCGTTCGTCCACAAAGCGATCTGCTTTCTCCTCTATCTTGATGTACCTATGCCTAAAGGAGGAAGCGAGTACATCGCCTATCTTCGGGGCGCGCACGTTGACCACTGCATAAGAATTATATGGTGCTCATCCAATATTTAGTGAGTGAAATGAGAGTGCTGTTTCTACAGTCCCAACCATGCGTGCGGGCTTTAAAATACGCCGTGGGATTGAGGCATGCGCTTGGAGACGAGATTCAAATCATTTTTGGTTATCTGAACCGTACGCTGACCGAGTTCTACGGCCACGGCGACGAGTTTTTCGACAAATTTGTGAAGCTAGATCCAGGCAATCTCGTGAAAGGCATCAGAAGTCTGGTGAAGAAATACAAAGTGGAACTCATCCACAGCCACAACGCGCCTGACTTCCTAACGGTCTCGGCGATAAGGGCCGTGGAGGATGTCCCGATAATACACGATTGCCACGAGGCACTCACCATTCGTAAGACCAGGTATGCCGTGTATGATGACGAGGAGGAGGTCTCGAGGTACCGCGACTATGAGAAGACGGCAAATGAGCAAAGCGACGGCAGGATATACGTAACCGAAGGAGTAAAGGACTACATCCAGCGGATGTACAGGGTAGATCCGGAGAGGGACCTGGTTTTTAACAGCTACGTGTCCGAGTCGATGTTCCCCAAAATCTTCGAGGAAAAGCTCTCAGAGAGAGATGGGCAGACGCACATCGTCTACATAGGCACAGTCACCAGTCGCATCGAAGGGAGTCACTATGACCTGAGAGAGATATTCAGAGAAATAGCAGACCATGGAATGCATATCCACATCTATGTCAACTACACGGACGAGGCCTATCCAAGGCTAGCTGAGACGAGCAAGTTCATACACTATCACGGTCATCTTGATCGAAGGCTTCTGTTCCAAGAGATGACGCGTTACGACTTCGGCTGGGCGGGCTTCAATACGGCAAAAAACAAGGAACACCTAGACGTGATGTTACCAAACAAGGTTATGGAATACATCGCCTGCGGTCTACCTGTACTCTCCTATCCACACAAAACCCTAAAGGAGTTCATAGAAAGACATCGAGTGGGCCTCGTCTTCAATGACATCCAAGAACTGACGGAGCTGCTGGAAACCGAAGAAACAGATGAGATGCGAGCACATATATTGGAAAAGAGGTATGAGCTCACGCTCGAAAAAAACATATGGAAGGTAGTGGACTTTTACAACAAAATCCTAACTTAGGCCCATCGATCCAACTAATCATCGCCTCAGCCTGAGACGAGGATGAAAGGTTTGAAAGCCACGGATCGATTTCAGTGATGCTTGCAAACAACACTTCCTACACTTACCTCCGGTGCTACGAAGAATTTGTAAGTACTCAGATGCTTACCGTTTCTCTTTCCCTTGCTCATTCCTCCTTTATTAGGGGTTGATTTCGATCGTTGAAAAGGATCTTGCTCTGCTCCCTTCTTCCCATGTGGGGCGCCACAGGGGGCTTGGAAGGTCGTCAGGCCTGGTACCGCCACCATGTCGCTCTCGCGTATCCTGACAAAGACCTCTATAGACGAACCATCGAACCCTATGTCAGATAGCGATTCCTATAGATACTCTACGAGGATGGTAATTGGTATAAAGGCTGTTCAGAGCCTCTTAAAATAAGGAAAATCGCTCCTTCGGTCGGCTCAAATTCTGGGCATGATTATCAACCCCTCTTCCGGATCTCCTAACGCCGTGTAGTTGCCCTCGAGGTATAATTTCCCAACCAGGGCAGAGGTGACCGCATCGAGTTCATGGTCACTCATCCTCTCCGATAATCCCCTTACACCCATCCCCCTCAAACCGCTTAGCAGTTTTTTTAACCCTCTGTGTTTCCTCGGTATGCCGAGCAGGTCCTGAGCACCACCAGGATAGACCTCGATGACCTCCAAACCCGCTCTCTCCAGCAGCGTTTTTATCCTGATCCCTCTCTCTGTCAGCTTCCTCATTGGACCCAAGGTGATCGGAAAGAACTTTATCCTCATCCTCAGCATCTCCCTGTCGCACTCCCTCAGGTGTACGTTAACCCTTTCATCTAATGACCTCCTGCCTCTCGGAAGGCTCAGAGGGGCATCTATCGCGACAACCCTGGAACCTGCTGTTATCGTCTCTTTGACGATCTCCCTATCCGTGTGGAGGACGCACGTCCTCACGTTGACGTTCTCGTCCATAACGCAAAAGCCCGTATCCCTCGTCTCCACACCAGCTAAGTCGATCCCAACGATGTTCATACGTGAGCCACCATCCATTTGAATGACCGCCTTTTTCATAACACGGCCTTTGCACTATCTGCATTTAGCGCCACCAATCCACATATGGTCCAGAGCATTCCGCATCCCCTGTTGGCGGGTTTACCCTTTACCTAACCACTTAAACGCTGTGACATCGAGCGGCGGTTCTGGGACGCCCGTGATCACCACTAGCAGGATCCCTCCTCTGCCCAATATCTTAATATAAGTGAGGGGCATCTCAGTCTCGACTATTCGTTTATCAGCCAACATGCCCCATTTTTCACCAATACTCATTAAGGGATTTATGCACTGTAAATGCGTTATCTCGTGCTCAGACGAAACTTAGGAAGTTTTCATGCCCAGTTCGCAGGGCTTTGTGCATGGACGAGATGCGATGAGCGGTGAACTCGAACTCATTAACGGGTGTAAATTGGAGGCCCATATGATCTTTTATAGAGATGGCTCTATAACGTTTTCTGCTGATATGATGGTTTTAGAGCATTTCTGAGCTGTCTTGGCTCTAATCGAATTCCTGCGTGCATGACGCTAAAGGTTAAAAACGTAAAAATTTAATTCATTAGATCTATTTATGAGGTTAAACAGGAGGGATGTGATGATAGACCTTAGAAAGGTGACGCACGGTGAAGAAGATCGGTATTAGTGTGTTAGGATATGGAAGAATGGGCAGCTTACACTCCTTCGCTTATAAGGTACTTCCTGTCTTCGATTCGGTAGCCTTGAGGCTGGTATCCGTCTTCGGCAGGACGGAGGGCAACGTGAAAAGGTTCGCGGAGAGGTACGGCTTCGAAACATATTGCACCGATTGGAAGAAGATAATCGAAGATGACAAGGTAGACGTTGTGGATATATGCACCCCGCCATCCGGACATCCTGAACCTGCTGTCTATGCCTTGGAGAGGGGGAAGAACGTTATTTGTGAGAAGCCTCTGGCGGCCAGGTTGGAGGGGGCAAGGAGAATGATGGAGGTGGCCAATAAGAGCAGTGCCAAGTCTATGGTCATGTTCAACCTCAGGTTCATGCCAGCCATAGAGCGCGCTAAGAAGTTGATCAATGAGGGCCTTCTGGGTCAGGTTTACAGGTTTGTGGGGTTGCACCCAAGGATGAGCCACGTCTACCCGAAGAGGTACTTCTCATGGAAAGATATCCTTCGATCATCTGGTGGGGGTCCATTGCTGGACCTTGGAGTCCACATAGCAGACCTGGCCAGGTTCTTGGTTGGGGAGGTAAAGGAGGTATCGGCCATCACGGAAACTTACATTAAGGAAAGGCCTGTCAGGGAGACGGGTGAGACTAGGAAGGTCGAGATAGAGGACTCTGGGTTGGCCATTCTGAAGTTCGAGTGCGGGGCGTTGGGGATCTTGGAGTCGACGAAGGTCGGCACCGGGCATGTGGACTCGTTACGGGTCGAGGTAAATGGCGAGGGTGGCGCGATCTCGTGGAACCTCGAGAGGCCATCTTCGCTGTTCACCCTTTCTCTAGGTGAGAGGGACGTCGGGTGGAAGGAGGTCAAGATCAGGAACCCATACCCGTACGCGAGCGAGATCTGGCAGGGGCACGTGATCGGGATAAGCCGCTTCCTCAAATGTTTGGAAGAGGACAAGGAGCCTCAACCCAGCTTCAGGGATGGCCTCAGGGCACAAGAGATAATAGATGCTGCCTACAGGTCATCAAAGGAAAGGAGGTGGGTGAAGTGCTCCTAACCCTTTATGCTTTCAATCCCCCTTACGAGGTTTTGATCGAATCCGATATTAACAGCGGCATCCCTCTGAGCTTACGTTGAACGTGTACGAATTTTACCGGCCACTAGGGGGCCATCGCGAGTTCGGGTTAGGGGCGGAGTTGGCATCAGCCTCCGCTGATCCCCTATTATGATGAAGTTAGGATGTCATATATTGAATTTATTTGAAGTATTCTCATTCATAGGAACCCATATCTGAGCCCATCGAGTGGCGGCTGGGAGTTAAATTAACTGTTAGCCGAAAAGCTGTTCGATGAGTTTGCGGCAACTTTCTAGGGCTTTCCTGACCTTAGGACAGACTTCCTTCGCCACTGTTTCGTACTGCTCTGCTGGATGCTCATAGGGATACCGAAATTTTGGCCTCCCCCTCGCCAAGCTATCCGTAACATCAGCTATGGCCTGAGCTTGTTTGAGGAACCATTTGGGATACCTCTCCTTCATCTCGAGTAGAAATCGCCCTACAGCATGGATCTTTGGGTAATCCACCCCGTAGGCTATCAGGACAGCCTTCGCCGCGTACTCTGTGCATTCCTGTAAGTATTTCAATGCTCCAGCGTAGTCTTTATCCTCTAGACTGATGAGAGCGCTTTTGAACTCTCGTTCCGCGTTGCTGATCGCCTTTTTAGCTCTGTCCCTATTGACGGCCATCTTTCCTACCTCAAGTTTATTTCTATCAGTTCGCCAGGTCTCACGTCCGGTTTCAGGAGCCAACAATAAGTCCCATCTGCATACTCAACCCGGGTGGTGCCTAGGATTTTGAGCTCCTTTCGAAGCCTTTTCATTAGCTTCTGAAAGAACTCATCCTTGTCATAGAGGACCGCTCTGCTGAGAAGCATATCTAGATAGGCAAGCTGAAATGTTTTGGCATAACTTCTGTGCAAGGATGTCGTGGTCACCTCCGGATACCCGTAAAATCCTTGCGTCTTCAGCATATAGTTGCAGGCCCTATACTCCCACGTGGCTTGAAAGCGTTTGAAGATGTTCTCTTCACGCTGCCAAATGTCTGTTGCGCTGTCCTCAAGGATATAAAGCATATCTATGTCGCTTTTACCCAATTGGAAGGCCCTTTTTATAGCGGAGCCGTAAAGAACTATTGAGATCAGTTCATCACCAAACTCATCAATGAAGAGGTCAACAAGGCTTCTCAGCGAAATTTTCATCCACCTGTGTCCTATATTAGCGAACTCCTCATCCTGAACCCACTTCTGCTTCTTTCCCCCCTCAAACTCTGCGATTTTGAACACTATACCGAGGCCCTTACTGGTAATCCTATAGCGTAATTTAACCTTGTGAATCAGGCCCTCTCTCTGCAACTCTTTTAGCCTCCTAGTTAACGTCCTTGTGTTAGTAACCACTTTGTTTAACTCGTTAAACTTGGCCTCCCCGATAGAAAGTCGACGTAGGATGTCGATCGTCCCTTCCCTTGAGAGCGTTTTAAACTCGAACATACTGTACTCAGGTAAAGTAAAATATCGAACCCCTAATAAAGCTTAAGATCTGCGTGATCAGGGAATCGAGGGCGCATGATCCTAAAGTAGTAAAAACGAGAGAGTGAAAATTGCTGTCGATACAAAAAACAAAGAGAAAGGGGATGAATTCAAGAGTGGCGCATCCTTTACAACTGACTGGACGATGGACCGAGAGGATGAAAAAAGTCCCCATAACAAAAAAGATGGATGCGCTCTCAGTTCGATCGATGGATGGCGGTTACACGGATGTTTTCTCCAGACCGATTAGAGTTAGAACTTCATCCAGCTTGTTGATCGTGTGATCTGGACTCGTTTTCTCCTTGGCTTGTCCTTTATCATCGCTAGTGTTTAGGAGAACCGTTGTGACGCCCGCGGCCTTACCAGCGATTACGTCCTCTTCGTTGTCCCCTATGTAGATGCAGTCCTTCGGCGCGCATCGCAGATCATTCAAGGCCCTAAATATGGGCTCTGGGCTGGGTTTCGGCTTGCCCACGTCATCCTTCGTAATAATCACATCGAAGAACTCTTGGATATCGAAATGTTTTAGCATCCCTTCAGTGATCTCCCTGTCGTTGTTCGTCACCAGGCCTATCTTCTTGCCCTCTCGCCTCAGCCTCCTAAGCAGATCCCTCATCCCCTCTCGTTCCTTGATGCAGGACGAGGAGATGAGGGCCTTCATGTGCTCATGTATGTCGTTACACATCCCCTCTAGGATCTCCTCTCGATTTTTAACGTCCCTTGGCAGGATCCTGTCGACGAACTCCGGGGTCGTAGCCCATAAAAGCTCTCGTAACTCCTCATCGGGCGGAGGGTCCGACATGAACTTCCTGGCGGCGTCTCGATGGACCCTCATCCACGCCTCATCTGAGTCCACTAGCACGCCGTCTAGGTCGAAGATCACGCAGTCAACGGTCATGACCATCTCTCCCTCCTATGATCTTCATCTGGCAACCCTTTCTCCCCCTGTCATTTCTCCCTTACCGGCCACCAGAATGCCATCGGCCAGAAGATCGGGAACATCAGCGGCCAGAAGTAGAACCCGCCGAGCCTCTCAGCCCCGACCCTGAAGGTGAAGCCGCAGCTCTTGCACCTCAGCGTGTAGTACCCGATGGCCTCCAAGTCCCTTGAACCGCACTTCGGGCACATCAGCTGGCCGATCAGCTCCCTGGCCGGAGGCAGGTAATATACCTTCGGCGCCCTCAGGGTCCTAAGCATCATTACGATCATGAAGATAGCCATGATGAGGAAGACGCCTATGAAGAGCGCGGTCATAATTCCATAGACTATGTCAAACTCGGGCATATCTCTATCCTCCTTCAACTGCGATAGTTACTATATCTTTCCTTCACGCTTTCAGTTAAACATTTTCCTGAGAAGGGACAAGTGTCCCCTCGTGACGGCGCTAAAGGGCGCATCTTTGCGTCTTCATGTTAACGCTACCAGATGTCAGCGACATTCAGGCCTTGAGGAGGGCCTGTTTTAGATCGGTCCTCTTACCTTCCTCGGCCTTCCGCGTCTGCGCTTTTGTACTCCCTTTGGGCGTCCACTATAGTACGCCCCTATTAAGGTCAGGGCCGCCCCGACGACGGCAATGCCGAGCACGAGCGTCGTCATGTTGAGCATGAGTATGTGGACCTCGGTTAAGATGTTCCTTGTTAGAGCGACGCCCGTTGAGCTGGAGACGCCGAAGTACGTGGCCTTTATCTCGTAGTCTGCCTTCGGCGCTTGATAGAAGGTCACGTTGCCACCTCCGTTGGTCGTCCCGGAGAACATGGCCGTCCCGTCTGTTAGAGAGGCCGTCACCGAGGCCCCTGGTAGCGGGCTCGGTATTAAGTCGAACACTCGTACTGTCAGGTCGTATACCGTGCAGTTCAGGTCGTAACTGTAGTGTTCATCGTAATCGCTTAGCGTCAGCTGCGTTGAATTTACGAGGATGCCCATGTGAAACGCCTCGACCTCGTAATCGCCAGTCGCTAAGTTGGTGAAGTCCGCGTTTCCATCCTCATCCGAGTGCCCCTCGATAATGGGCACCCCTTCCCTATAGATCTTTACATGCGCACCGCTTATCGCCCTGCCGTTGGAGTCCATCACCCTCGTCGTCAGCGCCACGTCTGAAAACACGACCTCGATTACTTGGGAGCTGTGCGTGTAGCTCATCCTCAACAGGTACCCCTCTGGGTAAGCCTCCGTCGCAAACGTCGCGGGCTCGCCCCCGATGAAGACGTGTATGTTTTCGGTCGTCAGACCTAGGTTATCCAAGAGCGTTTTTGGGACGAATACCTCCACCTCACCGGGCGTTCCTGTCGTGCCTGACACCTCCATTTTCAATCCCTTGAGCTCCTCATCATATGTCGCCGATAGGACGTCGCTGCTCGTGCTGTAGCAGAGCCTCTCAACATCTGGCACGTCCTGGCATGAAACGAACGCTACTGAGATCTCCGTTTCAAGGTTCTGATGTAGGTCGTACGTCTCGCCAAAGGTCGCACCCGTATAGTTCAGCATCGCCTTGTACGTCTCTCCTGGTATCTGCTGGATCTGGGGGATGCCACCCTCCTCGTTCGTTTGGTAGGTCCCATAGACCGTCCCATCCGGCCAGTAGAGGATGACCGAGGCGCCTGGGATGGCAGTCCCGTTTAGATGCGTGACGCTGATGTTCCAGTAATAGACGGCGCATGGCACCGATGCGCTCTCCGTGGCGTCGTCTAAGTCGATGGTGACGGACCCAACGTAGACGCCCTGCCATCTTATGAAGATCGAGTACTTCTGGCAGACGGCGCCCTCGACGTTGATCGAGCCCGTCGAATCCGTGTACAGGGTCTCCCAATAGGTGTCGGTTTTGTTGAAGATCTCAACCGTCGCGTTGTCGAGGGCGAAGCCCTTGGCATCCAGCGCTTGAACGCTGAAGTCGGCAATCCAAGTTATGGGTGCTGACTTATTTTCCACCTTGTAGGTGAGGCCGTACTCTGATTCGTTCACCCCGAACAACGTGAAGGGGCCTGCTGGATGCGACTCCGAGAGTTCGAACGTAGCCCAACCCGAGCTGTCAGTGACCCCGTAAATCTCTGAGGCGCCGAGTAGGCCGACGTAAGACCCTTCTGGGACAGGTTCCCCGCTGTAGCTGTAGACTAGCTGTGCCTTGATGGTGAATGAATCGTCCAAATGCACCGTTTCCGGATATATCACTTGGCCTATGGACAGGCCGTTGAACTGTATAGTCCAGTCGTCCAAATCGCGGTCGATCGAGAACGTCCCTGTCTGATTCACTTTGTGTCCGTTGTAGACGACCTCAGGGATCGAGTATGGCCCGCCCTGTATTTGAGGCATCCTGACAATGCCTTCCTGATCCGTGATCAGGAAGGTCGTCGTCCCGTTTGGACATAGGAGAGTAATGTTTGCTCCGGAGTACGTACCGCCATCCTGATCTCGCAAGACTGGATTATACTCGTACACGTCGCATTTCATCCTGCGGTTCACATGCTCGGAGATGTTCAACATAAGACCAGTCCACTCGAAGACCTTCGATCCCTCGAACATGACCCTCACCGCGTACGTCCCGTTGCCAACCTTCATCATCGTGAAGCTACTTGAGTTCCCAGATGACGTGTACCAGGAGGTCCCGTTTGGAGGGGTGACGTATATCCTTGTGGCCCCGGGCCACAGCCGATTTCCAGAGCTGTCCTCTGCCTCGAACGTCCTGTCCACTATCTGCGTGCAGTTTATCGAGTATGAGGTTTGGGTGGTCTTTGTCCATGTATAATTGCTGATGACGTAGGTGCCCTGCCACTTTATGCCCAGTTTATAGGTCCCATTCCCGAGCTTAAGTGTGCCTGAACACCAGTTGTAATCTCCCGTAGTTCCATTTGGGTACGTGATGTACCAATGGCACGGCGCGTCATACAGTGGGTTTCCAGCATGGTCATTGGCCGTAAACGTCACGTCTGTCACTTTCGTCGAGAGTACGCAATACTCGGGTGAGTGTACGCATTCATGATTCCAAGTGTAATTGTGCACAACCCATGAGCCCAGCCATTTGATGCTCACGTCGTAGTCTCCACAGGGAAGGTCTTCCAACGTTATCACGTTCCCAGTGAAGGAGCGATAAGTGGAGTTTGGAAATATGATGTGCCATTCGCACCCATAGCTAGGTAAGATCTCTCCAGAGTGGTCATAAGCTATGAAAGTGACGTCGGGCGTTATCGCTCTGACAGGCGTTATCGGTAAAGTTGCAACGAAGGCGCTCAGGAAGGCCGCCAACAACAATATGCTTAAAACTCCCTTACCCATCTCATCCATCCTCGTAGAAATTGCTTACGTGAACATCGGTCAGCATAATGATCCGATCTTTACTAATCCTCTATTAACCCCTTGTACAAGCCAAATAAAAGTTTTCTACGATTTTATGAAGGATAAAGATTTTTAGCGTATTTAAGGGCTTTTTTGGTTCCTTTCTAAACATTTTTCGAGGACCTTTTTCGATCCGGCGTGTCCCCGCCTGCGCTCCTCTGACGGAGCCGCGCACACGGCTACCGCACAAGGTGCGTCCTTATGAATCTCCATTGCATTATTACATCAACTACAAAAAATGCGACTTAATGATTTCTACTACGACCCTAATAAAAAATAAAACGCAGTTTGGATATAATGCTAGAACATTAAACCTTTTTTGAGGAGGACCGCGTTGTCTAAGGAAGGCCCCATGAACAGGATAATCGAGGAGGTCAAAGGATGTCGCAGGTGCGGCCTGTGGCGATATCGCCACAGGCCAGTCGTTGGAGAGGGGGATTTGGGCGCTA
>CAZTBK010000029.1:9893-10626 GCA_964611975.1 uncultured Candidatus Bathyarchaeia archaeon | reverse complement strand
ACCATCACCGCGGAGGGCGCTGCGACGATAGACGTCGTAGGCGCCGTGATGGTCGGCGAGGCCTTCGGGGCCTTCGTTGACTATACATGCGTTGAGTGTCCAACTGATCCGATGTGGATGGCGATGTACGACATAGAGGCCTTCAGCGCCTTGGCGACAGCTCCGTACTACACGCTGGAGAAGGACTCGCTGGTCTACTACGACCCGGTGACCGTGACGCTGAAGCTAACAGGGTGGATACGCAGAGCTGGTAAAGCATGTGGCCAGTTATCGCCGCCTGGCAAGGATACTGGAGTTCCGTTGTATTGGCACTATTTCACGACGCCGACCGGCACGGTCTGGGACGTGAACCACACGATATGCGTAGGCGGTCCTAGGGTCAACCTAGGCACCGAGTACTTCAACGAGCACAACTTCCTGGTGTGGGTCGACCCGGCGACCACGGGATCTGAGCTGCCTGAGGCCGGGATATTCAGCATCCCGACAGGGAACTTCTATCCTGAGTCGGAGGGCGGCATCGCCGTGATAACGATCACCGAGGACCTGAACCTGACGTCATGGAACGTGGTGCACGACGACATGAAGCTCTTGGATGACGACCTCATGGGATGTGGCGAAGTGTACCAGACTAACGCAACTCGGGGTGTAACCGACGGCCCGACGCTGGTAGACCCATATGCGGGCCTGTCGATATGGGGCATCAGCGGCATAGACACGCACGCCGCAGCGTACT
>CAZTBK010000029.1:0-9883 GCA_964611975.1 uncultured Candidatus Bathyarchaeia archaeon | reverse complement strand
GAACGTGGTGCACGACGACATGAGGCTCTTGGCTGACGACCTCATGGGATGTGGCAAAGTGTACCAGACCAACAGTACTACTGATCCTGTGGCTGTAACCGACGGCCCGACGCTGGTAGACCCGTACGCAGGTCTATCCATATGGGGCATCAGCGGCATAGACACGCACGCCGCAGCGTACTTCCTGGCGCACTACTGGTGCGAGTTCAACGAGCTACTCATCAACGAGACGGCTGGGAAGAAAGGCGCGACCGGCATCGTCCTGAACATAGGAAAGATGAGCGCAGTGGCCACCAGAGGCTGGCTATGGGCGGTACAGGAGATCATCGGGCCTCCAGCAGGCAGGTGGAGGTTCGAGACAGGGACCACATGGGGTCCATGGATCAGCTATCCATGCTCCATAGACTGGACGGAGTAGGCGCGGTAGAAAAGTAAACTCCTATCTCCCCTTTTTTGTAGAGTTTCTCCAGAAGAACTCCATGCCATAGTCGTCCTTTTTTAAATCATCGCTTCATCATGGCAGGAGCCCCTCTATCTGGGCATCTGACGTGGAGGGGAAGCAGATATTATACTCGGCCGTCCCGACGTTCGAGATCAACGCGTAAACGATGAGGAGCAGGAGCCCCCACCTATCGCTGCTGATCCTGCCCAGAAGGGGCTTCCTGGAAAGCTCCTCGCCTAGGCTCAAGACCCCCTTCGCGCCGAGCGTCAGGAAGGCGGGGAAGGCCATGAAGACGAACCTGGAGCTCAGGACCCCGATGAAGTATATGGCCACGAAGTAAGCGGAGGCCACGCCGAGGACAGCGTAGGACTCCATCAAGGACCTGTAATCCCTCTCTTTGAGGAAGCCGACCAGAAAATAGGCGTAGCAGACGTGGAAAGTGAACATGACCTGGTAAAACGCCCTCTCAAGCTTGGCGTACGTGAATGCGACGGCGAGGTTCTGGGCGAAGTACTTCGTGTACCCAGGGTTCGGGATCGCGAGCCACCAAGCGGCGACGGGCAGGGCCGAGATCGACGAGACCGTCAACAGCTCCTCGAAGGCGTCCCTCAGGGGCAACCTGTCTCGGGCGAGCCTGACGAGGAGCGTGATGGGGATGAGGACGGAAGTCGTCTCGCGGCAGAGCATGCCTATGCCGATGACGGCCCCCTCGACGAGGTAAGTCTTCCTCCCACGTCCGCCCCTCAGGGCGATGTAGAGGCCTAGGATCAGGAAGAAGTAGCCCGCCATGTCCGTGCCTATGGCCCCGCCGTAGACCAGGACCGGTACTGAGGACGAGAAGAGCAAGCTGGAGCAGAGGGCCACCCTGGAATCCCCCGTCATGCTAAGGCAGTACTCGAAGAGGAGGACGGACGTGAGCGCCCAGAAAATCGTATTTACGGTGCCGAACGCGTTGTTAATTCCAACGTAGGGGGACAGGGGCAGGGCCAACGCAGGGACCAAAGGCCTCATACAGAACGGCGCTGTGGGCGGCTCGGCCGCTCTGCCGGCGAGGTAGTAGAGCATGCGGATGTAGAAGGGGGAGTCGAAGCCCAGGGCAGGGTCTCCTCTGAAGGGGTTGGCGTTGCCGAAGTGCGTGAGCGCCTCAAAGAGGGAGAAAGCGGCCACGACCAGGACCGCCCTCCTGGACGCCTTCTGCCCCACGAAACCACCCTCCAAACACAATCTTTCAAGGAGGATAATAAGCCTTTCGTGATCTACCCACGGGCTTCAGCTGTGGATGAGGGCGAACATTTGTATTTTTCCCTCATAGGTCCTCTCCTGCTAGAAGCCCCACGCGATGGCGTGGGGTAGTTCACGTAAGGTGAAGTGTGGATGGAGATAGTTACCTTGACAACCAAGGGGCAGATAACCATCCCAGCAGACCTGAGAAGAAGGCCTCGGATAGCTGAAGGCACAAAGCTAATCGTGACCCGAGAAGGGGAGGGGCTCAGGCCCGTCCCCAAGCCGTCCAGGTTGGCCGGCGTGGACGAGGGAGTCTTCGAGGGCCGCAAGCCTTCAGAGGAGCTGTTGGAGACGAGGAGGGGGTGGACCCAAGGGTTTGACCAGCGCCTCAAAGAAGCCCTAGGGTGATCCTGGACACCAAGCCCCTGATCAAGCTACTGGCGAGGAGCATTTTGCACTTTGCGACATCGCGGGACTATTTTAGGAGTATCGTCGCCACGTTTTCGGCTGTTGCGACGCTTGCTTGATTTTCGTCCGCCGTTAGCAGTTTTACCCCCTTTTTCTTCGCCATTGCGATATACAGTGAATCGTATACGGTTATGTCTCGGCTGAACGCTATCTCTAGTGCTTCATCCAGATAAGTGAGCTCCCCCTCGACTTTAACGGCCTTTTCCAAGATCTCCTTCAGAGCCTTGAGCATGATTTTTGCTCCTTCAAGCGGCACCGCACCTCGTCTAAACCTCCTCCATACAGCGTTAGCAACCTCCTTAACTACGTGGTCCACCGATATGGTTCCAGCCCTTAGGTGTTCAGCGACCTCCTTCCACCCATCCTCCTTCAGAACGAACTTCGCCAGAGCCGAAGCGTCAATGACTGTCACGGTCCTCCCTCACGAGTGCCTCAGCCGTCCCCCTGGGCGCAGGTGGGATCGCCTCCAGAAGCTTGATGGCTTCCTCAACAGCCCTGACCCTCTCGATCTCCTCGATCTTAGCGATTATCGACTTCCTGATCTCCTCAGGCCAGTTCACGACCTCACCGTATGCCTTCATTTTCTCCCTAACCCATTTGGGGACCTTAACGCTCACGACAGCCATCAGACCACCAGAATGATTTTTGGGTATACCAATTGATAAACCTAACGGTAAACCATGCCATCGAAGAGCCGTGATGCACATGATTTAACATTGCTGCCAGGCATGGGGCAGGCCGAGTTCACGCCCGTGGAGGCCGAGGCCACCGCTCCGGGTGGATCCTCAAGGCAGCTACCGGTTGGGTTATGTTACTTGGAGGTGGCCGGTCGAAGGGTGGTCTCAAAGGTCCTGATCGGCAGCGATGAGACGATAATGGGCGTGCTGGATATGGAGGCGATGGGAATCCGCGTCGACCCAGTGACGGGTACGGTCGAGTTCACGCGTGGATACGCCGTCAGGGCCTAGCTGAGAGCACAGGGATTTAAATTACGCTCGCCTCAGCCCCTGCGCGCTCGTACCTCGCTTCTTGCACAGCTGATAGAGCGTTCCGACGTCTAAAAGCTCTAAGTACCTTTGGTAAAGGAAGTTGTACGCCTCCTCTTGGTCGCCGTATATCAGGACCCCCTCCGAGAGCACCGTGTATATCATGCCTGGAGGGGCCGCGTCTAGGTGCACCATGTCCACTTCCTCCTCCCCCACGCCTAAGGCCTCGGCCGCATCGATCAGAAGGCCTCCCAGCTCCAGGGCGCTCCTCAGGCTAACGGAGACAGCTATGTCGTAATCTCTGCCGGCACCGCTTCTGGCCCTAGACCCGAAGAGGAAGGCGAACCTCACCCTATGCCTCTTAAAGACTTCTGCAAGCCCCTCCCTGACGCTGGTCTTTGGCGGGTCTGAGCCTGAGCCTTCGACGTATTTTTCCAGCGCCTCTATGACTGCAGGGAGCCTCTGCTCCATCTCCTCAAATGCCCGTTCCTCGAGTTCTGGGTCGATCCTCGCGTATCCGTGCACGAGGATGTTCCTGAATCCCGCCATCTGTTCGAGGGACCTGCGTAAGTCCCGACCCAGACCCAGCTCCTCGGCCAGGAGAGCGGCGAGGCCTCTGTACGTTTCCGGCTTACGCAGGCCCATGCGCACGGACACCATGGCGGCGAAGTCGAGGATAGACTGTATCACCAACTGGGCTAGCCTTTCGACCGCGTAGAGGGACTTCCCCGCTTCTCGATGTTTAACGAACTCTGCGAAGCGATCGTTGACCGATTCTGCCTGCCTCTTGAGCCTCATCCACTCACACACCTGACCCTGAAACGCCCAACGTATTATTATGATCTGGAAACGGTTTTAAACCTGTTCCAGCCGCATATGGACGCGTTGCGCTGGCTAGGACAGGCAGGCATCTGTCTCCCTCATGGAAAAGCCCTGGAGATCATTAAAAGGGATTAAATATATATGCATCAACCAACTCTCTATCGTGATACCGTTGAGAAGATCGATAGCGCTCCTCATCCTCCTGGCGCTTCTGCTCGCAAGCGCTCCTAGCTTCTCGAGGCCAGTGGAGGCATCTGAGTACGATGTGACCTGGCGGAGCTGGGTCGACGTGAACGGGAACGGTCAGCCAGACCCCTTGGAGTTTCAGGGGGACTTCTCGATACGCTACTCCGCGCCCGACTCAGCAGAGCCATCGAGCCTGATAAGCGTGGATCTGACGATAAAGTACGTCGACAACGAGTTCTCGAGGGCTCACAAGCACACGTTCAAGGAGATCGTCGTGTCCCTCAGGGAGACGCCTGGCGGGGCCGACATCATGTCCGCCCCCTCATCGTACAGCACCATTATCCTCGACAAGGGGGAGAGCATCAGCGATACAATTAACATCGCGACCCCGAGCGAGGCCGGCGTGTACTACGTGGTCCTCACGTTCAGGCACGAGGTGGTAGGGGGAGGCATCGTCAAGGGGACGTACTACACGATCGTCGACACTGGCAAGTGGTCCCCCGAGGACTGCCCGACCCTGGAGAACAAATTCTCGTCCGAGCTCAGCCTGAGCGTCAGCGAGACGTCCGTGGCGTGCGGCGAGCCCGTGGTCCTCTCCGGGGCCCTGTCGCCCGGCAGGTCCACATACGTGTCGATCGAGCTCAGCGCGGACGGTGGGTCGACGTGGCGGACGTTGGCCACCGTGACGACCGAGCAGGACGGCCATTACTCGTACGAATGGGCTCCGACCGAGGCCGGGGCTTACTCCCTGAGGGCGAGGTGGCCAGGGGACGACCTGTACGCGTCAGCTATTAGCCAGACGGTCGAGCTGACCGTGAAGGTCTTAACCAAGATCAGCTGCGAGCTTTCGTCCGGGACGATCGCCCACGTCTTCTCTCACGGCACGGTCACCGTGTACGGGGAGATCACGCCAGCCGTCCCTGGCGCCACGGTCCGCATATATTACAGGACGGGCGGAGGGGAGTGGTCAGAGCTCGCGAGCGTGAGCACGGACGAGGACGGAAGGTACTCCTGCCCCTGGTTGCCGCCATCGGTCGGGGAGTACGAGGTGAGGGCCGTCTGGTTCGGGGATGCAGAGCACGAGCGGGCTGAGAGCACGACCGCCTCGCTGGTAGTCGTGGACTACACGCTGCTGACGGTGGTGGTGATCCTGATGGCGATAGGGGCAGCGGCTGGGGCGTTGTCCGTGCACCTACTTAAGCCCAAGGGTGAACGGGCTCGAAGGCCATCGCCTGCCTTAACATGCCCGTACTGCGGGGCGCCCGTGCCGCTAGGTGCGGAATACTGCCCGAGCTGCGGGAGGGAGCTGAAGTAAAAGCTCGATGATGCAGAGAAGCGTCTCATGAAGGCAGTCCGGTCTGTCTCGTTCATTCTTTTAGGCACATGTAGCTTTTGTCAGGCTTGTGAGGGTGATGGGCTCTGAACCCAGATCATGGTGGGCCTGCCCGGATTTGAACCGGAACCTCCGCCGCGTGAGGGCGGTGTTCTACCATTATACTACAGGCCCGTCCGAACCCCTACTTTGCGGTGGCCTCCCTCCTCTTCCAGCGCAGGTTCCTGCTCTTGCACTTACGGCACTTAACTGCCCCAGGGGCATTCCTGGCCCCGCACCTGCGGCAGATCTTGAAGTACAACCTATGCTCCTGAGCTATCCTCCTCTTAAAGGGGTCGGTGATGGGCATCTAGCATCGCACCCTCCTAATCAGAGGACGAACGCGTATTTAACCTTGACGTGCTGGAAGTCCCCTTCCGAAAGGGAGGGGATGAAACCCCTATATTTTCCCCTCGGCAACCTTCACCTGCCCGCCTGCAGGCATGAGGTCGCGGCACGTAGCACTTCCAGTAGCCCTGTGCCGTGTAAGGCCGAGGGGGATCGCTGAAGCCGCCTGCGAAAGCTGGTGGTGGTTCACATCATTTCAGGGCCTCGATCGTGATGTAAGACCTCGTCTCCGTCACCCCATCCAACCGGGAGACCTCGTCCAGGGCATAGTCCAGCTTGTCGCTGTCAACCGTGACGATGAGGTCCATGTCCCCGGTAACCCTGAAGGCCCTGTGTATGGGCAGCTCGCAGATCCTCCTGTACACTGCGGGCCTCCTCGCCGGCAAGACCTTGATGAAGAGAAAGGTCGGCTTTGACGAGAAGCCCAAGGCCTCAACCCCCTTCTCGGTCACATCTATGAAACCCCTCCCCGTCCTGATGTAGCCCCCGTCCCTGAGCTTCCTGAGGTGGACGTTTAAAGCCTGCCTCGATATGCCCATCTCATCGGCTAGCTCGCTCTGCTTCATCTTCACCGTGAAGATGCTCACGGGCTTGCTCTTGTTATAAAGCGCGCTCAACACGCGGAGAGGACGACCGGACAAACCTCTCTTGGACAACCACATCGACCTCCAATTATTTACTTGATATACCGTTATTTTATGTCTTCTCGTGACGGATTATAGCTGGCATGTTGCCTTTGGAGCGTTGCGTTTGGGTGATGCAACTTCCCCCGCTTTCGCTCACCAGCCTTGTTTAGGGGCCTGATCGCGGCCACATCCGCGGAGCGATCCGCCTGAACCGCCTTAACCGCCTGCACACACTGTAAATAGGGGCCGAGGTCTCTATTCAAACCATTGAAGATGCAGCACCAAAAACTTAAACCTTTTTATCTACGAACTACTAAGAAGTGTAAGGAAAAAAGGTAAGCAAAGGGGGACGACGATAAAATGGCAGAGAGCAACACCGTGCTGATCGGGCGGAAACCGGTCATGAACTACGTGCTGGCGTGCATAACGCTGCTTCAGGGAGGGACGAACGAGGTAACGATCAAGGCCCGCGGCCGGGCGATAAGCAGGGCGATAGACGTTGCTGAGATCGTAAGAAACCGATTCATGACGGGCCTCAAGGTCAAGGACATCCAGATCGGGACGGAGCAGGTCGCGCCCGCAGAGGGCGGGACGCCGATGAACATCAGCACAATCGAGCTCACGCTATCGAAGTGAACGGCTTAACCCCAACCCCCGCCCTTTTTTGGAGGCGGATGAAAGTGAAAACCCCACTGTGCGACTTCTGTTTAAGGAGCGGCATATTGTGCGTGAGATGTCAGGAGAAGCTACGCTCAGGAGAGATCAGTGAAAGGGACGTCCAAATCGCGAGAGAGCTCTTGAGGCTTTCAGAGCGTTATCCCTCCATCCAGAAGGTATCCTTTCACAAATCCTACGAAGTGGACGATGTGATAGCGATACTGGTCGATCCTGGGGATCTGCCTCATCTGCTAGGATACGATGGGAAGGTACTTAAGGCGTTGAGCAAAGTTACAGGAAAGAAGATCAGGGTGCTAGAGAAGGGCGCATCGGCCAGAAAGTTCCTTGAGGACCTGCTCACCCCATTAAACATCGCGTCACTGAACAAGGTTTGGCTGCCGGACGGCACCACAGAGACCAAAGTGATCCTATCAGGCCGCCCTAGGAGGTTGCCGATCAGCATCGAGACGTTGAGGGCGCTGGCAGAGAAAATGCGAGGTATGGCTGTCAGGGTCGAGTTCGAGGCGCCCTAGAGGTGGCATAGTTGGACCTCGATCCTCTCGGGAACTGGCGCAGAACCCACTTCACATCCCAGATCCTTCCAGGATCGGACGGTGAGAGGGTCACGGTCTTCGGTCACGTCGAGGAGATAAGGGATCTGGGCGGCGTGAAGTTCATCGTTTTGCGGGACAGGGATGGGGCGGTCCAGGTCACGATGCGCAGAGGCGCAGTAAACCCTGACCTCTTTAAAAAGATTAGGGGCCTGAGGAAGCAATCGGTGATCGGGGTCCGCGGGGTCGTAAAGGGGATCAGGAAGGCCCCCCGAGGGGTGGAGATCGTCCCTGAGGAAATCAAGGTCCTATCTCGGGCTAAGCACCCCCTGCCGCTAGATCCGACCGGGAGGACGCGTGCCGAGCTCGACACCAGATTGAACTCGAGGATACTTGATTTGAGACGACCTGAGAGCAGGGCGATCTTCAAGGTCCGGCATGTGGTCATAGGCGCGATAAGGGATTTCTTGCGCGAAAATGGCTACATCGAGGTGAACACCCCGAAAATCATAGCTTCAGCGACCGAAGGTGGGGCGGCCCTGTTCCCCATAGCGTACTACGATAAGGAGGCCTTCCTCGCGCAAAGCCCACAACTTTACAAGGAGCAGCTAGTGAGCGATTTCGAGAAGGTCTTTGAGATAGGGCCGATCTTTAGGGCGGAGGAATCCCACACCCGCCGTCACCTCAGCGAGTCGACATCGATAGACATAGAGGAGGCGTTCGTCTCAGCCGCTGACGTGATGAGGACGCTGGAAGAGCTGATCTCCTATGTCTTTGAAAAGGTGAAGGGGCTGTGCGAGGGGGAACTCAGGGTGCTGAATTCCATGCTAGAGGTCCCGAAGAGGCCGTTTGAGCGGTATACGTACGATCAGATACTGGAAGAGCTGAGGATGGAGGGGGTCAACATACCATGGGGTGAGGACATACCGACCCCCTCCTTGAAGGTGCTCGGCAGGCTCCATCCTGGGTTCTACTTTATAACAAACTGGCCGACCAAGTCCAAGCCGTTCTACATAAAACCATTAGAGGAGAATCCTGAGGTCTGCGAGGCGTTCGACATGATGCATGGTTGGCTCGAGCTGGCCTCAGGTGGGACCCGCGTGAACTCCAAGGATCTGCTGATCGAGAGAATCAGAGGGTCCGGGCTGGACCCCTCGTCCTTCGAATATCATCTGAGGGCCTTCGACTACGGGATGCCGCCGCATGCTGGCTGGGCGCTGGGTTTGGAGAGGCTGATGATGGTGATGACCAACAGAAGAAACATAAGGGAGGTCGTGCTGTTCCCGAGAGATAAATTCCGGTTGATCCCCTAAGGAGCTGACAACATAGTTAAATAGGAGATCGAACGGAAATATGGGTGAAACGTGTTGATGAAGGAGAGCGCAGAGATAGGGATCATAGGCGGGACAGGGGTATACGACCCTGGGATATTTGAGGACGTGAAGGAGATAAAGGTATACACGCCCTTCGGCAAGACCTCGGACCTCGTCTCGCTAGGCCATTATAAGGGACGGACGATAGCGTTCATCCCTCGCCACGGGAAGAGGCACCAGATCCCACCGCACATGATAAACTACAGGGCGAACATCTGGGCGATGAAGGAGCTCGGGGTTAAGAGGATAATCTCCCCATCTGCCGTGGGCAGCCTCAGGGAGGACTACAAGCCAGGGGACCTCGTCCTGGTGGACCAGTTCATAGACAGGACGAAGGGCAGGAAGGACACGTTCTACGAGGGCGGTCAGGTCTGTCACATATCCTCAGCGGACCCCTTCTGCCCTGAGCTGAGGAGGGTATTCTTCAGCTCAGCGAAGGAGATGGGGATCCCATGCCACGAGAGGGGGACGTACGTCTGCATCCAGGGTCCGAGGTTTTCCACGAGGGCTGAGTCCAAGATGTTTCGTTCATGGGGTGCCGACGTGATCGGGATGACCGTGTACCCCGAGTGCGTGCTCGCGAGGGAGGCAGAGATGTGCTACGTCTCCTTATGTACGATAACCGACTACGACGTCTGGGCCGAGAGGCCCGTTTCAGCCGAGGAGGTCGTGGAGACCATGAGGAAAAACATCGAGAACGTCAAGAAGCTCATAATGAACACTATACCGATGATCCCGGAGAAGAGGGGCTGTACGTGTGGCCATGCGTTGAAGGACGCGTTGATGTGATCCAACTACGCGGGCGGGCTCCTGCTTAAGGAGAGACCT
>CAZTBK010000028.1:0-10660 GCA_964611975.1 uncultured Candidatus Bathyarchaeia archaeon | reverse complement strand
TGAATTTGAGGGTTTAGTCTTTGTGGCTTGTATGTTCATTGGTGGTGGCATCGGTTTGGCTTTTGGTAGACCTGATGTTGGTGGAGCTATTGGGATGGGCATCGGATTTCTTCTGATGGGCATCGTTCGCGCCAAAAAGATTAGGTCAACTCCAATAACTATAAGTTTGCCGAGGAGTTTAGGACAGATTGCTCTGTCCACTGTGGGCATACTTATAATCATATGTGGATTGTGCCTATTGTACAAACCAGAACTCTTGTACCCTTATGTAGCAAGTATAGCGACTGTGATCTTAGGTATCCTCTTTTTGTTGGGGGGTCTTATCGGATGGCGCGAGAAAGGAGAATAAAATGGCCTGTCGACAGCGCATAACAGCGGATAAAAAACCTCAATCGCCCTCCTCGCCTTGTCGATCTTAGTGGTCATTCACCTCCTAACTTCCTCGATCCCGTTCACAACATCATTGCATGCCTTTATTTTCTCCTTAACCATTGGGCGCCTTAACCCTTGTGAGAGCCGTAACCCACCAGAGCAAACTGAGTGTACCGTTAACAAACCCCTAAATGGTTAAACTTCACACCACAGGATCTCAACTAACTCTGATCAGTTAGGATCTAAAGTAAACTGTTTTTTAGTTTAATTGCACTTTATTGGGGTTGGGGGAATTCGTATTGCCATTAGTGAAATTTTGGTTGATCGACGTTAATGACGAGGTCATAGATGGAAGGCCTGAGGTCAGGATGTGGGGCTTGGACGATGAAAATCGCCGGGTGCTCGTCATCGACCGGACCTTCCTCCCATACTTTTACCTGCTCCTAGAGGACGGCATAGATCCAAAGGACGTCCTTAAGGAGATAGAGGCAAGGAGGCCCTCCTTGCCTGGGATAGAGGTCTTAGAGGTCGTTGACAAAAAGTACCTTGGGAGGCCCGTTAGGGCCATCAAGGTGACGTGCAGGGAACCAAAGCTTGTGACAAAATACCCCCATCTTCTCAGTAAGATCAGGGGGGTCAGGGGTCACCTCGAGGACGATATCCGTTATTCATCGCGCTACCTCATCGACAACTACATTAACCCATGTGGATGGCATGAGGTCGACGCCGAGGAGGTCGGGAATGAGATGGGCGCTGACGTCGATAAGGTCTACATCGCGAGGTCCGCACCGAAGGCCGTGGACCTGGCCGAAACCCCGAACCTGCGCGTCCTTGCATTCTCGATAGTCTGCTACAGCAGTAAGGGCTCACCAAAACCGTATAGAGATCCCGTGATCGTGATCTCATCGGTGGCAAACGACGGAAGCAGACGGCAGTTTACAGCCGAGGACCACGACGATAGGCGCGCCATCGAGTCCTTCATCAAATACATCCAAGACTTCGATCCTGACATAATCGTCGGGTACGGAAGCAATAAGCACGATTGGCCATACCTCATGGAGAGATCGAGGAAACTCGGGATCAGACTTTTGGTCGATAGGTCCAGATCAGAGCCTCACACCAGCCTCTACGGGCACATATCGATAACCGGGCGATCGAACGTCGACCTCGAGGATCTCGCCGAGGAGGTGAGGGGCGTCAAAGTTAAGACCCTAGAGAACGTAGCGGACTACCTCGGCGTCATGAGGAAGGAGAAGAGGATCACGATTGAGGAGCTTGACATCTCCAGCTTCTGGGACGATGAGGAGAAACGTCCGATCCTACGGAAGTACGCCATGGAGAACTCAGAGAGCATCATGGGGATCTCAGACATTATGTTAGGCTTCGCAATGCAGCTATCGAACCTCATAGGGCTACCGCTGGACCACGTCGCCACGGCAGCCGTCGGCTTCAGGGTGGAATGGTACCTCATCCGCCAGGCTCACAAGATGGGTGAACTCGTGCCAAAGAGAAAGGAGAGGCCTTACTTCCCATATAAGGGAGCTACGGTGCTCAAGCCAAAGCCTGGCATACACGAGAAGGTGGCAGTGTTGGACTTCAGCTCCATGTACCCTAACATCATGATCGCGAACAACATCTCCCCAGATACATACATCAGGCCGGATGAGCCTGATCCGCCTTGCGGCGTCAACGTGGCGCCAGAGGTCAAGCACAGGTTCAGGAAGGAGCCGCCTGGCTTCTACAAACAGGTGTTATCGAACCTCATAAGGGCTCGCAAGGAGATCAAGGCAAGGCTGAAAAAGTTCAGTCCGGGATCCACTCAATACAAGGTCCTAAATGCGAGGCAGATGGCGGTAAAGACGATCACGAACGCGAACTATGGATATGCCGGTTGGGTTGGGGCGCGTTGGTATCTCAGGCCTGTCGCTGAGGCGACGACGGCATGGGGCAGAAGAACTATAGAGCGCACGATAGACTTAGCGAGGAGAGACGGTTTAAGCGTCATTTACGGAGATACCGATAGCATCTTCGTCGAGTACAGGGCAGCGAAGATCAAGAAGTTCTTGGAGGACGTGAGGGACGAGATCGGGCTCGAGATCAAACCGGATAAGGTATACGAACCCGTGCTCTTTACCGAGGCCAAGAAGAGGTATGCGGGCCTACTTACTGACGGGAGGCTGGACATCGTTGGGTTGGAAGTGGCTAGGGGGGACTGGAGCGAGTCGGCCAAAAAGGTCCAGAGGGAGGTCCTCGAAATAATTCTGAGGAGGAGGTCCGTGGACGATGCGGTGAAGTTTGTGCGTCAATATATAAGGGATCTTAGATCGAAGAAGGTTCCGTATTCGGATCTGATCATCTGGAAAACACTAACGAAGCCCATAAGGGAATATAAGGTAAACGCCCCTCAAGTGACGGCTGCAAAGATCTTGGAGAAGCTGGGATGGGAGCTGTCGCCAGGGGAGAAGATCGGGTACGTGATAAGGGCAGGTGATGGAAAACTATATGAACGAGCCGTGCCATATAGCTTGGCCACATATGACCAGTTGGACCTCAGATATTACGAGGAAAAGCAGGTGATCCCGGCTGCTCTGAGGATCTTATCGACGTTCGGTAAGGGTGAGGAAGACCTCAGGCCAGATGCGCTCGTACAAAAATCGTGACGTAAGAGAATAGGGAGGGGACGCGATCCTCTATGGATGAAAGACTTCAAAAGTTTGACCAAGACATGATGGAGGCCATCAAGGAGGTTAAACATCGCTCGCCCAAGCTGGTCTACCTGATCCATCACGATGACGCGGATGGCCTGACCTCGGCGGCCATAGCGAAGAGGGCCTTGGAACGTGAGGGGGCAGAGACAAGGTTGATCTGCATCGAAAAGCTCTACCCAGACATCGTCAGGAGGCTGCATTCCTTCTCGGGCAACGTGTACTTTTACCTAGATATAGCCGCCGCGCACGCTAAGTTCATCTCCGAGGAGAACAAAGGGAAAAACCTCACGATAATCTTAGACCATCACGACGCAGAGCCATCAGCTGACCCGCTCGTCTACAACCTCGACCCAGAGCTTTACGGGATAAGCGGAGAAAGGGAAGCGAGCGGGAGCTCGACCGTTTACATGTTCTCACGTAAGTTAAACCCTGAAAACATCGATTTATCCCACCTAGCTGTGATCGGATCAGCCGAGATCCCGGGGAACATGAGCGGAATAAACAGGATGGTCTTAGATGACGCTGTTAAGGCGGGCCTCGTGAGGGTCGTCCTTTCGGCTGGAAAGGAGCGGTATAGGATAATTCCATTTGGTGGAAAATCAAACCTCTCCATCTCACGTAAGTTGACGGTGCTTGGATCGGTGGGATACTATCGTGGTGGACCTAAAATCGGGGTTGAAGCGTGTCTGAGAGGCTTCACCGACGATGTCAGGTCATTTACGGATGAACTCGAGGGGGAGCGAAAGCGGGCAAACAAAAGGCTGCTCTCACAACTTTATCACGGAGGGCTGCTGAAACTATCGAACGTCCAGTGGTTCCACGCTAGGGACGTCTTTGAGGGGATGGGGGTCAAGGTCGTGGGCTCGTTCTGTTCCCTCATCAGCTATAAGCCCCTCGTTGACGGGGATAAGTACATCTTGGGGTTCATGAACATGAGGCGTGAGATCCCGGGCTTCGGGATGCTGGAGGAGGACTACGTCAAGGTCTCTGCAAGGGTCCCGCCGAAACTTGGGAGACTCATAATGTCCGGGAGGAAGCCCCCTCTATCGAAGATCCTTATCGAGGCGTGTAAGCAGCTAGGTGGGAACGCTGATGGCCATACCGTCGCGGCAAGCGGTTGGATACCGAGGGGCAGGGAGGAAGACCTCGTAGAGGAGGTAAATGAGGCTGCTGGCGGAAAATGAGGTAATAAACGAACTCGGTAGGAACTGAGGATCAGTCCTCTCTTTTGACCAGATCTGCTGGGGTCAATAACTGCATCTTGACCCGTCGTTTCACCGTGTTCGAGATTCTGTCACCTATTATGCGCTTAACCCCCTTATCGCTTGCTATGTCAACGAGCCTCTGGGTTATGACCCCGTCGAATAGAATGGTATCTGCCCCATCTACCTTCTTAAGTTTTTCGCAAAGGTCGCTGACCGCAGTCCTCATGATGGTATTCATATTCTCATCTAGGATGATGGCTTCCAAGGTGCCCTTTAAACTGGACATCATATCAAATATGGCTCCCTCTACAGCGACTGGTCCCCCTGCCTCTTTCTTCCCATATTTCGGCTTAACCTTCTTCCTTAGCTCCTCAGCGGGAACCTTGTTACGTAACGCCTCAAAAACCTCTTCTGGTGTAAGTTCCTCAACCTCCTTCCCACGAGGCGCTCTAGCGACGTAGTCGATGTCCGCGACCTGTAAGAGTTCTTTTAGAAGGATATCCCCTCCTCTATCTCCATCGAGGAACGCGGTGGCCTCCTTTTTCTTGCTGAGTTCAATTATACTTTCAGGTACCCTTACCCCCTCAGAGGCTATGGCATTATTGATGCCGCTCTTTAGAAGTTTTGCGACGTCGGCTCTGCCCTCCACGATTATTATGGACTTTGACGTAGAAACGGCAGGCCCTGCGGGCAACCCCTCCGATCCGAAGCTGATGATCGTAGCTGGTCTAGTGACCTGAGATAGCTGCTTTAAGATCTCATCTGTGCTCGATGAAGACTTAATATTCCATTCCTTTAGGATTTGGGAAGCTCTAGCTATGATGGCCTTTCGTTTCTCCTCCCTTTCATCCTCGATCTTTTCTAGCGTAGCCTTCGCAGCGCAGGGTCCGACCCTATCGATGCTCTCAACAGTTGCAGCTATGAGGGCAGTCGAAGCCCTATCTAAGGTCGATGGGATGACTATCGTCCCTCGAGTTTTATTCCTGCTTGACTCCAACTCGATCTCTATTCTACCAATCCTTCCCGTTTTCTGCAGCTCTCGAAAGTCGAGGTCAGCGCCGAACAGCCCCTCTGTTTGGCCAAAGATGGCGCCGATCACGTCCGGTTTTTCGACTATCCCATCGACCTCAAATTTGACTCTAATATTGTACTTTGCGTTAATGGGTTGGGAGACATCCAATTTCAGATTTCCTCAGCAAATTTGACATCAATAGACGAGGTGTTGATCCACGTTCCTTTATATATAAATGATTTGCTTCGTATTAAAGTTGTTTCTTGAGCGTCCCTTCAATCGTTTTTAAGTAAGAGGGTAAACCTTCAACATCCTTTACATCGTGCTTCACTAACGAGCCTATCCTCTTCCAAAAGCTATAATCCGCGTTTACCCCCCTCTTTTGCAAGTACGTGACTATGCGTTCAGCCAGCCTCTCTCCAGCCCTATCGAAATCGACCAAAACTATCACTTCCTTGCCCTTTACGCTATCAAGGAGATCGACTAACACCTTGTTAGAGTCTTTGACGCAAACGATCTCCCCCCTTATGCCCAGCCTATTTAACGCGATTAGGTCATTCATCCCCTCAACGAGTATCGGGACCCCCCCGCTCGCCTTCTTCGCCAGCTTTATTAAGGATACCTTTAGAGCATCACGCTTCCTTTCTAGACTTGTGAACAAACTATCCACTACCTAGTAATCGTCAGCTCTTTTAGGTCCCTGAGTAGCCTGCTCGCCTCAGGATTTTCATCAAAATACCTTCTGACTGGGGAGAGCCTCTCGTTCAAAGCAGCGGCTGTAGCATTTTTCAGGTCTAAGGGGTGGACTTCGCCATTTCGATACGCCCTCTCAAGGTCCTTAAAGCTTCCAAACGTTATAGGCCCCCCATATTTCTCGCCCCTCTCGATGTTAAGCCTGAATTCAGGATCAGAAAAAAGTACGTATTTGTTAAGCTCGATTACCGGGTTATTGCTTACCCGTCTGGGCGGGCAAAAGGCGCTCAAGACCTTCCTCCTTACATCGGCAGCGCCGTCATGTATGAATATGCACGACTCCAACTTTGATTTGCTCATTTTTGCCTCTATCAGGTCTGCCTCTGTTAACTCGCTCACGTCCATTCTTTTAATGCCTAGTAAGCCCATCAAAAGGGGCGTGTGTATGGCAACTGGCTTTTTGTGACCCAATCCCTTGGCGACCTCCCGCGCGAGCATATGCGCCCTACGTTGGTCAGTCCCACCGAGGCAGATGTCAAGATCAAGGTAAAAGATGTCCGCAACTTGCATGGCTGGATAGATTAGCTTCGAGAAGTCTGCTACCCCCTCCTCTTCCCTCCTACCCATGATCGTCATGGCCCTCTTCACCCTGGCCAATGTAACCCTTTTGGCGACCCTAAGAACGAGAGCCCAGTAATCAGGATCGCTAACTAAATCATCCGCCCTCACAATCCTGAGTTTTTTCATGTTTACACCGAGCGCCTTGAGGCAGTGTTCCAAGTAGGAAGCACATTTGGATATTTTTTCCAAATCCCCACCGAGCTTGTCGTTTATAAAAGCATGCCATGTAGCCTCAAGGAAGGTCATTTCCACACCAGCGTCCATGAGGTCCCTTAACTTCGAGGCCCATATCATCCACCCTACATGAAAGAGGCCCGAGGGTTCAACCCCGATGTACCCGCGTAAGGCTCTCCTCGTTTTAAGTAGCGTCCTCAGCTCGTCCTCTGTGATTACCTCAGAGGTGTTTCTCGTGATCAGAGACAGCCTGTCGATCTCCTTCATCCGCTCAGACCCCCTCCTCTACAAAGAGGCCGGTTTCTTAATGATCATTCATGAACCTTTAACATCATTCTGATCTGGCCCCGTCCTTCTAGCAATAGTTATTGTACAGCCCCTCTTTTTTAACAATAAAAATATGAGCAAAAACTTTATCTTTCCGTTTATAAATCCCCTAGCAATGGCGTCCGCCGGAGATGTCATGCATGACGGCCTTGACAGAGGTATGCTGCTACCGATGAAGGAGAGGCTACCCAAGCATGAGACACGGTTTACACCGGATACGGGCTATTAAATCTTCCTCGATAGACCTTCACTGGGTTTATCTCGCTGGAAATGACCTCCCTTTATCAGCGGTGACTCGAAGAAACAGAGTGTCAAGGTCAACCTCAAACCCCGCGATCGGATTTCCCAACTTCCACTCTTGAATGACCGCCGGGTTTATCTCACCTATGATCCCCACATCTTCTTCACTCACCAATATCCTTCCAACCCTCCCATCGACAAAACTACCATGAGTCGTCCTCTCTAGCTTATATTTTATCCCTAAGTTGAGGAAAAGCGAGTCTAAAATCGCCTTTGCCTCGCTGAAGTTTGAACTGGGATGGGCGATCAAGCAAGCGAGTTTTCTGACATCTCGGGTTTTTGTCTCCCTCTTTCCGTCAAAAACTACGCACTCTCCAACCTCGAATATCTTTTGAGGGTACTCGACGTGCGTGTTATGACTTAAAAACTCCATTAAACTCGGTATGAGCCATCCCCGCAGACAGGTATATGTCGACGTCCTTGGATTAGAGACTTCGACGACCCGTCCCCTTTTCAGGTTCATCATATCAAAGAGCTTCACTGGTGTGCTCATGGAGAAGCTTAGGATTTCTTGGAACCCAAGCCCGATCATGATCTCCCGAACAAGATCCGAGAACCTCTCCCTTTCGCTCAGATGGCCTGTCGTAGCGAGCCTCGGCCACTCAGGTTTGATGTTGTTATATCCGAACATGATGGCGACATCTTCAACGACATCTATTGGGTGCATCACATCTACCCTTGAACAGGGGACGATTACGGTTATTTCGTCCCTCCTAAGTCCAGCAATGCCGTATCTTGCCCTCCTAAGAAGCCTGGCTATGCCATCGGTTTTCAAGTTTAAGCCCAGCACTTGATTGACGTAACTCGACCTCAACGTCATTAATTTATTTTCAAGCTTTGGGGTGATGATCCTCCTCTCCCTTCCGTATGGGTAGTCCACCTCGACAGAGCGTATCTTCCCACCTCTATCAGCTAAGGAAAGCGTCACTATCGTCAGGGTATTCAGTAAGTTTGGGAGCCTGGTTCCCGTAACCTCCACGAGGACGTTCTTCACCTCTCCTGTCACTTTACCCAGATCGTTCGAGTTTATTATCGGAGGAAAGGAAAGGACGCTGTCCTCGTCGTCAATGAATATCGGCCAATGCTTATGTCTTCTAATGATATCTCCGTACTTTACGCCCTTAGGATGCCTTTTTAAGATCTCTTCCAGGGTCATCTCCTCATTAGAGCCGAGTGGGACGAAGCTGACCTCTTTCGGTCTAGCGACAGTGTAACGTAACGGCGGTTTGATCAGGTCGAAGTTGTACAGACCTATAGATGCCCTCTTCCTGTCCCTTCCATAGGTTTGATCCAGTTTGTCTTGCAAGTGCATCAGCTCTCTTATTGCTTTGTCATCAAGTCTTACGCCCATCAGCACGGAGCACGCTATATAAGGTCTGATGTTTTCAAGTCTTGGGTCAACCAAGACCTTGACGCCTGAAGGTCCCTCTATAACGTATCTTCTTAACCCATCTTCAACACCGAGCGCGCCCCTTAGACACCTTGCGATACCCTCTACGCTCCATAGATCTGGGCGGTTCCCGTCCTTTATCTCTATTTTGAGCGTTTCCCCATCGAAGGACTCTACCTGACCCTTAGCATAGTAAAGTATGTCATCCAGCCTATCGACTTCTTCAGGCAACTTCACTCCGACGAGACTTTGCAGGTCATCAAACGAGACCTCTATCGTGGGCATTAAACTACCCTCTTCGTCCTGAGCCATTCTAGGTCCTGGGTGAATAAAGTCCTGATATCGCCGATCCCAGCCTTCATCATGAAGAGCCGATCAACACCAAGGCCCCATGCTATTACTGGGACAGATACGCCTAAGGGGAGCGTCACCTCTGGCCTGAAGATCCCCGCTCCTCCGAACTCGACCCAGCCATACCCTTCCTTGTAAGCAGAAAGCTCAACGCTCGGCTCTGTAAATGGGAAGTAATCCGGCCTGAAGACAACCTTGTCCGCCTCAGCGATCTCAAGGGCAAACCTCTCTAGCACACCGAGCAAATTTCTGAACGTTAACCCCTCGCCGAGGATGATCCCCTCGACCTGGTTAAATTCAGTGAGGTGATTTTTATCCACCACATCGGGTCTGTAGCAGCGGGCTATGGAGAAGTACTTTCCAGGGATCTTCAAGTCCTTGCTGATCAGGGCTCTGATGCTCAGCGCTGTTCCTTGGCTCCTCAGGATTAGCCTGCTCGCCTCTTGGACGGAGAACTCATACCCCCACCCACTCGATCCCGTCTCCCACCCATTTTCATGGACCGCCTTCACCCTTTTAACGATCTCTCTGTACGCTGAGAGATCCCCGTACAGAGGGGACTTTATGAAGTAGATATCGTGAATTTCGCGAGCAGGATGGTCTTGTGGCATATAGAGGGCATCGCAGTTGATGAGCATGAGTTCGACAAGAGGTCCCTCCATCTCCCTAAATCCTAAAGAGACCAGTTTTTCCTTGAGGTCATCTAGGAACCTCCTATACGGTTGCCTCTTCCCAGGCCACGTTCTTAAGACTGGAGCTGTGATGTCATATTTCCTCAACCTCACCGTCCGCCAACCGCCGGATTGTATGAGTTCTGGAGTGAGCTGGCTGACCTCCGTGACAGGTACTCTAACCTCCTTTAATACTTTCAACCCCTTGTCGGTGATGGTAAGGAAGCGTTCAACTTTCCTTGAAAAAGTAAGGACGCCTGGCCTCCTCCTTAAGAGGTCAACCCCCTCAAGAAGGTGCGGGCTTAAGTCGCTGAGAAGGAGAGGCCCCTCTGAAATCAGCTCAAGGGCCTTCTCATCTGAACCAACTTTAAAGGGCCCTCTAGCCTCAAGGAAGGTCCTCCCCCCCTCCTTTGATGTCCTGAGCCAACCCTTTCTCTTCGCCCAACCGATCGCGATGCTCATCTCCTCGCTTCTGAGGCCTGAAAGCTCAGAAACCTGATCATATGAGGCTTTGCCCCCGGCTTTAAGTATAAGTTCTATGAGGGACCTTTCAGGCAGCCCGGTTTTGAGGAACCTCTCCCCCTCTGGGCCGAGCCGCACGTATCTTTTATCCACTTCCTCAATAACAATAAGACCCTTAGATGCTAGCCAGAAAGATGCGCGCGAGATGGAATCTCTAGAAATCCCTGTCCTTTCCGCTACGTCATCGATGCTGAGCCTCTCTCCACCCTTCAGTGCTTGAAGGATCTTTACCTCAAGGGCATGTAATTCCACCGACGGATCTACTCCTGTTAAGGTGCTTTGAAGAGCTGTGAGATGTACGTTTTCTTTTTTAT
>CAZTBK010000027.1:4357-10826 GCA_964611975.1 uncultured Candidatus Bathyarchaeia archaeon | reverse complement strand
GGTCTTCATAGACCCCCGGCACAACGCTGTTGAGGGCCTCCAATCCCTCAAGGATGTCCGTCATTATCCTATAATTGATGGCGTATCCCAGCTCACCTGGCGTCACCTCTCTGAGAGTCGGCCTGACGTAACTCCTTTCGATCCTGTCCCAAGTGGACCTCCTCCCCCTCTCAAGGTCGCCCAACCTTTGGATTAGCGGTTTCCCTCCTCCTAGGATATTTGCCTGATGCACTATCGAGCGGCCGTACTCGGTCGTGTTTTCAAGGGGCTCGGTTAAACCTATCCTGACCAAGAAGGCGAAGTTCGTGTTCTCTGAGCGCCTACCATGCATCGAGTGGCCGTTTACGCCAAATAAGGAATTGCCATATTTTTCTACAGTTACATAGCCGTAAGGGCAACAACAGAACGTCCTCACAAAGTCGTCGTATTTTTTGGTCCTTATGTGAAACTTTGGATCCCAGTTTATGTTTGTTACGTCCTCCATGATTTTAGCTGGAACCTCCACCCTAACACCAACATCTACTGGGTTGAACTTCTTCTCGAGGCGCAGCTTATCGCTGATCTTTTCCATCCAGTAAGAGCCTGATCTGCCAGGTGCTAACAAAGCGTAATCGCACGGCAGATCGCCTTCACTTGTTTTCACATGAGTTACAAGATCGCCTTTGATCTGTAAGTCCTGAGCCTCCACGCCTAACTTAAACTTAACGCCTCTCGACTCCAGGTCAAGCTTGATATTTCCCATGATCTTGGGAAGGCGATCGGACCCCACGTGGCTTTGTCTTATCGGGATGAACTTTATCCCAGCTTTGGCCGCTCTTGCCTCTAATGCCTCTAGCTCATCCTTTCGATAAGGTTCCTCAGGCACGCCATATTTTTTAAAAACTTGATCTATGTAGTCAACGAGCATCCATGCCTTTCCCTCAGGGAGGAACTCCGTGAGGTCGCCTCCTATTTTCGGATGAAAGTTCATCTTCCCATCAGAGATGAGGCCTGAACCGCCGATGAAGCCCTTTCTATCTATTATCGTCACATCATATGATTCTGCTAGTTCGTTCGCCGCAAATAGGCCCGCCGGGCCTGCACCGATTATGAGGACCTTTTCCAAGGCAACCCAGTAAGTGATGGCTCTGATGAATTTAAAGGTTACGTAATGATAAGGAGGGCATGGCTTAAAATCATGCGTGGTGTTGCTAAATATCTTACGTAAACGCTAAAATAGCCCCTAGAGGATAATTTTAAACATGAGAGAGCTCAGGGTAGAAGGCAGAAAATATTACGTGCTCACGTGGGATGACGTAGAAGAAGACGTAGAGAAGCTGAGCTTGATGATTAAGAATGCTTTTGGCACGCCCACAATCATATTCGGAATTCTGAGAGGTGGAACGACCGTGGCAAACCTGATCTCCGACCGCTTACATATGCACAACGTCCACAGCATCGGCACGAAGTCTTACAAGGACATAGCTGAAAGGGGCAGACTGGACATATATCAACCTGTCACAATAGCTGACCTAAGTAGGCATGACGTCCTGCTCGTGGATGACGTCTCAGATACCGGAGGGACCTTCATGGATGTGATAAAATCTCAGATTGAGCCGAAAAAGCCTAGGAGGGTTTGCACGGCCTCTTTGCACATTAAACCTTGGACGAGATTTGTCCCAGATCTTTTTGTCAGGAAGTTTGACGGTTGGATAGTCTACCCTTGGGAGAAGCATGAAACGATACGATCCTTAGGTGGAGACCTAATGAGGAGACATGGCCTAGAAAAGGCTCAAGATGTCCTCATTAAAGGATTTGGTTATAAGCCCAGCATCGTCAAGGGAATTTTAGAGGAAACCCGTTAATGGGTGAACGTTCTCATGGTTTAAATGAGGGGTAGATAGAGGGGCCTTTTTCATGCTTATGCAGCTATGGATACGCATCTTCATAGACAAGTTACCGCTCTTCGGCGAGAAAACCCACGTCTTTCAAGCGTGGGAATGGATCGCCGTTTAAGTTTAAAATAGGAGGTTTCTCATAAAAGTTTTGAGCGAGTCGCTCATGAAGGCTAGGAAGGCCATCAAGGCTAAGATCCTTGAGTTGCGGAAAGGCAAGGAGGAGCTTTTGAGGCGTGAATACGGGAATTGGCAACGGTATCTGAGGGGAGATAAATCAGTTCCGTTAATTCGGCAACCAAGCAGCAGGCAGATAGGCTTCTTAGAAGGCTTAAGGGCAGATTAAAGGCGAACAAGGAGTACCCGATGGTTCTCAGAAGGGACGTTTATCGAGCTGATACCAAGCTGACTCCCTACTGGTTGAAGATCCCCATTTATGGGGTTAGAGGCGGAATAAACGTTCCAATCAAGACCTATGAACCCATAACCAAGGATATAGTTTGCAGGGAAGCCAAAATCATCAGAAAAGGCGATGGGTGGTTTGTCTTTATCACGGTCGAAAAGGAGGTTGAGGAGAGAGATCCCAAATCAGTCCTAGCCGTAGACTTAGGCATAAGATGGATAGCTACAACCGTCAACTCCAACAACCCCAAGCCCAAGTTTTATGGAAAAGAATTAAGAAAGGTTAAAGGACGCTATTTCTACCTCAGAAGGTCTCTGGCTTTAAAGAAGGCGTATAAAACCATCAAGAAGGTTGGACATAAGGAGAGAAGAGTAGTCAACGACATCCTCCACAAGATAAGCAGAGCGATAGTCGATGAAGCCCTAGAGAACGACTCCATGATCGTTCTTGGAAACCTTAAGGGGATCAGAAGAAACGGCAAAGGCCGAAGGTTCAACAGGAGGCTCAACAACGGGTTTCCATACCACAGGCTAAGCCGATTCATAGAACACAAGGCGAGAGATGGTTGGGGATAAAGGTCGTCAAGGTTAACGAGAGGAATACCTCCAAGATATGCCATAAATGCGGGCATAAGGGAATCCGAGTCGGAAGCTCCTTCAAATGCCCAAACTGCGGATACCAAAGCCATGCAGACTATAACGGAGCCATGAACATACTCAAGCGGGCTGTGAGCTATATGCCCACAGCAGGGGCTGGATTGACGCAGCCCGAACTCGGTATGATGAAGCCGCTAGGCTGAAAAACCGAGAATCTCCCTGCTTCAGCCGTAGGAGTGTCAACGCTCTTCGATCGTGGTCAGAATTAAAAGTACGACCACTAAGAGGATGAGGCTTGTTAATATCGGCGCGTCGAACCCGTAAAGGTCAAACAAAATCCCTCCTATGAGCGGGGCTGGAAGGGATATGAGACCTCTGAGAGCGTTTAGGTCACCTACAGCTCTTGCTCTGGCTTCGTCCGACACAGCGTTCGCAATATATGCCTGATATGCTGGGAACCATGTTGACGCGACTATGCCGAATAACCCATACCATATGAGGAACTCTGAGAATTCCTGGGAGATCACGTAGCCTGCAAGTACAGCGAGGCCTACCGCTTCGGACGTGATAAGTAGCTTTTTCCTCCCATATTTATCAACTGCCCTCCCCACAGGTATCTGAGATAGTGCTGAGACCACGCAGAAAGCGGTCAATAACGAGCCGAGTTGCATGGGCGTAAAGCGATAGGTCTTCGTGAGAATCCCAAATAAAATCGCGCTCGTCATCCTCCACGCGAAGGCGTCACCAATCACTGCTATATAAAACTTGGACAGACCAAGCTTTGAACCAAAAACCCTTTTGACAGACCTTAGAGGGTCGTGTAATTCGATTTTTTGCTCAACTATTAGCGTCTCCTTGATGAGGAGGACAAACGTGAGTAAGGATATGAATTCAAGGGTCATACAGACCAGCAAAACCTGACGTAGACCGTAGAGTAAAGCAAGATACCCAGCTATAGTTGGGGCAAAGAATCCTGGAATAAACCATGAAAGGGAGATGACGCTGTAGGCCGTCCCTCTCTCCCATCTTTCAACGGACTCAGCGATCATCGAGGTATTCGCTGGATCCCAGAGGCTGCCCCCAAGCGCGAAGAGGAAGGCACTAAGAACTAGGGGGTACCAAGTGTTAGATAATGTAGAAATTAGGAGAGCTGCTATAGAGCACAGATAAGCTACAACTTGGACTGGCTTCCTACCCAGGCTGTCAGATATCCTCCCGGTGATAAATTGCAGCCCTGACCCGATGCCTGTTTGTATGCTGCCCAGAGCTCCAAGGACGACCACAGATGCGCCCAAACTAAGAGCGTATGGTTGCCAGATAACTTCAAACATATTCCAGTTTGTGGATGAGATGAGCTGAGCAAGAGCGAGAGCTGGAATGTTGCCCTTTAGGGCGAGAAAGCTTCTGATCTTCTTCCTGAGGCCTAAGCCGCCCCAGGCTTCCGTCGAACATGTAGATTTTGCGCTTTTCAATTCTTGCCGCCAAGTCTCATTTAAAAAGTTGGTGGGCCGAGAGGGCTTCGATCCCTCGACCTTTCGGTGTCTGTCGATCTATCCTTATCAGCCGAACGCTTTAGCCGCGCCCGAGGACGCGCTAACCAGGCTGAGCTATCGGCCCAGTAATCTTAATTGAATAACCACTTATTTAAGAATTCTCTAACCGAGTTGATGAGCGCCCTGAACCCTCCTAACTAAAGGGGGAACTTAATGACGGTTATTGTAATGCAAATTGTTGTCCCGGCTTTAGCACTACGACCTTGATCTGCGACCTAGCTTCTAATGACCTCTTAAATTCCATGGGATCAGCATTAAGGATATGCATCGGGATGACCACTTTTGGGTTGATGACCATAGCGGCTTCAACTGCTTCAGCGATATCCATCGTGTACGTACCTCCTACGGGGAGCAGTGCCAAGTAAATGTCCTTCAGCTGCCTCATCTCCGGTATGAGGTCCGTGTCCCCGGCGTGATAAATCGTCTTATCCCCTATAGTTAACAGGTAGCCGACTCCTAATCCCCTCGGATGATAGGGAATCCCGGGTGACTTGAACCTCTTATGATTGTAAGCCTGAACCGCGCCTATATTTACACCTCTCACCGTGACCCTGTCTCCTGGGCTGAGGGTTCTCACGTCCCCCCTTATCCTTTGAGCGCAGTCCGCCGGTGCGATGATGACCGTATTCTCCTTACGGGCTTCGTTAATTTTATGGACATCGCAGTGATCATAGTGCGAGTGTGTTACGAGGATGACGTCCGCCTTCTCGGTGTACCTCCCCTCATATGGATCGATGTAGATGTTCTTTCCATCGGTTTTAATCTGAAAACTGGCATGACCCAACCACTTCACAGAAAGACCCATTTTCAATCTCCTCTTTTCTCACCATTTTTATACTTACTTCTCCTTTATATCAGTATTTTTTACCTTATCATTCCTGATAATGGACGATGAAGGGTTGAAAACCCTTTAAAAGGAGGGGTATCGGAATACCAAATAGGGCATTGGCCAGGTCTTTAGCATGGTTCTAGTTACAGGGATCGACGAGGCTGGGAGAAGCCAGATCCTCGGCCCCATATTTTTTGCAGGTGTAACTCTGGATGAGGGCGTCACTGAGAGGCTAGTTAAGTCCGGCCTAAAGGACTCTAAGCTCTGCACCAGGAGGCAGATACTGGACCTATATGAAAGGATAATGAAGTTTGCAGAATCGGTAAGAACAATCGATGTCCAACCTCGCGTCATAGACGCATGGATTGAGAACAAGGAGAAGCATGATCCGGCGCTCTCAAGGGGTCTTAATGCCTTAGAGGCTTACGCTGCCGCAAAGCTGATCGAGGAGCTGGATGGAGAGAGATACTACGTGGACTCGCCCGATCAGAACACGAAAAGGTTCAGGGATACCATCCTGAGGTATTGCTCGAAAGACCTTACGCAGGATGACGTTATCGCTGAGGTCCATGCTGATGAAAATCGCCCTGTTGTGAGCGCGGCTTCCATAATAGCTTATCATAGGAGGAAAATTTGGTCTAAAGGATTTGAGGAAGAATACGGGTTAAGCCCTGATGTGCTTTGGATAACCCCCAGACTAGAATCCGTCATACATAGAATTCCTCCCGCTGTGATCAGAAGATCGTGGAGATCATGGAGGAAGTTTAAAACTTCTAAGACAAGGAACTTTTGGCGATCAATAGATTATCAAACGTAAAATATCCTCTTATTGTCAAAAAGCTTTATTTCTAGTTAAGACCCTCTAGGTGCTGTATGAGATTCGCATTCTCAAGCCTTCTATGCTTATGTTAAGGATAAAAAGGCTATTCGAGAAAGGTGAAGAAAGCACAGTTATCTTCAGTGGCAGAGTTAAAGTCTTGGATCTTCTCGATCCTTTACTCGATTCCTTAGCTTAACCTGACTATCGCTCATGCGGACAAACTTAAAAAGAACAAGCTGCACTCATATTAAGGATGATCTTTTGTCTAACTTTAACTTAAGGAATGATCCAAAGGAAATTAAACCTGCCTTTAAACTCTGGTTTGAGAACGAGAACGGGTATATTTTCGGGGAGGGTGCTTACTGCCTTTTGGCTAAAATTCGTGAAACAGGAT
>CAZTBK010000027.1:0-4347 GCA_964611975.1 uncultured Candidatus Bathyarchaeia archaeon | reverse complement strand
AAACAGGATCCCTAAGCGAGGCAGCGAGGTCGCTTGGTATGTCTTATCGTTACGCTTGGGGGATAGTTAAAAGGATAGAAAGGAGGGTTGGTAAACCGCTATTGAAGACTTACAGGGGAGGGAGGTCTGGTGGAGGTGGGTGCGAATTAACTGAGGAAGGACAGATCTTAATGATTAAGTACGAGAGATGCAGGGATGCTATTTCAGGCCTGCTGAAAAAATTGGAAGGACGATTAAGAGTATCGTAATTTTATCTTGACCTCGCAAGAAGGCCCCGTCCGAGAGGGCGGGGATGAATTGCGGTTAAGCTTATATAATGCCTCAGGGTATACCTGTTGCAGGCAAGGTTCGCGATGAGAGGGGTTATGCATAGCCCATGCGTTAAAGGGATGCGTGGGATGGCGGAGGTGTGAGCCCAGCTGGACCAGCAGATGCGAGGAATGGCGTAAGGCCATCCTTAAACGCTGGAAGCCCCTTGCTTCAGCAGGGGGAGGCTCACATATCCCTAACCATACATCTTTCTTGGTATCCATTCTGCATTTGGAGTTGCCGGGATGGAAAAAATTAGGAAGAGAGACGGGAGCATTGAAAAGTTTAACGTTGAAAAGATAGCTAACGCCATCTTTAAAGCCTCACGATCTGTCGGCATCACGGACAGGGGACTTTCGTCAGACCTCGCACATCAAGTAGTAAACCTTCTAAAGGAGCAATTGAAACCTGGAGAGATCCCCACGGTGGAGCAGGTTCAGGATTTAGTTGAAAAAGTTTTGGTTAAAAATGGGCTTTACGAGATAGCTAAAGCCTACATCCTGTACAGGGCCTTACATAACCAAATAAGAGAGCTTGTAGACGGGTATCTGGAGAAGAGGAGTTGGCTGCTTAAAGAAAACGCTAATATGTCTTACTCTCTTCAAGGATTGAACTTCCACGTCTCATCACAGGTGATATCACAATATTGGCTTCACAGAATATACAAATTAAATCCGCTCGTGAGGGAGGCCCATGTAAACGGAGATTTCCACATACATAACTTAAGCGTTCTAGGACCTTACTGCGTGGGGTGGGACCTTAGAGACCTGCTGTTCAGCGGGTTCAGGGGGGTTAGGGGGAAGATAACAAGCAATCCAGCGAGACATCTTAGAGTGGCCCTTGGACAAGTGGTCAACTTCTTCTTTACCCTGCAAGGAGAAGCCGCGGGCGCGCAAGCGTTTTCCAACTTTGACACTTATTTAAGCCCCTTCATAAGGTACGATGGGCTTAGCTACAAGGAAGTCAAGCAGTACCTGCAGGAGTTCATGTTCAATATAAACGTGCCAACACGGGTGGGGTTTCAAACTCCCTTCACAAATATAAGCTTGGATTTGGCTGTCCCGAAGTTTATGGAGGATGAGGCCGTGATTATAGGAGGGAAGATGATGGAAGAAACTTATGGAGATTTCCAGCATGAGATGGACGTCTTTAACAAAGCTCTGGCCGAGGTAATGCTCGAAGGTGATGCGATGGAGAGAGTTTTCACGTTTCCAATCCCAACCATAAATATAACAAAGGATTTCGACTGGAATAATAAAGTTCATGATAAGATCTTTGAGACCAGCGCGAAATACGGGATCCCATACTTCGCGAACTTCGTCAACTCTGATATGAAGCCGGAGGACGTCCGTAGCATGTGTTGCCACCTAAGATTGGACAAGAGGGAATTGAAGAAGAGGGGAGGGGGGCTTTTCGGCGCGAATCCGCTAACTGGCAGCATAGGCGTAATAACCATAAATATGCCGAGGTTAGGCTATCTTTCGAAGGACGAGGGTGAGTTCTTTGAAAGATTAGATCGCCTGATGGATCTGGCTAAAGAGGCCCTCGTGACAAAGAGAATGGTTCTTGAAGAGTTAACAGAGAGGGGTCTATATCCGTACTCGAGGTTTTACTTAAGGATGATCAAGGAAGGGTTTGGCAAGTACTGGAAGAATCATTTTTCCACGATTGGTCTTATAGGCATGAACGAGTGTTGCTTAAACTTCCTAGGATGTACGATAGGAGATAAGGAGGGGGTGGAATTCGCAAAGAGGGTCTTGGATTTCATGAGAGCTAAACTGCAGGACTTTCAAGAGGAAACAGGGGACATCTATAATCTCGAGGCCACACCAGCTGAGGGATGCTCTTATAGATTAGCGAGGATCGATAAGAAGAAGTACCCGAAGATAATAGTGGCCAATGAGGAAGAGGTGAGGAATGGATCGGAACCCTATTACACTAATTCCACCCAATTGCCGGTCTACTATACGAATGACTTGTTTGAGGCCTTGGAACTGCAGGATCCTCTTCAAGTGAAATATACGGGTGGGACCGTCTTTCATGTGTGGTTAGGAGAAAGCTATCCCTCAGTAGAATCCCTCAAAGCGCTTGTGAGGAAGATATGCGAAGGCTTTAGGTTGCCTTACTTTACACTCACCCCGACCTTCAGCATATGCCCTATCCACGGATATCTCTCTGGAGAACATAAGCTTTGCCCGAAGTGCGCTATCGAGGGGAGGAAGACGGAGTGCGAGGTTTACTCCAGGGTCGTTGGTTATTTGAGGCCTGTGGACCAATGGAACGAGGGGAAACAGGAGGAGTTCAAGCAAAGGAGGATGTTTGATAAATCCGTAACTTCAGGGTTAGGGACATGAGGATCGGTGGTTTTCAGAAGCTGAGCCTCATAGACTACCCTGGAAAGATCTGTGCGATAATCTGGACGATTGGCTGTAATTTTAGATGTAAATTTTGCTATGATCCAGGACTCGTCCTCCCAGAGAAAATAAGGGATATGAGGGAGGTTCCAAAGGATTACATCTTTAGCTATCTCAGAAAGAGAAGGAATTTCTTGGACGCTGTCGAGATAACGGGAGGAGAACCAACTTTACACAAAGACCTACCGAAGTTCATTGAAGAGATCAAGAATATAGGATACTTGGTGAAGCTCGACACAAACGGTACAAACCCCTCGATGCTGCGGCATTTAATGAACAGCGGTCTTATAGACTATGTCGCGATGGACATAAAAACAAGGCTCAACTTTAAGAAATACAATGAGGTGGTTGGAGGGGTCCTGACGCGAGGGATGTTTGAAAACGTAAAAAGGTCGATAAAGATATTGCTCGATTCTGATATCAATTATGAGTTCAGGACTACCTTGGTAAAGAACTTTCACTCAAAGGAAGATGTGATCGAAATTTGCAAGAGCATAAGGGGGGCCAAGGCCTATTATCTACAGAACTTAAGGGTCGTAGACGAGTTTGTAGGAGGGGGGAGGCTAGCCCCGTTTGATGAGGAAGAGATAGAAGATATCCTCCTTGAGGGAAGGAAATTCGTAAACATCATTTATAGAAGACAATAAAAGGAGATAAACTCAGAGACCTTTTTTATGACAGGGCATCACTTAAGGATGCCGATCTGCACGCAGTCTTAAAAGGGCCACGGCTAGCCCTACAGTGATGATGAATTTATTTCGCTTAATGAACAACGTGACCATCGCCGTGAACTGGCGAATGGATAATGATGCAAAGTGCGACGTGAGGGTCTCTCGACGTTAGTTATGGAGGGCGTCAAAGTACATCGGTCAGTGTTTGGATCTTAAATTTTGGGTTTATGGGTTCGAGGAGTTCTCGAAATGCCCTGTTTCTTCTCAGGTTTTGGATCTCTTCATCCTCGGTTATTAGGGCATCGTTTTGGTTGATGGCTGAGGAGACGATAAGACAGTCTATGAAGTCTCCCAGCATGCGTCTCAGTTTGAAGGCTGTCAGTAGAATTGAACTTTCGTATATCGGAGCCCTAGATATCCTTTCGTCATATACGATGGACCTTATCCCCTTGGATACCCTTTCGGCTGTCAGGGCTCCGGTGGCGATGTACTTGGCACCGTTAGCTGAGAGCTCAAAGATGGTTATGTCGCTTATGGATATTTTGTGTCCCTTTTCGATCAGCTTGATAACCGCATCTATCGGAAGGCCCTTGATGAGGACTCCTATGGCTGGAAGGAGGTATGTGGTATCTAACATTAGCCTCAAGACTCAGCCTTCTTAGATAGCTCTCTCCTAAAGTCATGGAACTCTTTCAAGGTTACCTCGACTGATGGGGGCTCCTTCAAGATCTCTTCTAGGCTTGGAATAGGCTCAACTAACAACCTTCCCTCTTCGACCTTATAGATCACCCTTACGTGAGGTTTCAGACCAAGGCTCTCCCTGATCTCCTTCGGCGGGAAAAGCTCTCCCTTCGAGCCTACTCGACTTTTCGACATTAATCGGCTTCACCGAATGAAAAGTAATAAACTCGACATAATAAACTTTACGGTGATTCTCCTTTCAGCTACTTTAC
>CAZTBK010000026.1:5997-11242 GCA_964611975.1 uncultured Candidatus Bathyarchaeia archaeon | reverse complement strand
CTCGCTGCGGGGTGTTCATGGCATTTCATAAAAATCCTGTTCCTCGATGGACGTGCGGAAAGTGTTCGTACGTGGAGTACATTACGAGCTAATTTTAATGCTTGATAGGACTGGATATCACGCGAGACTTTAGCTCCTCCCTTACGACCCTTGGATTCATTTCTGAGTTTACTTAAGACTTACGTTTAGATGGTTTGCTGGGGCCTGTTCTTGCCCTCTTTTTCCCCTTTTCAACGATTTTCATGTTGATTTGAATTATGTTATCGGTTATCGTTGACCCGCGAACTGCCTTCCTCCTCCTCTCCCCTTTCCTCCTTGGTCGAAAGCCCACCCCTTTACTTAGAACGACAAACGCTCTTAGCCCGCCGTGAACGCTTTTTGTCATCGGAGTTCCATCCTTATCGCTTCCCCCCGTTATTTCCAGCTTAGTTCTACGCAGTCCGACCACGGATCCATCGATCACATCTCCAATCTTCATACCGATCAAGGTCTGGGCTTTTGCGCCGCTAATCGTAAGATTTTTACATTTACCTGTCTCTGGGTCAGATATGTTTACCTTAAACGTCGGCACCCTAAACCCCAACTGTACAAAACACTATCAAATCAAAACACTATCAAATGCGGGGTTCTTTATTAATTTTTCAGAGGGCCCATACAGGGTTACTTTTCCTCATTATTTTGATCAGTTCTTCCAATGTTTGCACGTCGTCTGGGGACAGCCTGTCTTTATACTTTGTCAAAAGCTCTTTTACATCGTGCTCAGGCACCCCTACGTACAACGTTTCGTTTTCCTTTATGTGCCGACCGATTACCGCCCCCCTAACTGAGACCGCAACCTCCATCCCGACGTTGGCCTCAGGGATCGTTTCGCCCTTATCTTGTATCTGCATTATCTTACCAACCCTTTTGCCATCGGATCTTATCAATGGACATCCCGTCCTGATCCTGCCGCTTAAAATTTTTACCCCGAAGATAGCTGGTTTACTCTTCCTGAATACGAAGCCTGGTAGAGGCCTAACCTTTCCAGGCATTATAAGGTTGCTTAGTTCCTCCTCTTCCCTCGTCTTGAGTTCCTTCTTCACCCACCCTACGTAGTCCTCTATCAGCCTGTAAAGGACGTTATTTTGGAAGATTGGGACAACGAGGTTTTTTGCCAGGTCTTGGGCGTCCGGCAATACTTTAACGTTAAAAGCCAATATAGCACCCAGTGTTGGGGCCTCTCTCTTAACGATGGACGCCTCTATCACATCTCGTCTTGAGACGCCTCCTACATCAGCCAGCCTCACCGGAAAACCGTTGTTCTCAAGCTCCCCTACTAGTGCCTCTAAGGAACCTAATGTATCCGTCTTTACCACGATGCCGCTCTTGTCTGTCGCTATCCTGAGCTCTTCAACATCATCTGACACCGCTTGGGCGATCGGCCCAATCTGTTGAGCCGAGGGCACAGCATAGATGGGGGCCCCGGCGATGGCGTCTTCAAGCCCAGGCGCTGCTATCTTAACTCCTGCAGCGGCAGGAACCTCTGCAACTGCTGTAAATTTCTCTCTCGGATCTCTGATCTCATCTAAGGGTCTTGGCAGTAGGATCGCCCTCACCTTAGTCACTATGGGGCCTTTTCTCCCCCCGACAACGATCGTATCTCCTTCTCTGAGGACGCCATCATAAATGATCGTGTTGATAGTTATCCCGAGGCCTGGGTCCTCCCTTACTTCTAAGACCGTCCCCTTCGCTGCCCCTTTGCTCGCCTTCAATTTCTCCTTCATATATTGCTGTGTTAACCCAATCAAGACGGAGAGTAATTCTTGAATTCCCTCTCCCGTCTTCGCGCTGATGGGAACCATGGCGACATTCTTTGTGAAATCCCTTATCTCATCAAACCTCTTTGCTTTGAATCCTAAGCGTGAGAGGGCCCCGGCGATGGCGTAAAGGCGCTCCTCCAGATGTTTCTGAACATCAGGATCCTGTTTGCTGAAGGACTCTAGGAAGGGAGCACCAGCATGCTTCAACCATCCTGGCAGCAAATCTATCTTATTTGCTGCAACTATAAATGGAGTTTTCCTTCTTTTCAGTATCTCAAGGCTCTCGTACGTTTGGACTTCAAACCCTCTTATGATGTCGACGACCAAGATCGCTATATCCGCTGCCGAGCCTCCTCTCCTACGAAGGTTGGCGAATACGCTATGGCCAGGCGTATCTATCACGAGCAAACCTGGGATCCTTACCCTTCCACCGACCTTCTTTAACATAGGCCCACAGATCTTCCTTAGCGTTTTGAGCGGAAAGAAGCTCGCCCCTATATGCTGGGTCATCGAACCCACTTCCCTTAAAGCGACCGCTGTCCCTCGAATTTTATCCAGCAGGGTCGTCTTCCCAGAGTCGACATGACCTAGGACGCACACGATCGGCTGGCGGGTTCTCCTCCTAGGCATCTCATCATCCCTCGATCGTTTTAGATTGTTGTTTCCTATATTCAAAAGGGAGGATTTAAACTATGTTAATCGCGAGGGCAAGAGGGCTTAGGCAAGCTTAAATAGGATTTAAGGAGGGTTAAATATCAAAGTAAGTGCAACTGAGGGTGCACTATGATAGAGGGTTACGATCGAGTTCTTCAGTCGATGTCCGTTCCTGAGGAACTTAAGGGGAAAAGAGTTCTTTTAATGCTAGATTTAGGGGATGAGGGTGGGTTCTTCTCGAGCTTTCCCTTAATGGAGGGTTTAAGGAGGAGCGGCGCTGAGTGCTACATGATCACATCCTCTAAAGGCAGCAAGGTTATCAGGATGCTGAAGTCGATTTGGGAGATCTTGGACGGTGAGGACGAGGCGTCTAGGCGTTTTTTGTCGATGGTGAACGATGCTTTTGCTAAGAAGGGTGAGGGGTCATTTGCAAGGTTTGTCTCTAAACCGGACGTAGTCCTGCAACACAGGCATAGGGAGTATTACGGGAATGGGGTGAAAATCGATGTGGGGGAGGCTGAAGAGTGGATTGATGGTTTAGACAAGGGGGGAATTGAGGGAGCCTGTAAGAGGATGCTTAAGGAGGGGTTAAACATGCGTGAGGATGAGGACTTTATCCAGCTGATCCCAACTCCACCGATCAAGCCAAGGCTTCCAAAAGAGGATTATTTGGCCTCTTACATCGAGGCCTATGTCCTGCAGAACACCGCTAAGTCCGCTTCTAATGAGGTGACGACGATCTCCTTGAACTTCAAGCCAGACCCAAACCTGCCAATTGACCCGCACTTAGAATCGATGGTCGTCTTTTGGGCTTTGGAGCACGAGAAAAATATAGAGGAGCCCATATTTGAGGCCTATTCTGAACTGTCCTCTGAGAAGGGCTTATCAGAGGTCTGCGTTCCGCCAACGGTTTGGTTCGGGTTTATAGGCGAGGGGTACATGGGGAAGGACATGTTTGGCGAAGTCATAGGATACCCCACGCCCAACGGGAAGGCCAGGTGGCAGAGTGGTTTCAGGTTGATCAGGAAGCACTCGTGGTATCCGCAGTCAAAGGAGGATGGAAGAGACCCTTTATTGAGGTTTGCGATAACCGAAACTATACCCGTGGAAACCTTTTGCAGGACGATCGACGTTGAATATGGCCTTCTAAGAGATAGGGCCATAAAAATACGTGATATCATCAACGGCGCTGAAGAAATCGTTGTCGATGGGAGGGGGGTCGACGGCGCACGGACGATGATGACTGTTGAGATAGGGGACAGGATAGCGAAAGTGGACGATGGAATAGTTGATATGAAGGCAGAGACCAACTTCGGTAACTTTCCAGCTGGTGAAGTGTTCATAACCCCTGAAGCCGTTCATGGGGTCTTCGTGGCAGACGAGGTGATCGCCATAGACAGAAGTTACTTGCTTGAGAGCCCCCTGATAATCAAGCTGAAGGGGAACGAGTATGAGGTGGTCGATGGGCCGAGGGCGGTCTTGAACGTCATCGAGAGGGAAAGGAGGAAGGCTTGGGAGAGGATCGAGGCTTGGGAGGCTAAAGGTCTCCCGAAGGACTTTGTGGAGTTGAACAAGAAGAATTTCATGAACATAGGTGAGTTCGCGCTGGGCTTGAACCCGAACGCGAAGGTGAGCCAGTACCTAATCGAGGCAGAGAAGATAGATAGGACGGTACACATCGCCTTAGGGTCTGGATACGATCCTGATAGGCCGACTACTTATCACTGGGACTCGGTCGCAGGGTGGAATCAAAGGCTGAGCGTGACAGCGATCAAGGATGGCAAGGAGGTCTTCGTATTAAAGGATGGGAGTTGGAAAATCTGATTAAACGCTCTCTGAGAGCGATATGCCCCATCCCTTCAGTGGTCTCCTCGTGGTGAGGGCGCCCCTGACCTGAAGGTTGGAATAGATAGGTCAACTCACTTCAGTTTTCCTGCCTTGATGAGGGCCATCAGCTTTCTATAGCCCTCCATTATCTGAACGCTACGGCTTGCCCCGATCCTGTCCGCCCCCGCCTCTATCATCGCTATTGCCTCCTCGGCCGTGTGTATACCTCCAGCGGCCTTCACACCCATATCCCTTCCGACGGCCTTCCTCATCAGCTTCACGTCATGTACGGTCGCCCCTCCCGGACCGAACCCAGTCGAGGTCTTGACGAAACTGGCCCCGGCCTCCCTAGCCAGCTCGCAGGCCTTGACTTTCTCCTCGTCCGTCAGGTAGCATGCCTCGATTATCACCTTCACTACCCTGCCCCTCGCGGCCTTGACGACGCCCCTTATGTCTCTCTTGACAAGGTCGTAGTCCCCGGATTTCAACGCCCCTATGTTGATGACCATGTCCACCTCATCGGCACCATCCTCGACTGCCCTCATCGCTTCGAACGCCTTAACTTCCGGCCTCATCGCACCTAGCGGGAAACCGATGACTGAGTCGACCTTGACATCGGTGCCCCTTAAGAGCCTTGCACAACGAGAAACGTGGCATGGGTTGACGCTGACGTGCCCAAACCCGTACTCCTTAGCCTCTTTGCAGAGCTTCTCAATATCACTGTACGTCGCGTAGGCCTTCAACTGCGTATGATCGATCATCATGGCCAATTTCTCTTCGGTAATTACTTCATTTCCCATATACCGCGATCACCTCCTTTGGTGATTAAACTCTCTCATCGAATGGCTTATCAGTGTTGCCCCCTGATTCATGTTTTATGACTTGGCAACCCCCTAAATGGATGATGATACTCTTACATATGCCCATTTATGGATCGATCATGGGACAACATATCTGTAGTATAG
>CAZTBK010000026.1:0-5897 GCA_964611975.1 uncultured Candidatus Bathyarchaeia archaeon | reverse complement strand
CTCTTACATATGCCCATTTATGGATCGATCATGGGACAACATATCTGTAGTATAGCGCGTACCCCGCTGTCGGGCTCTTCCTTGTTATCTTAATTATGTCGCCCGGTTTCCCCCCCAAGGCTTTCACGGCTGGATCGGAAGCCTTGATGTGGGGCAATTGGTAAGGCTTCACGCGAAACCTCTTCAGCACTTCCTTAGCCTCCTCCTCAGAGAGGATCTCATGCTTAGGCACGAGCTCATGAGCAAAGATGTCGATGGGGGGCGCCTTCTCTGAGGCCCTCTTTGAGCTTGTCTTTTCAATCTTCCTTTCCTTTTCATTTTTGTTTTCCATCGTTCTTACCCCCATTAGAGAGGGGCTACCGATTTACATGCCCTTGTTCCCTATTTACCTATTGATCAATAGGAGTATTGAGGCCGCTAATCTTATTTAAGATGGAGGGTTGGGGTTAAAAAACAAAAAGAAAGAAGTCCTTGTCACTAAAGTTTCGATGAATAGGTATCCGAAGTACGGCGCTGAGAAGGGTTCGCTCTCGCTTTTCTCCTTGGACGAGAAGTAAGCGACCAATATCTCAACCATGCCCTCAGTCAATAGGTGGATTATCGCTTTTTCCTCCGCACAATTAATCTTCGAGGAGGACGCTCTCTGGGATTGATAAGCAAAACGAACCTACAGCGATCAATGTGAGTAAACTGTAAGGATTATCTTGCGATAGTTTCTAGGATGGCAACTATCTGTCTTCCCTTGTTTACGTTATGAACCATATCGTTAAACATCTCTTGTTCCCTAAATGATGCCCTCCTTCCATGGTTGCCCGTCACTTAATGAGCGTTATAAGGTCCTCTAGGATGTAGTTTACGAAATCATCGACCGTGCTTTTGCTGAAGAGCGTTACTACGCAGTTCCTTGTGATCCCGACTACGATCCCGCGCTTCTGGACTTCGAAGACGACGTACCATATCTTTCCATGTTCGAGGTAATCGTGATAGAGCTTGGTGTCGACGAGGCTCGAGCCAGCTAGGCAGAGCTTTTCTATGCCTGGGATGTCGACATCATCGAACCATATGAGCTTAGTCGCCTGGGGATTTGACTCGTGAAGGTTCCTAAGGGTCTCGTGAGAGATCCTGGCCTCGACGATCGCCGTGGGTTTAATGAAGAGAATATCGCTGAGCTCGTTCGCCACACGGCTTGTCAGCAGCCTCTTTACTCCACGGGCTACTGATGGCGCCAATACTATCAGAAAAGCCCTTCCATTAAGGCGCTTGATCCAGAAGGGGGCTTCCTCCGTCACCGGGGTCTCGATCAACTTACGTCGATAATAACGTGTGCGCACGAAATCCGAGCTGAAAACCCCTGATACGAAATCGTTCCCTCTTTTTAGGTCTAGGATCTCCGTCGTGAGCGTCATGCTCTCTCCCTTCTTCGTTTTATATTTTTCCTCCTTATGGAAGCCCTTGAGCTTCTGGACTATCAGGTCGAGGTTAGTTTCCTCCCTTACCCTGAAGATCTTAGCTGGGAGAACCAATTTTCCACCATACAATATATCTACGTGCTGAATTTAAAGGGCTTAGATTCATACCGAAGTGGCTTGCCATAAGCTAATTCATTCTTCTTTTATCGACGGCCTCAGCAGGTCTTCCGCCTCTTTTCCGGAACACATCTCTTGGGTTAATGTGCAGGTTTCATGATGTAGGCCATTGTTCGAGAGCTCTTCTCTTCCATTTTTGCCGTTGATTCGGATTATGTCGGATGTGGGCCGATGTATGATTAGGGCGCCGTTCCTTATGGAAGCCTCAAGAGCAGCTCATGAGATCTACCACCGTAATCCCTCTAATTTTGGAATAATAAAAAGGTCCTTCCATTGCTTCAAAAAGATCAGACTTGTGAAGTGTTTTTCACCTTTAGCCTTTTTGGATGATAAAGTGGGTGCGTCGTACAGGAGCTTACGCCCTGTAGGAGTTCAGGTCTCCTCCATGTGGGGCGCCCCTCGCTTTTGTTTAGGGTCCATATGATGTGAATCTTGAAGCGCTCACCCTGTGTGTGCTTTGTCTTGCGAGTACTATAATTGAATCGATTAATCTGAGGCCGAGTATCTCCATACGCTCTCTTTTAAAACCACGGCTCCAGCGGTTCTCCAACCCATATTGTAGCGAAAACTTGCATCCTCATAATCCATATCGTCCCGTTCAAGAGAAGTTCTCTTAGACGATTACCCTTGGCCTTACTCAACACCAGAGTACGATCGAGTTCACACTTATCGTGTTATTGGCCCGCGGCCTCTTAACTGTTGCGAATGAGCCTACCATCAAGCTCGTTATAGGGATTTTGGGAGGGGGCCGTACTCCTCGTTTTGGCATAATGCAGATCTATGACTCCTTAAACTCAAATTCTTAAGGCAGATCTTCCTCAAATATCCTAAAGCGACTCCATGAACTAGTGGACCTCGCGTACTCCCCAGTAACAGGTATCTCCAGCCCACATCTTGGGCACCTCTTGTCAGGCGTGAGGTTATATCTCGTGATCGAGAAGCCCAAGCGGCCTATCAGCAGCTCACCGCAGTTTGGACAATAGGTGTTCTCCAGCCTGTGACCTGGGACGTTCCCCACGTAGACGTATTTGATCCCCTCTTCTATGGCTATGCTGTGGGCCTTCTCAAGGGTCTCGATAGGCGTCCTAGGCCTATCTGTCATCTTGTACGCCGGATAGAACCGAGTGAAGTGCAGCGGGGATTCTGGACCAGCTTCCTTCAAGTGTCTCCTGGCTATCTCCCTCAGGCAGCCCTCATCGTTGTTCACGCCAGGGATGACGAGCGTAACGACCTCGACATGCATCCCAAGCCTCCTCGCCTCGCCCACATTCCTCCAGACGATGTTAACGTCTGCACCGCAGTACCTTCGGACGGTACCCTCGTCTCCCTTCACATCGAACTTTATCGCATCCATCCCAGCATCCTTGAGCATGCGCAGCGCTTCAAGCGTCATGTAGCCATTAGAAACGAACGTGTTGTACATCCCCTCCTCACGGGCCAGCGGGAAAACGTCGAGGGCGTACTCGAAGAGCATCGTCGGCTCGTTAAACGAGATGGACGTGCCCTGGCATCCCTCGTGCCTTGCCATCCTCACGAGCCTCTCAGGGCTCACGTAGTTTGCCCTCAAGGGTTCAGGGCTGACCTTGCTGATCTCGTAGTTCTGGCACCATGGGCACGTGAAGTTGCAGCTCCAAGTCCCTATCGTCAGGGCGTGGCTTCCAGGCCAGAAGTGGAAAAAGGGCTTCTTCTCCACGGGGTTGACTGAGAGGGAAGACACGTCTCCATATACAAGCGTGTGAAGTTTACCTCCAATGTTCATCCTGGTCCTGCAGAAGCCGACTTGCCCTGGCTGGATGATGCACCTCCTCTCGCAGACCTCACATCGAACGGCGTCCCCGTCGAGCCTCTTGTATAGCGGTGATTCCCTCACATTCGGGCGGGCGAGCAGATTCTCGTTCCTTAAGGCCATGACAGCCATCTTTACCCATCCGTCTAAAATAACGTTTACTTATATTTGGGTTTTAGCGGGGTTGTCATTTTACGCATTTATGGCTCACATATGTCTTTCCGCTTTCAAGGAGGCTAAATAACGTGGGGGGATGTCGAGTGAATCCCTCGAAGAGCCTCCTTGACCATCTCAACTCTTCTGCAGAACGCACATATTTGAGAGGAAGAGGGGTAACCGCACACTTTGCACTTTATAAGTTTCGGCTTCTCAACACGTTCTTCGAGTATGGGAATCAACTTTAGGAAGGTTCTAAGCATCTGATACTTGAAGTTGGGGTTCCCCTTAGAGAGGCATCCTAAAGTCTCCCGATTTCTTCTAAGCCTCTCCGTGTGGGCGTATGGACAGTTCTCCCCTCGAAATGGGACGTCAGAGTATAGGCAGTAAAGGAGGTTCTCCTCTTCGGGAGCCCTTATGAGGGGTTTAACCTTGATCGTCTGATTAGGCATCGAAGGCTCCAGAACAGGCTTCAACCTCACGAGCTGAGGCCAGTTCGCGTTGAAGAAGTTGTTAAACATCATGGAGACGAAGTCATCTAGGTTATGGCCAGTGGCCAAGATCTTTGTTTCAGCCCTCTCAGCCAAGACCTCGAAGAGGTGTCTCTTTATCGTTCCACAGGCAGAACAGACCTTACGCCTGTAGGGGGTCTTTCTGAAGTCTTCTATCGAGAACCCGAGCTCCTCCTGGATGTCGAATACCTTAAGTTTAACGTTCAGCATCCCCACGAGTTCTTCGACCCTCTCCCTACAATGTTCGGAGTAACCCTTTATCCCTAGATCGACGTGTAAGGCAATGAACTCAGCGGATGGAAAAGCCTGCTTGAGACTGTGGAGTAGTGCCATGCTATCTTTGCCTCCGGAGACCGCGACGCCCACACGGTCGTTCGGCTTAAACATCTTAAAGTCTTCGACTGTACGCCTAACCCTCCTTATATAATAATCCTTGAAGCATCGAGGACATAACCTGAGTCCGGCGTACGGCAGATCGACCTCGGCTGAGGCAGAACGACATCTATCACATGTGATGGACATCTTCAACAGAGATGAGGGGCGAACAAGCTATAAACTTAGTGGGGGCTCCATAAGTGCTGTTAACTTCAGAGGTTTCGTTATGGTTTTATCTCTCGATTAGGCTGGGTGTCATCCTTGACTTTTTTGAGGGGGATGCCGTTGCCTGTTGTTGCTCATACGTTGTACCTCTACCTTCTCTGGTTTGAGCCTTAGGAGAGTCGGTAGGGCTATATATCCGTTCATCAGGAGGAGTCATGAGGTCGTCCGAAAGTAGCTTGGACGCTTCTCTAGGGCTTAGTGGGCCTTGCACCTTGGTCATGGAGCCTACGAGTAGGAGGTTCTTAGCTGTAAGGCTGAGCTGGACAAGGAACGTCCTCGTTGCGTATAGCTTAAAGCATCTGAAGGAGAGGTACGGGAGTCAGGATTGTTGTGGCCGATGGGATCCGATGGTATTTGGAGCCATGCCAGAACTTGGAATACACTACATAGTCCAGCGTGGTAAGTTCACAACCTAATGGAGAAGCTTAGCAAGGAGGTTAAGCAGCGCTTAAAAGACTTTGACCTATACTTCCCAAGGGACAGGAGCCTATGAGGGGCCAGAGCTTGACTGAAGGCATGGAAGGCCTACTACAACTGTGTTAGATACCACATGACCCTGGTAGATCCCCCGTGCGACCCAGAACCAGAATCGCACAAATGCCCAAAATCATAAAAGGAGGTGCCTTAAGTTGATAGTACCATGAAGGGAGTGGCAAGAATTTTTAGCATAAAATTGGCAAAACTCAAGGATTATGCAACAAAGCGTCCGAAAGCATTAAGGCGTGTACATACCTGTTAACCAGCCTTCTTACCTTTAATTCCCTCCTTCACGGTGACGGCGTGGTTTGGTAAAGAGACATTTGTATAAACTAAAAATTGACAGTTAATTAATTGATCGCGATCAAAAGCTGCAGGGAGTTATCCGTGGTGCGGGGGTGGGATTTCAGCACGAATATACCAGTAAAAATTGTTATTACTGACGAGCCAACCTCTGCATTAGATGTCTCTATATAGGTATAAATACCTAAAATTGAACCTAAATAGTCCAAATAGTTTAATATTTTGCATGTAAAAAAAGACTGATGGAACCTAAATGTTATGGCACATCCTTGGCTGAAGCGTGGGACGGAAGGAAGGAAAAATATTGAGGGGATATTCTGGTAAGGATCTTGTATGTTGATCTGTCGAAAAGGAAAATTAGTAGTAAGCAGCTGAAACCAACGTTGGCGGCCAAGTACTTAGGTGGCGCGGGATTAGCTTCTAAGATAATCGTCGATAGCGTCAACCTGAGGATTGATCCATTAGGACCTGATAACG
>CAZTBK010000025.1:0-11293 GCA_964611975.1 uncultured Candidatus Bathyarchaeia archaeon | reverse complement strand
GTGGATCGGGTAGAAGGCGAAGAAGCGGTCCACGTTATAACCACCCTTAGTCCAGAAGAAGACCGCGTCAGGACCCGTGAACGCGTAATCCATCCCAGCTCCTCTAACTAATTCATACGCGTCTCTAACGTTGAACCTCGCCCCCAAGTACTCCCTTGGAGAGTTAACCCTGTACCTGCCCCAGCCCACCTTCTCCAACAAGCCCTTCCTAGCCATGTCGTGTAGGACCTTATTCGGGCTTGGGCTGGGGAAGGTGGACCTGAACTCGGCTACGGTAAACTCCCTCCTCCAGCTCCACAACGCAGCCCATAAATCGTAGTACGCCATCTCAAATATTACCATAGTGGTAATAATTTAAATACCTATCGGCACTACCGGAACGCTACCCAGAGCCTTTCCGCCCTAGGGTTAAAGTTAATAATCTGAGCCAGTTTCATCTTTCACGGGCTTAAGAATATGAGCATACAAGCCGAGGTTCGAACGAGGATGTGAGCCTATTCCCGGGAGCCTATTCTGCTTAAGAGCTTGAAAAACTATTAAGCACTCATCGGCGTTTTATGCCTTAAATCAGTAGGGAGAGCATAATGCAGAAGAGGGTCATGCAAATCGTAAACCAAATTCAGGATAGAAAGCTACGGAGCCTCGTGCGTGAATTGGTGTCGAACCCAACTCTGTCGTCGGCACCAGCCAATATACGAGGTATGGGATTACCCGTATCGATAAGCCCAGCAGGAAAGACACAACACCACAGCTATCCTAAGGGCCTTTTGGAGCACATCATATCGACGGCTAAAGTCGCCCTAGCGCTATGCGATTCCGTAGAGGAAATCTATCGAGGAAGGGTTAATCGGGACCTAGTTCTAGCAGGGGTCCTGTTGCATGATATCTTTAAACCGATGACCTACGTGGAGAAGGAGAACGGGACCTATGGCCCATCCCCTCTGGGGGAGCGCTTGAATCATTTAACGTTAGCTCTCTGCGAGCTGTATAAGAGGAAGGCACCTATCGAGCTGCTCCATATAATAGCATCCCACCACGGAAGATCTGGGCCAATAAGTCCCAAGACGATCGAGGCGTTGATCGTCCACGTCGCTGACGTTGCGGACGCGACACTTAATGGGGAGGTCCTTAAAGCCGCCAAATTCTTGGTAAGTGAATGTACTGGTGAGGAGGTAACTTTCACGTCCTCAAAGGAGGCGTTTGAGATAGTGTATGCAAAGCAGTCAGAAGGCTGCGAAGGCGTCAAAAAGGCCCTAGAAAAAATGAGGAGGACCTAAACTAAACCGCAGCATCCCTTTAATACCTGTACCCTGCTCCTCCATAACTTTTTTCAGAAAGATTATTTTCCTCGTTTACCTCACTAATGTCCTTCTCCACACTCTCAGCTGAGCCATAAAAGCCTATGTTAAGCCTCAACGATCCCCTAAATAGAGATGTATAACCATTTCTGACCTCAATGACGTCGCCCACGTTGAACTTGTCGATGTTGTTATCCCACAGCGTTAATAGCACCGAGCCTGTCTCATCGCCAACTAAGGCATCGGCGACTCTATGTTCGGATAGATCCCTTCTGAAGGTAACCGTTCTTGGTTCGCCTACGTTCACGATTTTCGCGACCAGATTCACCCTTCTTAAGCCTGGCCTTAGGTCACCAACTTTAATCCAACTTCCAGATCTTCCACTCATCAAGTAAACCAGCTTTTTCCGAGTTTTCCCTTTAGATATTTAAAATCAAACTATTAAAGGTTCTTATCTTTTCATTTAAGGCGCTCAAATAAATGGCTCATAGGAGTAATGTTAAAAACATTAAAAAGTAAAATCAGCTGAGTGCGGTCTATGACCAGGGAAAGCCACGTGACACGCGCGATTCGTCATTACCGTTCCTTATTTACCTTTCCGTCGCATCGAGCGTTGCTCGTCCTTATGTTGCTGATAAGCATCGGGGGGAGCTCGATGGCTTTTCTCATCGCTTCCCGATCGCCTGAGGGTTTTTACGCTGGATTAATATTCGGAGCGATGGGGTTAGCACTTCCGAGCGCCCTTGGAGACGCTATTCTGAGGGGGGCCATCGCTAGGGGGGATGAGATATTCGACCTGAGGCGTTGTACCGCTCTGTCCACAGTTTCATGCGCTCTATGGGTTGCCATCCTCTTGGTAGGAGGGGTGTCCCAAGCCGCTGGTTACCACGATGGTTTATTTTACGCGTCCATCTTGGGATCTTGCGCAGTGACGGCCATACGTTATCTCGCCTTTTTCACCATATCATCTCTTGATGAGCAGAGGATTCTGGCTTCAACGATCGCTCAGCCCCTATTCTGCCTTATGGTTGATTTAACCTTCTGGGGGAGGTGGGGTTGTTCAGTGTTTTTGGTGCTTTTCGTGGCAAACCTTACATCGTTGATCGCCACGCGTATTTTCACCAACCTCATAGATGAATACGGAAAGGACGTGGTTGGCATAGGTTCAATAGAACTCTTAAGGGGTTTTGCATACAGCTGGATCGAAGGTATATCATCCCCTCTTGAGGCATGTTTTGAAAGATTGGGACATAACAGAGATGTTCATGTCGCGTTGATTGCATTTAGAGATCATGAAAAAATCAGAGCCCTCATGGTTGTCCCCGCCATCCATCCAGGACCATTTAAAAATCTTGGGAGCAGTAACTTTCCATACATGATTCAGAAATCCTTAGAGAAAAAGTTTGAGTGTGTGGTCGCGGCTCCTCACGGCACTTCAGGACATGAATTGAACTTAACTTCCCAGCGTCAATGCATAAAGGCACTTAAAGAGATAGAGGACCTAGCCGAGTTTTCAAGTTTCACAGCGACGGCGACCGCGCTCGTGCGCAGGGAGTTCGGTTCCGCGAAGGCAACATGTCAGTTCTTTGGGAGGGACGGGCTTGTAACGATCACGTGTGCCCCAAAAAGCATGGAGGATGTGCCGCCAGAGATTGGGTTTGAGATAGCTAAGAGGGGCATGGAGCTGGGCGCTAGAACGATCGTGGTTATCGATGCTCACAATAGCATAGAGGCATCTAAGAAGACGCCTATGTTATCAGATAGAGATTTAGAAGACATTCGAGAGGCCGCTAGTGACGCGATAGCAACAGCGTTAAGGGAACCTCAGACGAAATTCGAGGTCGGTGTGGCTAAGGTTATACCACAGGATTTTGATCTGAGGCAGGGCATGGGAAACGGAGGGATAGTCGCCTTTACGGTCAGCACTGGAAAGCAAACTGTCGCATATGTGATCATCGACGGGAATAACATGATTAGCGGCCTCCGCGAGAGGATATTTAAATCGCTTAAACTTCTAGGCATCGAAGAAGGGGAGGTTTTGACAACGGACACCCACGCTGTAAATGCGTTAACCTTAGTGGAGCGCGGTTACCATCCCATCGGAGAAGCGCTAGATAAAGAGAAGCTGATTTCCTATGTTAAAGAGGCCGTGCGCAAGGCCCTCGCCAGGATGCGAACATCAGAGGTATCGTTTAAGGTAGGTAAAGTCAGTGGCGTTAAGGTGATCGGAAAGGAAGGCCTAGATAAGCTTAGCCTTTTGGTTGATTCAGCGTTTCATATTACAAAAAAGTATGCAGCGGCCATCTTCGTCCCGACTGCACTGTTGATCGTGACATTAAGCCTTTTACTTTTGCGTGAATTTTGAGAAAAAGATGAAAAAGCATTTAAAGCTATCGTAAACTTTATACAGTTGAAACATTTTAGCCTTATCAGAAAATAACCCAGAGGTTTTATCGGTATGTCTGAAAAAAAGCAAGAGAATGTAGTCCTGGTTGGAAGTAAGCCGGTCATGAACTATATCGTGGCGTGCTTGACGTTCTTTAACTCAGGGGCCTCGGAGGTGATTTTGAAGGCCAGAGGGCGCGCGACAAGCCGCGCAGTCGACGTTGTGGAACTCATGCGACGAGCGTTCGTTAAGGATCTTGAAGTCAAAAACATACAGATAGGTACGGAGGAACTTACGCGCCAAGACGGGGGGAAGGTCAATGTCTCAACAATAGAAATCGCCGTCGCAAAGCCTAAAGGGACCAAGGAGAAAGAAGAGAAGTAAACGTTCGCTTTCAGAGCTTTAATTTATTTAATCAAGGGCTAGTTATTCCACTACAGCGGAGCCCTATTACTGAGCGCTAGTGATGTTTTTATTTGCCAGATAAAATTCTAACTTTGGTAACAGTGGTTCTGTTAAGTTAGTTTGGTGATGTTTAATACCCCCCTCACCTTATATTCCGAGGGTGTGGGTGGGAGGGTGCCCGAAAGCGAGGGGTACTACGGGGACGTGCCGTGAGCAGCCCCTAACGAGGCTACGAGCATAAGCGTGAGGGTGAGCCAACGGACCAAGGCTTAACAGAACTGTAATAGTTCCAGAGGGGAAGCTCTGGAGCCCCACTTACCCCTCTTTGACACAAGCAATTTTCAATTTTTATCACAGTCCCCTCGGGAAGGTCTTTGACGGCCTCAGATGCTTCCCCCCAAAATAATGCTCTAACTGACCAGTCTCGTCTCTTACTCTGAAGGGTGCGATGTCGATCGAACCTATCGCTCAATGTTGTTACCGATCTGACCATGGTTTTTCAGACGCTGCCCCCTTAAGGTCACGAGCCCCATATCAAGCTTAAGTTGGTTAATCGACGTCCTCTTCTCTTTGACCTGGGTAAGAACCTTTCTCTTGTACGTTTGGGTTCACTTTGATCGTGCCCCATCTTCCCAAATTGAGGCTGAGGCCCGTAGCTCCTTCACGAGTATAAGCTCCCTCGATCAGAATTAAGTCTCCTGGCGAGATCTTCTTAATCACCTCTGCATGCTCATCCCAAACCACTAGCCTAACTGAGCCGCTGCCATCATTAATTATCAAATCTGCAACCTGACCAGCTTCGCCTGATGCGCGCTCAAATCTTCTGATCTGGCCTACGCTCACAACTCTTGATAAGACGTCCACATCTGGCATGTTTGGCTTCAGTTCGCTAATTCTAGTGAAGGAGGGCAGAGGAAGCTTAAGTTCAACTGGGACGTCAGGAGAAACCGTAATTTTAGATCCTTTCCCGGCATGAACCTCTATCTCCCCTCCTATCCCCCTCTTCACCCTAGCTGCCGTGGCCCTCAGAAACCATCCTCTCTTTGCCTTTACGACGTCATCGATCCTGTCGTTCCATAAAATAAGGCTCACCTTTCCTGTTTCATCAACCAACCTAACTCGCATGATTCGCCCTTCACTCCCATCAGATCTCTTAAACGTGATTATCGGTGAGAGCCTTGATATTACACCAAGAATGTTCACGTACCTGTCCCCCTCGCTTAGCTCGACGATTTTCTTAAAGAAGCTCTCCACCTTTGGGTAATCGCTCGCCTCAATATCAGGTGGGGAAGCAATTACTTTTCCATTCCTGCCTACGTGAAGCTCTAGCTCGTCGTCTAATCCTCTGCGGACATATCCATGCAAAATTTTTATGATTTGATTCGGGGAGAGCTCATTCTGGGATACTATACTTGTCCTTTCGTCCCATAAAACGACGCGCAGTAAACCAGTTTTATCAGCGATGAGAAGCTTTGAAACCTTACCCTCGGATCCATCTGATCTGGTAAAGGACCTAACTGGATAAACTAGTAAAACCCGTCCTGTGATAGAAACATCGTTTAGGTCGGCCACCAGGTCCTTAATTGCCACGCTGGTCTTAAACTTCTCCGTATCGGGCAACTTCACCCCAAGTTCCATGGCCACGAGGTACGCGGCCCCCTCATCGGTCAGCAACCCTCCAGCGCCCTTCTTTTTAATTTGGATCATCTTCTCGACGTCTGCGCGCGTAAGGTCTGGGCGGGACGAAAGGATGAAAGCTAAAATCTTATCTATTGCCAACATTTCCTATTTCAGTCTCGACTTTTAGAGGAAACGCTTTTAATATGAAGGCCATCGTAGTATTTTAATTGGTGTTTTAAAATGGCAAAAAAATTTCTCTCAAGAGAGAAGATGATCGGGAAACAAGTAATCGATTCTGAGGGGGTGATCATCGGGAACGTAAAAGACATCTCCATAAACCTAGAAGAGAAGGAGATAGCCCTCTTAGTCACGACAAGAACAGGCGCCGAGGTCAACGTTCCAAGCGAGGATGTACTCCGGGTTGGGGATGTAATACTTCTAAACAAAGCGCTGAAGCTTCCCGCGCCCCCGAAAGAGGGGAAGGCAGCACCGCCCATCCCTCCCGCACCAGCACCGATCAAATGCCCAAATTGTGGGTATTTGAACGCGCCAAGCTCGAGGTTCTGTATCAAATGTGGTACAAGACTGAGGTGATCCTTAACTCTCTCATTAACCGCATTTACCCATTCTATATGTACTCCATGAGCTTGGATTGTTTAGCCCTTCTTTCAAATAGAAGGCCTATCTCATCCTTGATGAGGTTTATCCTCTGCTGAAAATACTCCTGAACTCCATACTTCTTAATTATTTGATCAGACAATTCCAAGTATTTTTCAATTCCGCCTCTGTGAACTGTGAAAGTTATTTCCCCGCCACATTTCACGCATCTCCCGGAGAGGGGCAGTCTTCTGTAATTCGTACCACATCTTTTGCACCTAAATTTTTGCCCTGTAAAGGCTCTCAGGTTTCCTATTATGTCTCGAATGAGGTGCGTTGATAGAACCCTTTCAGCCTCCTCCCTTACATCTACTGCCTCAATTTTCTCTGCTAGGAGCAGTTGTGCTTTAACCTTATCTGCCATCGACCCTAACTTAACATATGCGCTCTGGAGATTCCCCATGTTTATATCGGTGGTGTCGTGTGTGTAGTGATAGCCTTGAAATTGACCAGGCGTACCTAGTCTGTTAGCGACCGTCTCCACAAGCTGGTTCGCATCGCTCGGTTTGGCCCCTCTTAGAGAGCTCGCATAGAAAGTCACAGGGTAAAAGCCCGAGGTATCGACGCTGCGCGCTTCGTCCACATCAAGTGGATTAACAGTGGAAATTATGAGGAGGGGTGCGTCCATCATCCCGCCTATTCGCGCCGGGAGATAGGATCTCGAGAAGTTAAGAAGAACATCTAGGGCAAGTATGATGGAGTCTTCATCTCCATCGCAATCCCTTCTCTTTATGTTATGCCATAACGGATGCGCGAAACAAACGCTTGCCTTTGTGAAGCCTATCACCCTCCCAACAACTCCAGCTACCGTGTGTGGTGCTAACCCAATGATCAGATGACCAATGAGGTCATCCCTTTTTTTCACCTTATAATATGGGGATAACCCATACAACCTATGAAGCAAATCATCAATGAAATGTGTGATTTCTACAAGGTATTCTGCGCAACTCTCAGGAATTATAACATCCTGAACCTTAAGTTCGCATACCTGATTTCGATCCTTGAGCCGCTTTCCATTTGAATCATGGGTATATCCTAGTTTCCTGAGCTTTTCAACAGTTACCCCGATCTCAGATGGCTTGAAGTGCGTCAATGGCGCGTTCGTCGCGTCGAACCGTATTGTACCATCTTTGAAGACATAAAGTTGATACTTAGCCCTGAGGATACCCTTTTCCATGGGTTCAGGCGTCTTCGTACTGCTCAGTAGTCCCTTTACGCCCTTCAATATTTTAAGGGAAGGCAGACCTACCCTTTCGCAGGCCTCATCATAGATCTCCTTGATATTTATCTGCCGCCTTTCATAGTTAACGGCTGGGGCGCCGCAAACCGGGCACTCATCCTTTTCGATTATGCGCCCGCACCTTGGACAGGTTTTCTCCAATATAGTCTTCGCACCACATTTTGGACAGAGGGGCTTAAACGTAATAACGCCGCAGTTTGGACATTTTCTCCTCACGATCTCGACCTGGATCCTTCTCATATCCACGGCTTTCAGAATATCCCTTTGAGGACCTCCAGCCAAACCTACTGGGAAGAGGACATGAGTAGGCGGATGCATCTTTCTTTTCTTCGCTTTTTCAGGCCTACCCATCCTTGCCCCAACGTATGTCCCACCTTTTTCTCTTACTTTAATACCGGAAAGTCTTTCGATCAGTTCTATCGCTGATCTGCTTGATTTAACCTCGGACTTCGGTTTGTCAATTTGAAGGCACTCCACAAGGATGGGGGATGCTTTCTCTACGATTATCTTTCCGCTCGAGATTTTGTGAGGCACGCAGAGTGCTTCTAACGTTGATTTAACGCCAATGGATAGAGGGATCTCCGTCCTTTTTATGATGCCATTCTCCACGACCTTTTCAGACCGGAGCAGAGCTTTCCTTAACTCCAACAACTCTCTGATGTTTATGTTTCCCCAAAAATACGTAAAGCAAGGGTGTAAGGGTGCGCCGATTTTTTTAGAAATTATTAAGGCTTCTTGAGGTGTCGGTTTAGATTTGAACGGCTCTTCTAAGAATAGTTTTAGGCGACTAGATGGCAGCCCTGCCTCCTTTGCCGCTGCATCGATTGACCCATCGAACTTCTCTGATATCATGTTATTTAAATCTTGAACCCACCACTCCTCGCAGTAGCCTGGAGGGAGCAATGGTTTGTTGTTCTCCAGGAATTCTCCGAAACCCACAAGTAGGTCTCCTAAGAAGAGGATTTTCTCCACTTGAGTCTTTATTTTTTCAGCAATTGATAGGGAACCCACCCTAACAACGGACCCATCTTTAAGTTTTACAACTGGAGGTTCGATCGTATCGACGGGAAGGACTATGGCGGCCTTTCCTGGCCCCTCAATTCGTATCTGAGTCCCTATCGCGAGGAAGCCCTCCAAGATAGACATGGTGGCGGGGTGAACACCTAAGGCAGCTAAACCGGTATTTCTGGATCTACCATATCTAAGCCTGAACCCACCTCTTTTTGATGGGAAGGAGAATATCGGGCGACCAGCAATCACGTCCTCCATGTATAAAAACTCCTTTTTCACACCCTCAGCTTCGACCTTCCTCACATCCTTCAGCCATTCCCATCCCTCTATTCCAAGGTCATCCACAATTTTCCAAACTTTTTGAGACCTGCCTATGACGCCGTCGTTTACTACACGTAGAGCCCCGCCCCTAACGTTGTTCGTTTCAATTCGGGGGAGGTTCCGAAAAGATGAAACCTCAACTGGGTCGGTCCCTACCCCGGTCACCTCAACGGGGATGTTACTTATGGCCCTCTCAAGCTCTTCATCTGATACATGATATTGAAAGCGAGAGACCTCTCTTTCATAAATCCTGACCTCCTCGATGAAACGTCTGACCTCGTCAGGTGTTGGTTTGTACCTGTCCAAGCCCAATCGACGACGGATAAAGTCACCTATCACCAGCGTCAGAGCCTGCTCTGTCCCTCCGGCTGATCGTATTGGACCGGCGAAGTATATAGCCAGGTAGCGGCTACGGTCTGGGTTCCTCTTGATCCTGACGGCTGAAATACCTTGGATGGGGGCTGCCGTTATGCCACCAGTCAGTATGGCCAAGGACGTTCTGACCGCTTGTTCAGCAGCTTGCCGTTCGTTCAGATGCCCAAAGCCCGCATGGACTATGTCTTCAGCTATCTTAAAGGCAACTTTTTCACGACTTATTTTTTGGTTTAAATCTCGGATCCTCTCAGCCACGCCTGGAGGGCCGACTAAACCCTCGACCATCTCAGCGAAGTCCTTTACAACGTGAGGCTCTGGCTTAAGAGACGGGTCTAAACCCTTAGCTCTAGCTTCCTTAGCGATGTTGTAAAGGGCTTGCAGCTTTCCTTCCAAGTCTCGGAAGTATTGCCTATACTCTTCCGTTGCAGCCAACTGCAAATTCTTTCCCTTCCTTAATGATTAGGGGCAGAAAGGAGGATCAAATCCCTCTTTCTCCTTCTATGAAAGTGGCGCATATATTTGAGGTTAGGCCCTCACCCTTTCTTTTGAGGCGCGCCTTATGCTTTGCACCAACTCACCAATTTTCTCTCCGGCCTTACCCCTTGCTTCTTCAACTGCGGTACCCGTCACTATAGCATCTGCACCTGCCTTCACAAGTTTACTTGCATCAATTCCTGTCTTTATCCCTCCACCAACAATGAGCGGGATGTCGATGACGGCGCGTACCTTTGATATCATCTCTGGAGGTGCAGGTTCTTTAGCGCCAGAGCCAGCCTCCAGATACACAAAATGCATTCCAAGATATTGAGCGGCTAAAGAGTAGAGAGCCGCGATATCGGGTTTGTCATAAGGTATTGGATTAGCCTGGCCTATTAAGCCGGCCGTCCCTCCTCCGTCAACGATTATGTAACCCATAGGGATGGGCTCTAATCCGTATCGTTTGACGAGCGCGGCACCTAATGCTTGAGCTCCTGTGATGAAATACGGATCCCTAGAGTTCAAAAGGGACATGAACCACACAGCGTCGGCATGTGGGGATATCCCAGATACATTGCCGGGAAAAAGTATTACTGGGATAGAAAGGTTCTCAGAAACTTTTTTGACGACCTCATCAAGTTCAAGAGAAGACACAGCTGTAGAACCTCCAATCATGATGGCTGCTGTCCCAGCCGCCTCGGCTTCCTCAGATATATTCAATGCGGTTTGTGGGGTGAAGTTTTCCGGATCCAAAAGCGTCAGATGTATGGCCCCGTCTTTTCTTATTTTGTCAAGAAGGTATCTCTCTGTTTTGCCCATCCTTCACACTCACTTTAAACCTTAACCGCGCCCATAGATGTGGTCCGTGAACTTACAATAGATGTCGATCGGCTCCATAGATGGCATAATGGTGAACTCTTCCTCCAGTCCACAATTCCCGCACCGAACTAAAGCTCTTTTCCTATCCCTCATCACATCGATTCTGACCGCCCTTTCACCACACCTCGGGCATAGAAAAATTTTTGGCAATTTTATTTTTAAACGCGGTATAACTTTTCTTCGACGCCTGCCCAAGATCATTACCACGGATTATTTAAGCTGCGCCCTATCGGTTCTGTTGATTCTTTGGGTGTTGTATTTGTGGTGTTGTATAAAGGGCGTTATTTGTAACTCCTTAAATATTCTCTGCCGATATAACCTTCTCGTTCTGCCAGTCAACCCTCGCTTTAAGTGTTTTACCTCCCACATGCCATGTAATTCCTTGAAACAATAAAAATATTTCTGAATCATAACTTCTCTAAAGAATAGCTATCAATCCTTTATCCAAAAGAGCAGTAAAAAAGCCTCTCGAAAAAGATGGTGAAACTACAAGGCTGGATAAGCTACTCAGCGCCATTCCTTGTTGTCTGGGATTTAACATACGCCTGCAACCTTCGCTGCAAGCACTGTTACTCCACTGCCGGAAAGCCGTGGAAAGATGAACACAGAAGAGGCTTTAAAGGC
>CAZTBK010000024.1:0-11586 GCA_964611975.1 uncultured Candidatus Bathyarchaeia archaeon | reverse complement strand
TATAAACGTGTTTTGTGCAATTTTAGTGCGGGGGGTGGGATTTGAACCCACGAACTCCTACGAGACAGCCGCCTGTACCCGAGGAGCGCTCCTCACAGGGCTGCGCCTCTTGTCGGACGATCCCTTGACCAAGCTTGGCAACCCCCGCTCAACACCCTTTAAAATCACTCAACTATTAATTAACTTTTCTCATAGGGGTGATTTTTAGCATATCATTACGTATCACGTGATGACTTTAGCTTCAAATCGCCCATCCACGCCAAGCGTGAACGCTGGTTTATCCCTATCTCCAGTGGCCCGCGGGTTCCCACCGCCCTTCCTTCCATCGGTGGCTGCCCTGTAGGGATCGGCTGGACTATGATAACCGTAAGGCGAGGCCCAAACATAGCGTATGGGAACCCTAATCTTCACGCGATTTTTCTTTCCACTTCTACCGCGGTTAGTTTTGGCTTTCATGGTTATTGGAACTGGATTAGGTAGTTTTTCTCCGTAGTTGTAGAGCCTCCTTAACCTGATCCGAGCCTGACACTCTAGCGTATATTATGGCCCTATTTCTAGGGCGCGGCTCCTTGTCCATAATCCTCAGAACCTCGCTTTCAGGTATGCGGTACCTTCTACTTGGAGACCTCACAGCCCTAATTTTACCCTGATAAATCCACATCTTCAAAGTTATGAATGAGATGTCGAGCCTCTCAGCCAAACGCTTGTTGCGCTAAGTGATGTTTAAAGATGTTTCTGTAAAACAACTAGTTGCAAGGTTTTTGAGACAAAGAGCTTTAGTGTAAAGGGGCTTCATCATGTCTGTTATGGTGAATTAAGAAAGATGTACGATTACAACACTCAATACGTAGTCTCAGCGATCAGGACAGCGGTCTCAATATTAAGCTCTTGGAAACATAAGGGAGGCGCTAAGCCTGCGGCGAGAAAGCTCCTCATAGACTTCAGCCCGCTATTGACGCGTTTTGAGGGGGACAAGCTCAGAATACCCGTTAAACCCAGAGAATTTCTCACGATCCCGCTAAAGTTTGGAAGCTATCAAGCTAGGCCCATCGAGGCATGGAGAAAGGGAAAATTAAGGGTAGGTGAGGTTCAGATGGATAGAAGATGGATAATAGTTCCCTCCAAGGAAGAGGTTGACCTGACGAAGCCGGACGATGTATAGCTATAGACATCGACGAAACCAGCGATCCGTTCTATAGTCCGTCGATGCTTCCCATGGAGGCGCCATATAAAGGAGGGGGGTCAACTGAAATAGGAGGGGGGCACCACGGACCTACCTGACTCCGCCCTGAGAGCCCTCAGGCCCTCCTTCAGCTGGTTATGTACATCCCAGAATTCCCTGGGCATGCCAGGCTCAGACTCGTACATCTCCTCCACCCTAGAGATCTTCTCGAGCAGCTTATCCACGCGGATGGAGAACTGCAGGTCATAGTCACCCCTCGCGTAACCTCTGTTGAAGACGCGTTCGAAGAGCCCCTTAAGGTCATCATACTTTGGCAGGTATCCTATGGGGGTCTTGAGCGCTTCATACTCATCGTGGACGCGACCTTCAGCCCAGAGGAGCCAGATCTTCTTGTCCACCTTCCTATTGCAGTATCTCCCTCCGGACTTGAGGAAGTAGTTGACGGCGAACACCTTAGGGGGATTCCTCAACTTCCTGCCGAACTCGATGTGGTTCGTCAGATAGGCCCCGAGAGGCACGGTCAGGAAGTCCATGTTCGCCATCGGGTTGAGCACGCGAACCCCGGTCTCGCCGATCGTGGCCGACGTGGTCTCTGACTCGATCGTTGCGCCGATGTAAACCCCATGCTCCCAGCTCAGGGACTCATATATGGGCACGTTGGTGTCTGAATCTCGGCCGCCGTACAGGATCCCGCGCACGATGACCCCATCAGGGTCATCGCACATCGGGTCGGCGTTCTCGAGCTCGCTGATCCGCATCGTGTACCTGGCGTTGGGATGTGAGAGCGGGATGACCTTGCCCTCAGCGTCCCTCTTACCTTCCCACCATTCGCCAGAATGGTTGATCCCCCTCTTAGGGATGTCATCGCGCCCCATACCCTGCCAGTAGGGCACGCCATCGTTCACCAATACGTTTGTGAATATCACCTCCCTCGGAGTCGTCAAAGCCCTGTAGATCAATGGGTCGTCGATCGGGTTCACGTTGGTGATGATGCCGAACACGCCTGACTCTACGTTTACAGCTCGAGCGTTCCCCTCCTCATCTTTCTTAATGTACGCGATGTCGTCCCCGACGAGGGTCTGACCTGGGATCATGGCCGTGGACGTCTTCCCGCACGCGCTCGGGAACGCCCCCGTGAAATACGTCACGCGGTCCTTACCCTCAGGGTGGACGCCCATGATGAGCATATGCTCAGCAAGCCAGCCCTCGTGATTTGCCTTATGTATGGCGAGGCGGAAGGCGAGTTTCTTCAACCCAAGGCTGTTCCCAGCGTATTGGGTGTTTATTGAGTAGACCTTCTTGTCTAGGACGTCGATGTAGATCCGCCGTTTATCTATGTTCTTACTGCAGCCTCTATCATCGAGTTCTCCAGCTGAGTGCAGGAAAGTGAAGAAGTCATCAGATCCGTCTAGCTTCTTGAACTGCTCGTATCCAGGCCGATAAAGGATGTCCTCGCTGTGGGCAACGTAAGCTGAGTCCGTCAACTGCAGGGCGAGGATGGAGAAGCGGGAATCCCTCGGTCCGAGGCAGAAGAACCTCACCAGACATTCCTTGCCCCTCATGGCACCATCGAATAAGCTCATGACCTCCTTAAGCCCGGCCTCTCTATCCATCGTATTGACCCCATGGCTTAGTTTCTGACCTTTTGGCAGGAGGATCGCTGTATGGCGCTTATCCCTGGCCTGATCGTAATAGCCATCATAATGGACTGTGTGGCCCTCCATTCTCAACTCTTTCTCCTCTTTATTCTTGAGGGCCAACCGTCGGACGTATGCTATGTCCCTCGGATCATCGGTGATGACCGAGACATTTGAGGGTTTACATAACCTGACGTATTTCTTGACGAGGGACACGACGTGAGGGTTGCCGAGGGCCTCCAGCTTGGCGGTAGCCTCTTCACTTAAGATGCCATTCTGTGAGCTTGACATATGATTACCCCAAAGCCGGTCTTGCTACAGGATTCGGTTGCTTTCACCTACTTCAGTTCAAGCAGATAAAATTTTCGATGATTGACGTACTTATTTTCGTCAATTGACGTATCCCTACAGCTGCCGTAAAAACAAAACATAAAAAAGCGCTCGTGTCTATATATATTGGGGTCTTCTTGAGCAGGAAAAGGCCACCCAAAATTCGCAAACCAAGACCGTTCGATAACGTGGAATGCATGTCGTGCACTCGCAAGGGAAGCTACTACTGTTGGAATAAATGTCCATTTAACATATGGCGAGCAAGGCAGATAGAGTAAGGGGCACCTAACGATCCGTATCCTAGGAGCGCCTTAAGAATGGTTAGGCAAAGCGAACTTGAACGCCGCGCCGTGCAAATCATAGTCCGCAGAGGGGATGTTGGAATCCTCCAAAGCGAGCTTTGGAGGAAGCTCAACACGAGCAGTAGGATAGGTTCAAGGTTGGCGATAAAGCTCGAAAGGGAGGGGGCCATCGAGAGAAAACGTGAGCTCCACAACGGAAGGTGGACGTATCGCATTTTCACGAAAATACGTCCAGTAACGGTCGATTCGATAATGGATATACCATGCACCTCATGTCCAGACATCTCAAAATGTGGGTTTGGTGGAGCGATCTCGCCTGAGCGATGCCAAAAGTTAGATCTATGGCTTCAGAGTATAGCTAACGACCTAAAGAACAAGGAGGGACAAAAGGATGACGAGAAGATGGCTTGAGGAGCACAGGAGGGACTACTACTATCGCCTCGCAAAAAGGGAGGGGTTTAGAAGCAGGTCTGCCTTCAAGTTGCTTCAAATATCCAAAAAGTACAACTTAATAAGGAGTGGGGATGTCGTCGTCGACCTAGGGGCTGCGCCTGGCGGATGGATGCAGGTGGCCAGAATGTTAGTTGGGAAGGGGGGGCATGTCCTAGGGGTGGACATAAATCCCATAGAGAAGTTCGATCAGCCAAATATGGATGCCATCGTTGCGGACATACTCAGCCATGATGTCCTGAACTCCATTAAAGAGAGGCTACCGAGAAAGCCCGATGTCGTCATCTCAGACGTCTCACAAAATGTTTCAGGGATATGGGAGCTGGATCACGCTAGACAAATAGACCTGGCGAGATCTGCCCTGAGGATAGCGATATCAAGCTTGCGCGTGGGAGGGAATTTCCTGACGAAGGCCTTTCAAGGTGATCTCCTAAACGACTTCGTGAAGGATGTTAAGAAGTACTTCGAGACCGTCAGGGTCTTCAAACCAAGGGCCAGTAGGCCTAGCAGCTCTGAGGTCTACGTTGTGGCTATCTCTAGAAAAAGGAGGATGGACGGCGACTTAAAACAACCCTTAGTGACTCATGATTAGCATTTATACATCCGCATCCCTTCTTTGATATCGATCTTACAACTAACCGCGGTAAGGGAGCGCGTGTTAAATGATGAATGAAATGAAGACGATCGGTTACGCCTTATCCGGATGCACCCATGACCTCCTCTCATTCGTTGTCCTAGAAAAGGCCCAGGTCGAGGTAAACAACTTTTATTTCATACGACACCCGACGAAGATGGTGCCTGTCTTAGTACGAGCCTTCAGAATTCAGCCATATAACCCCGAAATGGTCACTGGCAGGACGGGACCGTTGGCCGGGATGAAGGGTAGAAAGGCCGACTACGGGAAAAAGCTTGAATATACTGTCGCATTCGCTGAGATATTGGGATATTATGATGAAGATCACAAGTGGAGGATGATGGAGGTGGCGCCATCCCCTTGGGATCCAGTTTATGAGCCAACTGAGGAGGAATTGAAAGAGGTCCTCATCCCCAAGGGATTCGCCAAAAACGCCCTCATGCTGGAAATAGGAAGGGTGAGGGGGACCAACCTACCAGTCTACATCGATTTGAACGCGATCGCCAGAGGACATATGCTTGTTGCAGGGATGACGAGGAGCGGAAAATCGAGCTTCGCCATAAATTTGGTTGGGAAGGCCTCCAACTTAAAACCCAGACCTAGGTTTGTAATATTCGACAGACGGGGGGAATACGGAGCGTTAACAAAATATGGCGCGGTGGTCATCCCTTACCGTAAGTTCACTCCGAGGATTACTGACCCAGAGTTCATAGTTTCTAAATTAGAGCTGAAGGGCAGGGAAAGAGCTGCAGTCCTAGAGGCCATAAGGGCATTAGCTCACGATGGGATGGAAATAACTAGAGAAAACATCTTGTCAAAAACGGGTGAGATACTCGCCAGCGGGGTCATATATAAAACGCCAAGGATCCAGGAAGAGGCCCTGAAGAGCATTGAGTGGTTTTTGGAGACAAAGGGCGACTTCATAGATCGATCCGTTGAGCCGCTGGACGTGATCGAGGAGATCAGGGAAAACCCCATATTGATAGTGGACTTCTCCGTGGACACGAACATCGAGGACCAGCAGAGGACGGCGGGGCACATAATCTCTAAAATAAGGGATTACGCTATGGAAAGAAGGGCGTTTGGGGACTTCGCGTGCATATTGATCATAGAGGAGGCGCAATACATCGCACCGGAGAGGGGGTTGGAGATCGCGACATCAGAGGCTCAGTCCAAGGTCAAGTCCTCGGTGATCGAAACGATAAGTCAGGCAGGCGGATATAACGTGGGGTTGATCCTCATGACTCAGAGGCCAGCGTATGTCTCGAAGAGTTGTATTTCCCAGTGCAACTCTGTCGCGTGCTTCAGGCTGAAGAGCGGAAATGACCAAGACGCTATACTTATGTATACCGAGTACGGGTCTGAGAGGCTGCGTGATTACTTACCGGGTTTGGCCGACCACGAGGCCATGCTCTGGGGCATAGGTGTACCGACGCCTTTCCCGGTAATAGCTGAGATAAAGGTTTCGGATTATCCGCAGAAGGCGACGGTCTTCGCAAAACAAGCTTGGGAAAAGATGGAAAAGCTGAACGTTTAGACGGGTCTAAGCCGCCCTTGAGGTTCGTCTGAACTTACTAGAAGCCGCTTGTTCTATCACCCTTTTGACTAACCTGGCCGGTGCGTCTGTCTTGATCCCCTCATAGTTAAAGTGTGTGGGTGAGGCCTGATATCCAAGCTCGATAAGGGCCTTAAGAACGCTTCTCTTCGATGGGGTTATCAACCCAAACCTATCGCTTATCCTGTCTATGACGTAGTACGTCGGCGGGGCACCTATCTCAGAGGAGATGATGTCCATCATCTTCATCAGCCTCCTCTTCTTCCCCAGCCTTACGTTCTCAACTTCTTGCAACATCCCTGTGAAGAACTCTTTAGAGAAGAGATTTTTGAGCCATAGGGGCCCAGCAACACTTAATTCATGACCGCATTCCTGACATTTAGATTTCAGAGCGCTGGCTATGCCAAATGCCCACTCCCTATGGAAGCAATTAAAGCAGTGTAAGATGTAGCCCATCCCTGCCACGGTTTCATTTGCCTTTCTCATCCCCCTCACGACCTGAGCGTAAACGCGAACGTAATGGTCGGCGCTATGGCTAAATAGAACGTTGATCCCGAACCCGTGTCTAGCTGCCGTAATAGCCAAATAGCCAACCAGAAGCCTGACTGCCAATTCATGGCAGTATTCCGTCCTCAATGGCCTCCCGATGTACTTTCTCATGCATGCTTTTGGGCGCACTCCACAAAGTGGAGCCATGTCCGTTGCGGTCAGCGCTATCAGACCTCCGTCAACCAATGCCCTGATAGCCGAATCCAAAAAAGGTGAGGGGGAACCGAAGGGATCGACGTCGATGAAGTCAAACCTTTTCCCTGGAAGGGAGTGAACACTAAGAAGGAGGTTCGCATCCGTGTTTTCCACGGTGATACGATCTGAGAGGGCATTCCTCCTTACGTTAAGGGCTGCCAGTTTCGATGCCATAGGATTTAAGTCGTTCATAACTATCCTTTCAATGCCCTCCACTTCGGTCGCAAACCTTATCCCTCTGATGCCGCAACCTGCCATGGGCTCGCAGATAGATAGTCCCTTACCGACCATTTTTTGGTAGGTTCTCAGAGCGAGCACAGCGATGTCCCTGTTCAACTCCATTCTTGGATTGTAGAATACTGGGAGCTTGGTCGGAGCGCATGTGGGGGAGCTTTTAAGGGCTGGGACGAGGACGGCCACAGACCCCTCCTTCATCACCTTCGTCCGAAATGGAAGGCTCAATGCCCGACCCCCTCGATGGACTTTACAATCTCCTCCACTAAGGTCCTATGTAGCGATTCACGGTTCTGGGGGGTTATTCTATGGATCCTCACGTCGTACTTGTCCTTAACTTCCTTTAAGAGCCAATCTCGCCTTTTCCAGTGTAATGCGCCCAGAACCGGTTTTGGACATTCCACAGCTGAAAGAACAGCATCGCGAAATTCTTTGCTGAGGAGTTCCATCGGCCCCACCTCATCGATGACTATATAGTCAGCGTTCTTGATGGCTTCTCTAATGGCATTTACCCCGATCGCTTGGACGTCGTACAGGTTTACCCTATAATGGCCGATCTTAGGTCCGGATGGATTGTTGACGTGCGCCAAAATTCCACTCTTACCAGTGGCTAAGTCGATGATCCTAAACCCAACGCGAGCTCCATTTACCCGTATTTCAGGTGTACAGATGCCGCCGTGCCTGTAACCCATGCCGTCTAGCTCTTCCACAGCCCTTCGTATGACCGTCGTTTTCCCCAAGCCCGCTCTACCAGTAACGAAGATGTTCAATGCAGGTCCTAAAATATATGGGGATGAGGTGTTGTTAAGAGTTTCTGATGATGTTCATACGTGGTTGAGCGGGTTGAGGCCAAATGATCTGATTTGCGGGGTTGATGACGCGGGGAGAGGTTGAGGAACGTCTCGCCCCCCACAGGTTCAGTCATCGGCCCCCTGATCATCGCCGGAGTGCTAGTCGATGAAGAGGGAGCTAAAGCTCTGGAGAAGCTAGGCGTTAAGGACTCTAAAACTCTTTCCCCTGCACAAAGGAGGGCATTAGCACCGAAAATAAGGAGGGCCGCAATTAAGCATTCTTACGTTAGGCTGGAGCCTGCAGAAATAGACAGGTTTGTTTTCTCTCGTAGGCGATTACGTAAGCTGAACTTCTTGGAGGCCAAGGCAATGGGCGAGGTCATTGAGGACCTAAAGCCTCACATAGCCTATATTGATGCCCCTGACGCCCTCGCTGACCGCTTCGGAAGGAACGTAAAGGAACTCCTCTCCTTCGACGTCGAGGTCATTTCAGAACACAAAGCTGATGCCAGATATCCGGTCGTCTCTGCAGCCTCCATTCTAGCTAAAGTTATAAGAGATGATGCCATTTCACGTCTGTCTGAGGAGTTTGGGTGCATCGGCAGCGGATACAGCAGCGACCCTAAAACTATAAGGTTTCTGAGGAGCTGGATCAGCAACCATCCCTCCTATCCGTGGTTTGTTAGAAAGTCCTGGGCGACTGCGAAGGGGATCATGCATGAAGCAAAGCAGAGGCACCTTTAGCCTTAAGAAGGCTATAAAAGCTTCAGAAAATGCTTCGATGCCTCCGAAGGGGAGGAAACCCATTTGATGACGTGCGAACCAAAATCCTTCTCTTCACTTTTAGCTATTTTAGGCCGTGAGAGCTAAATCCTCAGGCTCATCTATCTCAAGAAAATCACGCCATGGGATAACCACAGCACCCTTTATCATCCTCTGCCTTCCTAACGTGATGAAGAGGGGTTTGCAACCCAACGTGTCGGCCACGCTAGACGTAATCTTCACCCTCTTCTCGGCGGTCCCCCCCAGCTTATCCACGATGCTTCCTATTATTTGGACCTCCCTCATGTCAGAGGCAATGAAGTTAAATGGGGCGGTCCTCATCGGGGTCGCGTGAAAACCCAGCTTCCAAAATTTCCGTAACACCATGCTTAGAAAACGATTTCTCACCCTCCTCACTCTAACTGAGGGATAACTCCCCTCTGACCTTCCTCCGAAGATGTTTATCGGAACAGCCACCGGAATTCCTAACGCTGATTCAAGCCTGAGAGCCGCGTGAACCGTAGCTCTTGTCATACCCATCTCATGAGCATGAACTGTCCTCCTGGAGATGCCCGTTATCGATGCGACCTTCTTCAGAGATAGACCTAACTCCATCCTCCTTCTCCTTATGGCCTTTCCATCTACTCTGACATAGGATCCGCCTTGCCTTATCTCGATCAGAGGGTGTTGCCCATAGAGGACGACGTTCCTCAGCGTCTCAGCGGTCAAAACATATAACCCATACCTCAGGTACACGGCATCCTCCACCAATTCATCTCTCGCCACCCTACGACCTATTATTATCGGTGCAACTCGCAGATCTTGCGCCATGATCTTGAGTTCTGTTATGTGCTCTTTCCTAACGCTCATAATGTTCGGAGAAACTTTCACTATCATCTTAATCTTATCCTTCCTTGCCGCCAGGTCAAAGCAGCTCGGTCTCACATCGCTCCTCCTCGATATCACAAAACCCGCTGAACGCAAGATCACCTCTACTTGTCGGAGGGGCCTTTCCTTCGTCCGCATTCTCTCGCCTATCATTTATTCTCACTCAGTTTCTGCTATACGTATTCACTTCCTCAGGCTTGAAATGATCACCTTATGTGCCTTATCGTATGGTTCTAGATGCACCTCTTCCTCTATGGTAAGACCGCGCCTTCTTAAAACCTCCCTCTCCATCCTATAAACCTCCTCTAAGGACCTTGCCACGTTTATACTTCTCGCCTTCACCGCCAAGATCGTCCACCCTCCATCCTTCAAGTACATGTCCGCGTTCTCCGCTAGGATGGAGGCTTGCTTTGGTTGCGCCACATCGCAGTAAACCACATCTACAGGCCCGACGAGCATCCTATAGAGTTCCGGTTTCCTCGCGTCCGCAAAAATTGGGAACATGTTTCTCCTATACTTGCAGACGTTTGCGATCAGCTCCCTAAAGACGCGTGGTGCAAACTCAACGCAGTAAACACTACCATCAGCCCCAACTATATCTGAGATGTGGCTCGATGTCGTTCCGGTCGCAGCCCCTAGATATAAGACGTTGCTTTTTTCATCTATTGGCATTTTCCTAAGACCGTTCAGAATGGCTGCTGCCAGCTTACTTCTGAAGGGATTCCACAACCGATACTCAATGCCATTAAACCTGACAAGGCGCTCCCCATACACTGCCCTACCTGGGGTGAGGTTTCTAGTCGCGAGGTACCTCTCACCTTCTAATATTACCCAGTAAATTCCATGAAACCTTCCATGTGACTTAACTTCTATTGACAAGAGCCTTCACTCCCTCTCGGTTTTCGCGTTTCACCTAGCGATGAACGCATCCCTCTTGATCTCCTTGATCTTTTTGTCGAGTTCAGATCTCAATTCATCACCAATGTTTCTTCCAGAGAAGGCGTCCACCCTAGCCGCTATAGCCAGTTTTCCAGCTAAAACTCTGGCGATCCTCCCTCTCGCTTTACGTGGTGAACCGTGGACGTCAGGATATTGGAAGATTATGCCATACTTAGGAGGTTTGGCCTTTGTTCTCATCGACCTGAAGAGGGCCTTTTCAGCACCTAATAGCTGTATGGTGCTAGATGGCTTCTTCGCAAGATTTCTAAGTCCTCCAACCGCCGCGATCAACCTGGCCCCAATAGCCGATCCTACAAGAGATTTGACGTTTGGGGCGATCTCATCCATAATCTCTTCGATGTACTCCTTAATCTCTCCTCTGGACTCATATAAGCTTAGGGCCATCTTGGAAAGCGTGCGTATCCCAGAGAGATCTTCTTCCCTGATGCTGATTCCAACGGAGGATTTTGCGGCTTCGACTATCCTCTTCACCTCACGTGGAGGCAGACCCTCACCCTCGACCGCTTTCGTTATGAAGTTGCTTCTCTTGCCTAATTTAGCAACCAGTTTTAAGTATGTTTCATTTCTCTTAACGAGCCTACTAAGCTCTGGGAAGTGCAGACCATACCACTCCCTTATCCTACTTGAGATTGTATTGAACATTTTATCTATTTCATCTAAAGCTGACACCGCCTGAATTACAAGCAGGTCCTTCCCCTTAATGGCGGATTTAAGCTCCCTCCTGGCCAGAGACATGGACACCTCGTACATGAGTTCCCTGATCTCCTCACGGCTTTTCGCGTACCCGGCTTCAACGACCATCCTATCGATGTTTTCTCGTAGCCCCTTAGCTGATCGGCTTGGTTTCTCAACTTCGACATTAACGTTCAACCTCTCGTGTACAGCCTTTGCCAACGCTCCGCTCTCAAAGACGAATACATTGTATCCGTGGGCTTTAAGGTCTGAAATTAGGTCCTCCAACTCTCCCGTGACCTCCCCTCTTTGAAATGCCTCAATTCTTTCAGCTATCTCTTCCACGTCGCGTGGAAAAGGTACGCTCTTGATTAACTTGTTGTCCTCATCAAAGCAAAAGATCCCCGCAATGCACTCAGCGATGAAGGCCTTCAACTTTTCTCC
>CAZTBK010000023.1:9618-12567 GCA_964611975.1 uncultured Candidatus Bathyarchaeia archaeon | reverse complement strand
AGTGTATACAAAGCACATAACAACGCTTGAATGACCGTTGCCAACTTTCCTTTTTCCCCTTTTTAGTTTATTTGCAATACTCATTGTAGGAACAGGCATATAAAAGCTTTTTCTGGTTATCAATTTTACATGAAAAGGAAGTTCTATAAAAATCGAGTTTAACTAACATTATATTTCTTCAATTTAAATCAATAACGAGGGGGAAAACTTGGGGGAAATTTCAGCCGGAGTAGCAAAAGTAAATATAACTCCTCCACCCGTTGGTATGCCCCTGGCAGGCTATAGTGCGAGAAAAAATGGTGTCGGGCCATCTCAGGGAGTGCATGATGAATTATACGCAAAGGCGCTCGTACTTTCTGACGAAGAGCAAAAAATAGCGATTGTTGCCACTGATCTGATCGGGGTAGACCTCGAGTTAACAAACACAGTTCGTGAATTCACCGAAAAAGAAACGGGGATACCTAAGGAGAACGTTTTAATCGCAGCTTCTCACACCCATTCAGGTCCAATGGTAAGTGCGTTCAATAAAATTAATTTTCCAATTCCAGAGATCTATGAGAGGGAAGTCGAAAACTATCGTTACGCTTTGAAGAGGAAAATAGTCGGCGCAATTTACATTGCGAACAAAAACCTGAGAAGCGCTAAGATAGGTGTGGGCAAAGGGAAGATCTTCACGATAGGTGCTAATAGACGCGATCCTAATGGCCCAATGGACCCAGAAGTTGGAGTTCTACGAGTAGATGACAAAGCCGGAAACTTGATCGGAGCCCTAGTCAACTATACATGCCATCCAACAGTGATGGGCGCAAACAACCTATTGATCTCAGCCGACTTTCCAGGCTACGCTATGAGCCTTGTGGAGAAAGCAAAGGGGGCCATCGCCCTATTCACGAATGGGGCGGAAGGAAACATTAGCACTAGATTCACTAGACGTGGGCAGACGTTCAAGGAAGTAGAGAGGTTCGGGACAATACTAGGTGCAGAGGTATTGAAGGTCTTGGAGCAAATAACCACTTCAGGCCAAGCGGAAATTAAGGCAGCTGTAGAAAAGGTTCATCTGCCTTTCAGAAAGCTTCCAGCGCTTGAAGAGGCCAAGAGGATAGTTGAGGAGTCTAAACAAAGGCTGGAAAAGCTGAGAAAAGAGGGCGCTCCACGCCCTTATGTTAGAGTTGCGGAGACTACATTGCAGGGAGCTGAAGCAACACTGAGGATGGTAAAAACATTAAAAGGTGAGGGGATAGTGTCAGAGATGCAAGTGATAAGAATCGATGACACCGCTTTGGTTGGTGTACCCGTAGAACTATTCGTTGAAATCGGATTGGAATTTAAAAAGAAGTCGGGACTGAAAAATGCATACATCGTTGGCCTAGCAAATGATTACGTGGGTTACGTGGTGACTCGTAAAGCTTACGAAGAAGGAATGTACGAATCACTGTATACCAGGTTATCTCCGGCTGGAGAGGAAATAATACTGGATACTGCGTTGAGACTAATTGAAAAAACAGTCTGAAATAAAACTTTATGCCAAAGAAGAACTTTTTCCCTCACCAATGAAAACCACACTTATTAGGAATGGTCACAAAGGAAATGAGCGAAAGAAGATATAGTCCTGCAGACTTCAGGATAATCCCTAATAAGGGGGGCCTTGAAAGGGCTTCAAAAGGTGGATATTGAGCAACATTGACTATGAGTTAATCGACCCAGATATGGTCGAGTTAGTTAAGACTTTAAATCAGCTTCCAGAGCCCATCGCGATATGGGGCTGCTTCGCCCATTACGGGGCTCGTATGGAAATAGACCTTTGGTGCCGAGACGTAAGGGCGGTTAACAAACTGAAGGGGGCATTTGAGGGCCAAATTCGCCCATTCTCTATACGAGTATCTCTACGGCATTCCAGATTCTTTATAGAGGGCACGGATGAAGAGAAGCGCTACAAGTGAAGATCATGAAAGGACTAGAAACATGAATTTTTACTAAGTTCTTCATAACTTTACGTTTTCATACTCTCATTTGGCGCATCCCCTATCCACAAAGAATCTATTCCTCTCCAAATTTGCTGTTAACGAGCTCGACCAGCGCTTTTAAGGCCTTCTCAGCGTCCTCCCCATTAGCTTTTATCGTTATTACGTCATTGAATTCGGCAGCTAGTGATAGTATGCCTAGAATGCTTTTAGCATCGACCTCCCGCGACTCGCCCTTCTTCCCAACTTTGATATCTGATTTGAACTTGTTCGCTGTCTGCACGAACATCGCAGCTGGCCTGGCATGCAAGCCCACCTTGTTCAGGAGCTTCACGGTCGCTTGAACTCTTGCCATCGTCCCCTCTCCATTACTTTAGAATGTGAAATAATTTAATCACTTATTTTTTCCACGACCTCATTTATGCTTACGATCCCCTTCTTCCCCGCCTCTACGGCGATCTCCCGAAGCTCCCTTAAATTATGTTCATCTCTCTTCAGAAGCACCTCTAACAACATGGGTAAGTTCACCCCAGAGACGACCTCAATGTTCATCTCTCTCGTAAGTACGGCGCATACATTTGACGGCGTCCCACCGAACAGATCTAGGAGAATCATCGTCCCTCCTTCACAATCTAATGATCTCACGGCCTCCCTGATCTCATCTCGGAACGTCTCCGGGCTTTCCCCCTCTCTTAGCACTACGCTCCTTATTTTCTTGATGGGGCCAACGATCATCTCAGCTGAATTGATCAACCCTTCTCCCAGCTCACCGTGAGCCGCAATGATTATGCCGATCAACGCGCACCGTCCCTCCCATTGAAATACTTGCCTCGCTTTTATAGAGGTATAAAAAGTTACTTAAATCGATTAAAACAAAGGGGGAAAGCCCTTGGAGATCGTTAGTTGAAACTTCACCTAAACACCTCCGAGGAGACCCCGTCTTTTAAGGCGGGGAGGGGTCGGAGAAGTCTTAAATATAAGGTTAGCA
>CAZTBK010000023.1:0-9518 GCA_964611975.1 uncultured Candidatus Bathyarchaeia archaeon | reverse complement strand
ATTTATCAATTTCTTGGAAGGAGGTAAAATATGAACAAAGAGAACTCTATTGGGATCGTGAACGGTAAGCTAATCACGCCCTTTAATGTGATAGAGGAAGGCGTAGTTCTCATTGACGGTGAGAGGATATCAGCTATAGGGTCAAAAAGAGAAGTGAAAGTCCCAAAGAAGGCTGAGGTGATTGACGCCTCAGGCAAGGTCGTCGTTCCAGGCTTCATCGATATTCACACTCATGGCGGTGGAGGCAGAAGCCTAATGGAAGGGACGTACGAAGCAGTTGACGAGATATCGAAATTCTTTGCTGAGCATGGGACGACGGGTTTCCTATCCACTCTTCTTGGCCTAAAGGAGGATATGTTGAAGGCTGCAAAGGCTACTAAGACTGCGATGGATAGGGGCACCAAAGGTGCCGAGGTCCTTGGGATACACCTAGAAGGGCCGAGTTTCAGCCCAAAAAAACCGGGTGCGGCAGATCCCAGATGGTTAAGAAGACCTGACATCAGGGAGTTTGATAGAATCATGCGTGAGTCAAACAACGCGGTCAAGCTCGTCACTATAGCCCCAGAGCTTGATGGCGCCCTCGAATTCATCAAGCACATCACGAGGAGAGGCGTCGTCGCCTCGGTTGGGCACTCCTACGCAACTTACGACCAAGTGCTTAAGGGCATTAAGGCTGGGATAAGCCATGCTTGCCATACGTACAATGCGATGAGGGGGCTACACCATCGAGAGCCAGGCGTTGTTGGTGCTGTTCTCTCGCGGGATGAATTGACAGCCGAGCTGATAGCAGATGGGCATCACGTCTCCCCGCCTGCCATGAAGATCCTCGTGAGATGCAAGGGGATAGATAAGGTGATCCTCATAACGGACTCCACCAGACTGGCTGGCATGCCTGAAGGGGAGTACACGTGGATGGGCCAAAAGGTGATCGTAAAAGGTGGCATGTGCGTGCTGCCTAGACCACCCGTTTCCGGTGCCCTCGCTGAGAAGGTCACGCTCGCTGGTAGCATTGCGACCATGAATGAGGATGTAAAAAATATGGTGGAGCTGGTAGGTGTCACACTTCAAGAGGCAATTAGGATGGCAAGCGTGAACCCGGCCAGGAGGATAGGCGTGTACGACAGGAAGGGGAGCTTGGAGGTAGGAAAGGACGCCGACCTGGCCATGGTCGACGACCAGCTCAACGTCTACATGACCATGGTGAGGGGGAGGATAGTATACGAAAGATCTTCAGAGAAGTAGGCATATATTTTAAACAACGCCTTTTTTATGTTGAGAGGTAAAAATATTGGTCGCAGCTGAAGAATATTTCGGGAAAGCCGAAGAGCTTTTAGAAAAGATAAGAAGGACTCAGCTGAAGGCCATATTAAAGGCATCTGAGGTTATCAGTGAATCGATGGCTAAGGGAGGGGTCCTACACTTATACGGTACAGGGCACTCGCACATGATCGCGGAGGAGCCCTTTTATAGGGCAGGTGGGCTCGCGGCTGTGAACACCATCTGGGACCCGTGCTTCTCAAACCTCCACCTGCTCAGGAATTCGAGGCTGGAGAGGCTCGAAGGCTACGGAAAGGTAATCATAGATGCGACGGAGTTCTCAGAAAATGACGCGTTGATCGTCATATCGGTCTCAGGCAGGAACGCCGTCCCGATCGAGGTCGCCATGGAGGCTAAAAAGAGGGGCATACCCGTGATAGCGATAACCTCGATGGACTACTCCAAGAAGGCCCCATCTCGACATCCGAGCGGGAAGCACCTCTGCGACGTGGCGGACGTGGTGATAGACAATTGCGTCCCCTACGGGGACGCGGTCCTCGACGTGAAGGGCGTGCCTCAGAAGGTCGCGGCCGTGTCCACAGTGGCGGGCGCCGCGATCGTAAACGCGATCACAGGACAGGTCGCGGAGAACATGGCCGAGATGGGCGTCGAGCCGCCCGTGTTCTTAAGCGGGAACATCGAGGGCGCGGAGGAGCACAACAAGAGGCTCGTCAAAAGATACGGCAAGAAGATCGGGCTCATCTAAAGCCCCTTTATTTTTTAAACCGCGTGACGTTATTCTTATATAAAGATAAGATCGTCACTTTTCATGAGAAGATTTACCATTCAATGTAAATCTGGACGATGGAGTAATGGTGTGAAAAGATGAGGATAGCTGTCTTATGTGGTGGTGGGGATGCCCCCGGTTTAAACGCGGCCATCCAAGGGATCGTCATTAGGGCTAGCAGGCACGGTTATGAGGTATACGGCGTTTTGAGGGGATACGAGGGGCTGATAAATGGGGATTTCAGGCCGCTAAGGCCTGAAGACGTTGAAGGTATATTCAGGACCGGTGGGACGATCCTGAAGACTTCCAGAACTAACCCCTACAAGAGGCCCGGAAGGGTAAGGAAGATCTTGGAGAACATCGAGAAGTTCAAGATCGACGCCCTCATCGCCATGGGTGGGGACGACACTTTGGGGGCCGCTAGTAAACTATTTAAGGACGGCGTGCCTGTTGTCGGGGTACCTAAGACCATCGACAACGACCTCTCAGGGACGGATTATACGATAGGGTTCCAAACGGCAGTGAGCATAGCGGCCGAGGCCCTTGAGCGGCTTCACACGACCGGGAGGTCGCATGAGCGGGTCATGGTATGCGAGATCATGGGCAGGAATGCGGGTTGGATAACGATGTACGCTGGCCTTGCCGGGGGTGCGCACGTAATCTTACCACCTGAGAGGCCCTTTGACATAGAGTCGATCTGCGACATCATAAGGAGGCGCGACGAGCAGGGCAAGAAGTATACCGTGATAGCTGTCTCTGAGGGGGCTAGGCCAAAGGACGTTAAGGAACTCATCACCGTGAGCCCGGAGGTCGATGAGTATGGGCACGTCAGGCTCGGAGGGATAGGGAAGGTCTTGGCGGACGAGATCAAGGAGAGGACCGGTAAGGCGACCAGGTACGTCGTCTTAGGACACCTACAGAGGGGCGGATCGCCGGCCGCCTTCGACAGGATATTGGGGCTCCGCCTCGGGATACACGCCGTAGAACTCATCAAAGAGGGGAAGTTTGGGTATGCCGCCAGTCTGAGGGGTACGAAGATCGTCACCGTGAAGCTCGACGATTTGGTTAGGGAATACAGAGTTGCAGATAAAGACTTATTAGATCTGGCAGATACTTTTTCAGGTGTATGACGATCAGGAGGGGTGAATTTGTCAGAGCCTTACGTAGAGTTTTTTGAGGAACGGAGGAACCCCTTACCAGGAGGGTTGGTGTTCGACGCTATTCAACCGCCTGACTGCATCCTGCTAGCAGCTAACCCTAGGATAACTACGGATCAGGTAACGGGCATACTGCAAGCTGCTAAGGAAACAGGAAACGTCGTCATTCTGGAACTGGCTCTATCCGAGATGAACATGAATCGTGGCTATACTGGCCTGACCCCTCACACGTTCGCCTCCAGGGTCGAAAAGGCCGCTGAGGAGGCCAAATGGTACGCCTACATCTTACACGGGGACCACATAACCATAGGCAGAAAGACGAGGAGGGCCTCGGATGAGGAGATAAAGAGAGTGGAGGAGGAGATAGATGACAGGATAGATGCTGGGTTCACGAGCTTCGCCATAGATGCCTCGTACCTGTTCGACAGGAAGGCAAAGGGAGTGAGGGATCAGCTCAGAGAGGTCATCAGAGTCTCTGCCGAGATGTTTCATCACATAGACGAGAAGATAAAAGGCCGTATGAATTACGGGAAGGAAAGCGAGGTCGGTGAGATAGGGTTAACAGAGTACACCACAGTGGAAGAGGCCACCTATTTCGTTGATGCCTTAAAGAAAGAGGGAGTAGAGTTACATTGGTTGGCAATAAACAATGGGTCGAAGCACGGCGTGAGCTTGGACGCTGAGGGTAACATCATCCCACAACTGAGCATTAACCTAAAGAGGACAGTAGAGATCGTGGATACCCTATGGGCTAAGGGTTACAGGACTACTGTGGCTCAGCATGGCATAACCGGCACGCCGTTCCCCCTGATCGCGACGAAGTTCCCTAAGGGAAAGATAAATAAGGGGAACGTGGGCACGTTCTGGATGCTGCTGGTCTGGGACCTACTTCAGATCTACGAGCCGGAGTTGTATCGGAGGATCTACGATTGGACCATCGACAAGTACGGGAAGGAGGGGGTCCCAGGTTTTCAGACGTTTAATAAAAGCAGCAAGTACGCGATCAAGGAGTTCTTCGATGAGATAGAGAGGATAGACGAAGATACGAAGGAGGCCATAAGGGCGAGGTCCTACGCTGACGCGCTAATGATGTTCAAGGCGTTCGGGATGAGGGGGACAGCGAAGAGAGTGTATGATTACATCATGAAGAACGAGATAGAGTATTGACGGGATCTTAAAAACTCTTAACTTTAAATATTTAGGCTCACGCTTTCCCTTTAGTTAAGGTAAAACCCTATAGAGTCCGGAGGTTTTAAGACCTTTTGAGCGCACCGAAGAGGTTGAAGGGCATACCTGCCTCTCCGAAGATAGCCATTGGAAGGGCATTTGTCTACGAAAGAGAGGTTAAGGTAGAGAGGAGGAAGATAGGCGAGGCCGAAGTGAAGGGGGAGTTGAAGAGGTTTGAGGAGGCCGTCAGGAAGTCTAAGGAGCAGCTTAACAGACTGAGGAAGAAGACGGCCATGGATATAGGGGAGAAGGAGGCGAACATCTTCCTGGCTCACAGGTTGATGCTCGAGGATCCGACTTTCCTGAATGAGGTCAGGAAGAACATAGAATCCGGCAAGAACGCTGAGGCCGCGGTGCAGGACGCCACGAAAAACCTCGTCTCCATGTTTGAGAAGATGAAGGATGAGTACTTCAGGGAGAGGGCCATAGACGTTCAAGATGTAGGTGAGAGGGTGATAAGGAACCTGACGGGGAGGAGCGTGGGTACGTTAGCTGACCTAAGGGAGAAGGTCATCTTAATTGCTGAGACCCTCACACCATCCGATACCGCCAACATGAACAAGGAAAATGTGCTCGGCTTCGCGACCGATAAGGGAGGCTTGACATCCCATGTGGCGATAATCTCCAGGGAGTACGGCATCCCGGCTGTCGTAGGCCTCGGCAACATAACTAAAAACGTCAAACCAGATGACATGATCATCGTGGACGGGAACGAGGGGGTGGTCATCGTGAACCCGGATGAAGCGACGCTCAAGAGGTATAGAGCTGAAAAGGTAAGGCTTGAGAGACGAGAAGCCGAGCTGAAGAGGATAGCGATGCTTCCAGCTGTGACGTTGGACGGGCATAAAGTTGAGGTCGCCGCTAACATAGGGGGGCCGATGGAGGTCGATTTCGTCCTCTCACAGGGAGCGGGATCGGTTGGGCTCTTCAGGACCGAGTTCCTATACCGTGGGCGTAGCTCCCTGCCGACCGAGGATGAGCAGTTCAAGGCATATAAGACCGTGGCTGAGAAGATGAAGGGAAGACCGGTGATAATAAGGACCTTGGACATAGGCGGCGATAAGCCCCCTCCATACTTAAAGATGCCAAGAGAACTCAACCCATTCCTGGGTTGGAGGGCGATCAGGATAAGCTTAGATCGCCCTGACATATTCAAGACTCAGCTCAGGGCGATACTGAGGGCGGGCGTGTACGGAGATCTGAAGGTCATGTACCCGATGATCTCGAGCGTCGAGGAGGTCAGGGCAGCTAACGACCTCTTGGAGGAGTCTAAAAGGGAGCTCGAGTCGAGGGGCATCCCCTTTGGAGACGTCGAGGTCGGGATCATGATAGAGGTCCCATCAGCTGCCATTATAGCGGACTCCCTGGCGAGGGAGGTCAAGTTCTTCAGCATCGGGACGAACGACCTGACCCAGTATACGCTGGCCGTCGACAGGACGAACGAGAGGATATCTCGTTTATTTGACACGTTTCATCCCGCCTTACTGCGGTTAATAAAGGGCGTGATAGACGCCTCTCACGCCGCTGGCATATGGACTGGGATGTGCGGGGAGTTCGCTGGCGACCCGCTGGCCACGCCCCTGCTGCTCGGCCTCGGCCTGGACGAGTTCAGCATGAACGCGATATCCATACCTAAGGTGAAGGAGGTCGTGAGGTCACTAAAGTACTCTGACGCAAGGGAGATGGCTGAGAAGGCTTTGAATTTGTCAACAATCGAGGAGACGAGGGAGCTTGCAAAGGAATTTTTGGCTGAAAGGGCGAGGGGCAGTTCTGTTGAACTTAGCGGTTGTGATTTATAAAACCCTCATATGCTAACACCCTAATTCAGCAGAAGAAATCGCGCCTACATATGATGGGTTGAGTTCATTCTTTAGGGAGTTCTAAGGGTGATTTACCGCTTCATCTAGAGGTTACAATAAATAGAGGGTTTCCCCTTTCCATAACCCCTCAATATGCGTCCACATTTTTAAGTTAAACTTCCTAAAGGATCTACACGATATTTTAAAGTACAGCGGATGATGATCGATGGGCTATTTGAAGATCGGGTTATCAAAGGTGGATATAACGCCGCCTGTCGGCGCTCCTTTGATAGGGCACTTCGAAGGCGGAGAACTCGTGCTGTCGAAAGGGGTGCATGATGAATTATTCTGCAAGGCCATGGTCATAGACGATGGAGAGGATGTTGCGGCAATAATAACTAATGACCTGTTGTACGTGGATAAGGATTTCGTCTCCTCTGTGAGGGCATTGATAGAGAAGGAGACGGGGATCAGCGGTAAGAACATAATGATCACCGCGACCCACACCCATACGTCTCCTGGCGCCCCATCCAAGTTGAGGATACCTTTTCTTCAGGCCCTTGGGGCAGCGGCGCAGATCGAGACCCACTTGAAAAATTGGGAGGAGATGAAGCCCTGTTATGCTCATAAGATGGCGAGCGCGGCCGTAATGGCATTTGAAAACAGGAAGGAGGCAAGGATGGGCGCATCTAAGGGGCTGCTGCCAAGGGGGGTCATTTGCACAAACAGGAGAGATCCCAGCGGACCTATGGACCCTGATGTTGGGGTCCTCCGCGTGGATGACGCTAGGGGCAACCCTGTGGGCGCGCTCGTAAACTACGCTTGCCATCCGACCGTGAACGACCCGCGTGAGAACCGCGTTTCAGGGGACTTCCCAGCGTATGCTATGAGGGTCATTGAGAGGATAAGGGAAGGGAGCATCGCGATGTTCTCGAACGGGGCTGAGGGGGATATAAGTACGAGGTGGGTTCGAAGGGAGCAGACGTTCAAGGAAGCGGAGAGGCTCGGCAACATATTAGGATGCGAAGCGCTTAAAGTCCTGGAGCAGATCAAGACAGAAGATGATGTCAAGCTCAAGGTGGGCTCTGAGACTGTCAGATTACCTTACAGGGAGTTGCCATCGTTGAACGATGCTAAGGAGGCTGTCGAAAAGGCGAGGAGCAGGCTTGAAGAGTTGGAGAAAGGAGGCGCGCCCCACGGGGCTCTAAGAAGGGCCATAACGAACCTTCAGGGCGCGAGAGCCATTTTAGGCCTGGTAAGGGGAGGGGGTTTTAAGAAAAGGGAGGAACCCACTGAGGTGCAAGTGATCGCGTTCAACCATACGGCTCTGGTCGGCGTTCCAGGAGAGCTTTTCGTGCAGTGGGGCTTAGACATCAAAGAAAAGTCGAGGTTCAAGAACACATTTATCGTAGGGCTCGCTAACGATTATATCCCTTACGTTTTGACGCCTGAGGATTATAAAGAAATGTCGTATGAGACGTACGTCTCACCATGGACTCCTGAAGCAGGATTTAAAATTCGGGACGCCGCGCTGAGGTTAATTAACAGATTAAAAAGCTAAACATATCCCATTTGTGGCTCTATTTTTCTCGAACGAGATATGGGGGTTTGGGAAACTGCACAAGGCTACTGAATGTGGTAGGTAGGGTGAGAGCTGGGGGATGCGCCAGCGGGCATAAAGGAGAGGCGTCTGAAAAAAAGAGGAGGAGCCTCATTTTCGACTTGCTGGAAAGAGGATGAGATCGAAGGATAAACGAGACATCTAAAAACAAAAAGAATCAAGCCCGATGACGTTGTAACAATTGGGCCCCCCATACTCAACCGAGAAATGGAAGAGTCCGCAAAAGAAGTGGTAAGTGGTGAGAGAACGGAGGGTAACGAAGGCGGATTTGAAGTGGTGAAACTCTTCGACATCGGTCATAAGGAGAATGTCAGGTTTAGTCAACCAGCCCACATAGACGTCAAGCCATCAAGACAAAAAGGGTTGAAAATCATCGTTCTAAGTCATTTTCTGTCAAAATATATGTTCTTGCCCGTGGCAGATACCGGAATCCCCATGATTATGTCAGCGTCCAACACATCGAGGGCCTTGGCCGCGGCCCCTATGGTGTACATTATCCTGTTGTCGATATTTAATTCGCTCGCCGTCTTGACAGCGGATCCTAGGGCTATGCCCAGATCGAGTACCTCAAACACGCAAAGGGGGCCCACAAAGTCATTCCCCATCCTCTTCTCAGCTTTCATGAAGGCAGCACAATTGGGATAACCACATGCCCCACAATCTATCGGCCTCTCGGGCTTCTTCGGCACCGTTCCCTTAACTCCGATCAAGAGGACTGCGCTTGAGTTCCTTACGCTCTCAGCGTCCCTCTTGAAGGTACGCTTCCAACGCTCATCCGCAAATCGATCCGCCTTCCTCTCCATCGCTAAGGCCAGCTTTTCCTTCTCTTCACCGGTCACTATCGCCGTCCTCACCCTGTCCACACCACGCCCCTTAGGGGCGGTCCTCGCACTTATGGCCATCAATTTAACTGCGTCGATGACTGTCTTCTTCTCGGCATCTTTATCATAAACAATCGGCAAACTGATCGCCTCCTGGTTCTGTTAATTTATCGGTTAGTGACCAATATTAAAATTTAAACCGCCTCTTCCACATACCGTCTGATGAATATGAGTGAAAGGCTCGGATAGTCAAGTGTAAGTTGGGCCTCGCTAAATTGGCTTTGATGCAACTGATTAACAAAAAGGATTTAAACTCCCAAATGCATATCTGGAATGGTAAAGAAGCGAGGATACGATGGTTTGCATGCTTGAACGTTTGGCCAGCAGGTGATGAAGCGAATGTCCATCGGTAAAACACGTGTGCTCATCACTAGCGGTAGGAGAAAGACAGCTGTGGCCAGGGCGGTGGTCAAGCCAGGAAGGGGGAGAGTTAGGGTTAACAAAATACCCATCGACGAATATATGCCTGAGATAGCTCGAAAAAAGATAATGGAGCCGCTCTTGTTAGCTGGGAGCTCGTGGAAGAAGATAGATATAGACGTTAATGTCAGGGGCGGGGGCTTTATGGCTCAAGCTGAGGCAGCGAGGATGTCGATAGCGCGCGCCATCGTTAAGTCGGTGGGGAGTCCAGAGATTGAGAAGCTATATAAGGAATACGATCGAACGATGCTCTCCGGTGACCCTCGCATGAAGGAACCTAAAAAATTCGGAGGGCCTGGGGCAAGAAGGAAAAAGCAGAAATCATATAGGTGAAAGATTTCCATGATGATCCCAATTAGATGTTTTACA
>CAZTBK010000022.1:11538-12669 GCA_964611975.1 uncultured Candidatus Bathyarchaeia archaeon | reverse complement strand
GTAAATTTTTATGAAATGTATTTTTTTATGAAATGTATTGATAAGGCTTTTGTTTAGTGACGCCCTCCCCCCAGCTTTAGCAGGGGGCTTCCCGCTTTTCCTCCGCTTGTTTAGGCTTCATAGGTCGCCCTCCAGCCCGTTTCCCGGGAAGCATGCCAAACGGCACGGGGTTCCAGCGTTCAGCATGGCTTTACGCCGTTGCGTTCTTGCCTCATCTGCTGGTTCAGGGGCGCCACAGCTCCCCCATTCCATGCGTCTCGTTAACGCATGGACCAACGAGCCTACGCAAACATTGCCTAAGCGTCTCAAACCTTATATGTCAAGACGATACTACTTAGGCCTCACGCAATTCATCCTACGCCTTCGAAGGGGTCTTCTTGCGAGGTCGAGATAAAATGTCATTCAACCATTTTTGTCACTGAAAGGTATAGCTATTTCGGTGTTATGAACGAACCCACTTTGGTTTAAATGACCAGCTAAAAGACTCTTCTTCATCAAGTTAAATGAAGTTCATACGCGAGCACCAAGTGTAGTTCAGGCTACACTTGATGAGCAAAAACAGAAAATCGTATATGAACCAGAAAATACACTACTCCCTTCTTATAGCAAATCATGCGGATTATCGAGCGGGCAAAAATTTAAGCGTAAATAGTGAATCAACTAGTACACTAAGTCGTCGCCTGCGCATCGGTGAATAGTATGCCCCTCACGTTTGATTGGCCCCTGGATAAGAGTTTCCCAGCGATAATATACCCGAAGCAGAGCAAAGCCAGGGTCGTCTTAGAACTCCTCGCCAAGGAGTTTAAGGAAAATCACGGATACCTGAGTAGGCACGCTGTGAGCGAGTTCGCATCCTCCATCCAGGCTGGGAAATACATTTGGCATAATGCCGAGTTTCGGGCAAGCCGAAAATACGTTTACATGGTTATCAAAGATCTGATCAAAATGGGCATGATTCAATATCGACACGGATATGTTGGCTCAAAATTGAAGGAGGGCTACTTCATCGAGTTTACAGAGTTTGAGAAGCGCCTAAAGACGATCGCTAGACATTGGAAAGAGTATTTTCAGAAGTGATATCGCTCCTTACTTGAGCGAGGGGTTTCTAACGTATTCAGGCTGTAGAGTTTT
>CAZTBK010000022.1:0-11438 GCA_964611975.1 uncultured Candidatus Bathyarchaeia archaeon | reverse complement strand
ATATCGCTCCTTACTTGAGCGAGGGGTTTCTAACGTATTCAGGCTGTAGAGTTTTTGTTCTTTTTTTAACATATACACCTCAACAAATTTTTTCGCCAGGCAAGCTGCTATTGTGCGCGAGATTTGGTAAAATGGTGGTCGAAGCTTTCAAATGTGATTTCAAAAGAGAAACTTAAGACTGAGAGAGATGGTTTTTAGATAATTGCCAAAGATTTTCAAAGTTTGGTAGTTGGATCTATCAAAAACAAGAAGAAAATTGCATTTTAGATATTGATCGATCTACAAAAATACCCTAGGTTAAAAGCATAAAAATTGTTAACTTCTCTCCTAACCTCCGAAAGAGGATGCTGTCCTGATCTGAGGTTTATCTGTTGTAGACGCCAAAATTGAGATAAAAGTTGGAGTCAAGCCGCAATCTTGACTAGAAAGTCATTTCCTCCATATCTTCAACTATTCTATTTACCTCACGAAGCCACCCATCGAACTCTCTTGGTTGAGGATATCGTGTATATAGGGTCTTCATTCTTTTCATGTTTTTCGCAGTCTTGTCCAACGCCCTAAGAAAGGACATTTTCCTGAGCCCTCTAAACAACCGTTCGACCTTCTCGGTCACGTTAAGCTTGAGGTCCTCACCTAAGCTCGCTTTAAGGACGTCTTCCTCTTTTATCAGCCTGTTCCTCATCCCGTAGTTTAGCTCGTCATCGCTACACTTCTGGAGGAAGATCCTGAACATATCTAGGCCAGCCGCCTTGGCCCCGTACCACTTCATGAACTCCGCATTATAGGACCACAGGGATTCCATGCTCAGGTCACCACTCTCGATCGCCTTGCATGCGACCTTGGCTGCCAGCTTTCCAGCTATCATCGAGGGGCCTATCCCCCCACCGTGTACTGGGTTGGGCTGGTATGCTGCGTCCCCGACAAACATGATCCCGTTTCCGACCATGTTGTTCATAGGCCTCCTGGTTGGGATTAAGCCTCCGCCACCATTCAATACCTTTGAATGCAGGAACAGCGGCTTAGATAGGACGTTCTTGTAGAGCATCTCCTTCGGGCTCGGGAAACCTCTTTTCATCTGGACGCCTAACCCGACGTTAACTAAGTCCCTCCCCTTCGGAAAAACCCAGTAATACCCGCCCGGCGACGCTCTCTGGGATAAGTATATCCTGATGTACTCTGGCTCGTCGACCTCTTCTGATAACTTACGGATCTCCCTATAGCACGCGGCCACGTCTTCTCCCCTTATCTCCGTTTCGATCCCCCAACTGGAGGGTATGTATTTCTTCAGCACGTCGTGAAAACCGCACGCATCTATGACGACACTTCCATATACCTTAAGCTTCTCGTTACGTTTCTTGTCCCTCAGTTCTACGCCGATGACGTTCCCCTCCTTCATGATCAGCTTCTCCGCCAGGGCCTCATCGTGAAGCTCAGCGCCCTCATCTAAGGCCTCATTCAGGAGCCTCTGTCCGAACTCGTATCTGTTTATCATAAACCCGTATAGCCCCTTCCCCCTGATGCGGAAGACCGTTTGACCATCCGGTGAGTATACGTCTACGCCCATCACCTTATTCGCGAGCTCGTCACCCCTTGGTGGAGAAACGCCTAACTTATCGAAGTGGTTCCTCCCGACGGCCTCCCCACAGACCTTATCCCCGATCCTCTCCCTTCTCTTCCTATCGATGAGACACACGTCGAATCCTAGCTCAGCAGCCGTCCTCGCGGCCATGGACCCTGCTGTTCCAGCTCCAACGACAATTATATCGCTCTTCATCCTATGCCCCTTCCTTTAGAGGGGATGTGATCGACCGGTTGAAGAGATAAAAGCTGTTAGACTTTATAAATCTGAGACCATCATATGCTCAACTAAAATGGTCAGAAGGCTTTAGAGCAGATATTACAAAAAGGGGATAAAGGGCGTGAATATGGCTTATAAGATTCTCTCAATAGCGTGGTCTTTAGAGTCAGCTCTGTTCCTGGCGTCCCTTCTTTTACTCAGTTCAGGCGAGCGCATCGGCTGGATCTTCCTTTTTTTCACATTTATCGGTTATGTGACCCTGTTGATCGTCTCTGCCGTCACGTTCTACGCTAGTTATTCGTCCAAAAAGAGGGGCTTGAGGGAAACGATGTGAAAATCAATGATCGTAAATGGGGGTAATGATTGATCACCTCAACGATTTGCGTGTTTCTGATGAGTTTACTTTGCGCAGGATTGATCGAGGCCATCTTTCAACCCATTCTGGTCGGTGATGCGGGTCTTCTCTTGACCGCTTTACTTCTTAGGAAGCTCATGGTCTCCCTCTGTTTCGTCGTTCCGCCCGTTCTCTATGTGATCTTTGTGAGGGGGCTCAGCCTACATTACCTCGGCCTACGTCGAGAGAGGTGGGTTAAGATGGCTTTACTCGGGGTTGCCATGGGCATCCCGATCGCAGCCCTGTGGGTGTTAAACCTAATTTTAGAACACGGGTCATCACCGATCCTTATAGGCGAGCCTGATCTGTCCTTCCCATCTTATTTGTACGGCACAGATCTTCGTGGGATCACTTTTCAACGATATCTTTCGTTTGAGATTGTGAATCAGATGTTGGTATCCATCAGCGAAGAGGTATTGTTTAGGGGTTTCCTTCAAACATCCCTGACAGAACGAATCGGTTACATTCGTGGATATCTTATTACCCTTTCTTTATTTGCGATCCTCCATCTGAGTTCACGATGTGAGCTCTATCCAGTTTTTATGGACGCTCTCTTCGGAGGGATAGTCGTCGGCTTTCTGTATCATAAAACAGGTTCGCTGATGGCACCTATAGCCACCCATTACACATCAAATCTGTTAGAAAGAATCCTGACCGCAATTTTGAAATTCAGATAATGCGATGCCCGGTTTTGAGTGAGGCGTAATTGGATTCAACTATTAGCTAGCTAAGCTGTAGCTCATCTGAAGGCCCAAAGTTTTGTGGGATCAAAAAATCTCCATTATCAGAGAAGGCGACCAAGATGTCTGCAGGAACTCATGTGAGGCCATCGAAGATGCCTTAGAATGAGGCGGCCTTTGTTTCTTCCTCATCAAGTTTAGCAAGCCTGATCGCCTGACGCTGGATCCTTTGAACATGATCGATCCTCTCAGCCCAAGCTCCGAGCCCCAGGTCGACCCCGTGGAAAACCATATTTCAGCGGCTCTGAAACGGCCTCTTTAACAGGATAGAGCCTACGCTTACCTCAGAAAAAATCGAGAGTCCTTGTAGATTTGGCAGAAGGAAAGACCACTTCGATACCAATTAGCAACGTACAATGCGTGGTGTCCACACCTGCCTTATTGAGGTGCCTAGCTTGCTTAAACAGAGGGATAGATCAGAGCGATCTCAGCTGGATATTTGATGTGATTTATGATCTCTCTAATTTTGACTCCCCTCCTCCTTGGGGTGAACTCGACCAACGCAGAACCTATGGTGACGACGTCGAGCAGTTTGTCTCATTGCGCACCAGGGAAAGGAGACAAGCGTTTAACGCCTTTTCGCTCGCCTGTAGGACCACATAACTATTATGACCACTGCTATTATGACGATAGGCACCAGCATCTGTTGCCATGAAAGGGCCGAAGGCGCCACTCCCTCAGTCGGCGGAGGTGAAGGGGTTCCGACCGTGATCGTGGTCATGGCCTCTTCACTTACGTGACCTGCGAAGTCCTTAGCGCTTGCCCTGATCTTCATGGTTGCGTTAAGGTTAGGCGTCTTTATCCATACGACGTATGTAACTTTTCCATCTCCCCATCCCACAAGGTCTAGCATGTCTGGTTCAACCCAGTTTTCTCCATTAACCGAGTACGTTACCTCAATGTCGCTTACCCCCCAGTCCTGATCCTCAGCCTCTACATTAAATATGAGCCATGAACTTGGCTCTGCAAGCTCAGGGACGTCGATGAGATTGATGGTCGGAGGGTTCATGTCGTCAACCGACTTGACCGTGAAGGAGAGCGTCGAACGCGCTGGGATAGCGACATCTCTGAGAATCACGTAATATGCGTCATCCTTCTCGACAACCTCATATTCCGGTTTGTAGGGAAGCCACTCGTAATCATCCACTGGTATATCCGTTGGTAGCTTGAAGATTATCCTCACATTGTAAAACAATTGATTTAGCTCGTTCTTCGCCCTGAAGCTCACGGCGTGATGCTTGCCATCATTAGCTGGGGCGTAGTAGTACTCGAGGAAGCCTATCTTGTAAGGTTCATGCGGCTCATATTCGGCGCCCCATCCGCTGTCTACAGGGATCGAGTTGGGATAGCTGAACATGCCTGTCCCATTGTAATATAAGGTGGACTCATCGACCGTGCCGTTAACGTAGATGTCTATGAGTTTGAAGCCGCGGTAATCGTATGGAGGTATGTCCAGGGCGAGTGCCGCAGGGGATATGAAGTAATGTTTCTTACCAGTCGTTGTGTCCTTAACTATCACATTTAGGTCCGTGTGGATGTGTTCAGACAAGATGAGCCTCACGTCATACTCGATTATGAGCCTGAACATCTCCCTAGCTTCATCCGGGTGATCAGCCCAGCTGGAGTATATGAAGCCTTGATCGAGGAACGAATCGAAGTCTTTCCAGGAGCTTACGTTAAACAAAGCACTGGGCAAATCCTTTACCTGCGGGCTGAACAGCGGATGATGAAAGCTCAGTATTTTGGTCCTCTCAGAGTTCTCCTTTAACACCTGTTCCGCCCATCGAAGCCTATCCATCCTGACCCAACCATCGAAGTCCGTGTCCAAGGAAAGCAGAAGGAAGTCCCCTATGGTAACTGTATAGTTGACTGGTCCTATGATTCGATTGTACTCTTCCGCGACACCTACCGAGCTGTATTCGTGGTTCCCGACGTTCACGTATATCGGGTCCAGCACCTCAATGAATGGTTCCTGAAACTTGATCCACCCAGAGGCCGTATAAGGTACGTTGACGAGGTCTCCGAGGAATATGATCACATCTGGATCTATGAGATTAGCCTCGATAGCCATCTCCTTCCAGTAGGGATAGCCAGGGTCTTTCACGTCCCCGCATGCTAAGATCTTGAGTTTTTGAGGCCACTCTGGTAAGACCCATAAGCACCTGAGCTGGGTCAAGGTTTCAACAGCACCATCGGCCGCGGGACTGTAGGTCAAATTGAGGCTGTACGCACCTTCCCTAAGCCCTGATGGGAGGTCAAACTTCAAGGTCCAAAGTTCGTTTTGAGGGTCATATTCTTCGCTCACGAGCGTGGCCATAGTCGCCGCCAGTTTGTTAAACACTATGGCGTCGTACCATGTTGTGCCCTCAGGAAGCTTTACCTGCACAGTGAATTCGCTCCCGTCCAAGACAGGCTCGGGGATGCCAGGTAATGGGTACTTGATGACGTCAGCGAAATACCTCACACCCTGGTCTGGCGTCGAGGTAACGGGCGAGGGGTTGATCGTAATTAGTGTTGTTAACGTCAGTAAGAGAACTAGGAAGAACACTACAGGCCTCTTTATGTACCAGTACAACTTATGGCTGCGCATCTTTCATCACATACGGGAATCGTCAGGCCCGATTAATAACTCTTTACATTCCTATCTCTTCTCTGTAAGCGGCCTCCTTTTTTCCCTCAATGGGAGGATCGTTGTATACTCGAAAGGTATGTAGGTTTTGATCCGAGAGCCGATAGATACCTTTGATCTAGGCTCAACGTTGACAAGGATGGTCCTATCATTTATTCTCAGCCTGATTTGAAGATACGATCCAATAAACCCCGTCCACTCCACAGTCCCGACGAACGTATTATAAGGGGTATTTGGAGCGCTAGGAAGGAAGTCTCCAGGCCTCAAGATCACGTAAGCCTCGCGTTTAGGCGTTAAGTTTGCGTTCTGTATGGATAAAACTCCGGTAATCATTAAACCATCTACATTCACAGTAACGTAATTCCCGCTTATCTGAGTGATGATCCCCTTAAGGATGCTGCACCGGCCGAGAAATGAAGAGGTGAATAGGTCTCTTGGGGCATTGTAAATTTCGTAGGGGACACCGACCTGGACGATGCGCCCCTTATTCATTATGGCCACCCTGTCAGAGATTACCATGGCCTCCTCTTGATCATGGGTTACATAGATGGTCGTTATTCCAAGCTTCCTCTGGAGCCTCTTTATCTCCTCCCTCGTTTCAATTCTGAGCTTAGCGTCCAAGTTACTCAAGGGCTCATCTAAGAGAAGGACCCTTGGCTGGATCACGAGGGCCCTCGCAAGGGCGACTCGCTGCTGTTGGCCCCCAGAAAGTTGAGTTGGGCGCCTATTTTCGAGGCCCTCCAGCTTAACTAACCTCAGTACCTCGGTCACGCGTTCTCGTACCTCGTCTCTTGGAAGTTTCTTTATTTTTAGCCCATACGCGACGTTGTCATATACGTTCATGTGGGGCCAAAGGGCGTAGTTTTGAAAGACCATGCCAGTCCTGCGTTTGTAAGGTGGTAAATCCGATACGTCCTCATCATCAAAGGAGATGCGCCCCTCATCCATATGCTCTAACCCCGCAATTAACCTAAGGGTCGTCGTTTTTCCACAACCGCTTGGGCCCAGAAACGTGAAGAACTCCCCGTGTTTTACCTCAAGATTGATGTGATCCGCGGCTACGACTCTTCCAAACTTCTTGGTCACATTTTCTAAAAGAACTTTGACCATGCCAGTTCACATCCCTAAGAAGGCCACCCTCTGCTTTAGGATATAGTTGGAAACGATTATGGCTATGACTTGGGCACTCATGAGCAGGACACCCAACGCAGCCGCCGTGCTCACGGCCTCCACAGAAACTATGCCGTATATCAATTGGCTCATGTAATGAGTTATGGGGCCCTGCGTCGGGTTAAGGCTGCTAAGCGTGATGCTGACACTGACCTCGCTCATCGAGTAGACGAAACTCAGGATGCCTCCCCCTATGATGTTCCCTGCGATCAATGGGATGACTATCTTTAGGAGGGTCGTCTTCCTGTCAGCCCCTAGGTTATACGATGCCTCTTCCAATTCAACGTGAGTTTGCTGGAGGCCAGCGAAAACAGACCTCACAGTGAATGGTAGGCGTCGAATAGAATAAGCGAAGATTAACAGGAGACCTGGGTTGATGAAGGGGTCCATAGGAGAGCCTGAAAAGGTTACGGCGAAGAAGAGGAGGTAGCCTACGGCCACTATGATTCCAGGTATCGCTATAGGCATGGTCGCTAACATATCTAAAGCGTCTCGGCCAGGTATACTCCGCCTAGCCACAAGATACGCCACGCTTGTACCGAGGATGGCGATTATCAACGTGGCGACCCCTGCATAAGTTAAGCTGTTCATGATCGCGCGCGATATCTCAGGATTTATGACGAGGTTTATCATGTACTTGAGGGTAAGCTCCTTCGGGATCGGGCCACTTAAGGCCCAGTCGGTAAAGGCCAGCATGGTCACGCCGACCTGTGGGAATATAGCGATGGCCACCAGCAACGTGAGAAAAAAATAGGTCAAGGTCTTTCTCAGCTTTTTAGGCGTCGATAGGCGAGGGTTCCAACGCCCACCCTTGGACAGCATGGCATAGGCCCTTAAGCCTACATACTTCTTTATGGCGAAGAAAGAGACGGTCGCTATGATGAGCATTATTACAGCTAATGCAAACGTCGAGGCATGGACCTGATCTATAGACCCTATCCCCTTCCTAAATTCATCGTAGATCGCAAAGGACATGACTTTTCCGGCCAGATCATCCCCAAACGCTCCCTTTAGTGCTATGGGTGCGCCCAGGTCCTCTATGCTAAATATGAAGGTTATCGTCGAGCCTGCAGCCAAACCCGGCAGCGAAAGCGGAAGAGTCACCGTTCGAAAAAGATCGAACCCGTGAGCTCCAAGGTTTTCAGCCTGCTCCTCAAGACTTGGATCGATATTTATTAACGATGAAAACACGTTGAGGTAGATTATCGGGTAATAACTCAAAGTTTGAATAAAAGCTATCCCCGCAAGCCCGCCTATCGTGAGCTTAAACGGAAGGATGTGAAGGAGGTCATAGAAAAAATAGTTAAACAACCCATTCAAGCCAAAAACTTTCCCTACCACATATGCGTTAACAAATGGTGTGGCCAGGGTTGGGATCAACAGCATGATGCGAAAGATGCTTTTCCCGGGGAAGTCATAACGCGCCATCACAAAGGCAGCTATTGTCCCCATCACGGCGGCGAAAAAGGAGACTACAAATGCAACAAGGAGAGAGTTAATAATTATCCCGAAATCAGGCCCCTCTGTGCCAACATAAAGACACTTACCTATCACCTCTAGCGTCCCTGTCTGGGGGTTAAATCGCCTCATGTCCTCAAGTTTGAGGAGTTCACCTTCAGGTGGAAACCTTACGAACTCCCTACTTGAAAGTACATCTTGAAAGTACTTGAGCGAGGGTGAACCTTCGTAAAAGAGGGCTCGTGCGGTCATAAATGCTACCGGGGCGACAAGAAAGATGGAAAAAGCTAAAGTGGAAAAGAGTAATTGGAAGGCGGTTAATCCATCCATCTCTCTTTTAATTCTAACAATTCTGTTCCATTTCAACATCAGAGATCAGCACGCTAGCCTCCAATTAACGCTTGAAGTGATTGGAGGACATCAGCGTACCTTTCCTCAGCAGCCTGAATCCATAACCCGACCATCTCATTTCTGTAGTTCACGTCTGTCCGTATTAGATCGCTTATGCTTATAGCGTACTCCTCTGTAAAAGTGGACGGGCCTATGTTAGGATCGTCAAAAGATAGCATCGTCGGATCTGTTAGCTCGTTAACCAGCTCTTGAAAATGTTCGTCGGTGATCTCCCCATTAAGCTTGGCCAGCGCCAATTTGCTCCAAGCGTTCTGAAGCGCATCATGAGCTCTAGCTATCGTCGCGTGATAGAACCACATCATCGCATACTCGTAGCTTGACGCCACTTCATCGCTAAACTCTATCACCATGCTCTGGAGAGTCTTCTCATATGCTTGTTTTAGGTCGGGTCTGTTCGCCCCTTCAGGGGTTTCGAACACCTTGGGGTTCGAAGGTAGCCTATTGATCAGGGGATCGAGCCATATCTTTTGCCCCTCTGCGCTCAACACCCAAGCTATGAACGCCTGGGCAGCTTCAGGGTGCGCAGATGAACTCAATAGGGCTATGGGATCACCGTTTACTATCGATCCGTCCTTGGGGATTACGTACATGCATAAATCTGGGTTTTCCAGCTGAGCCGTGTATCCATAAAAGTCTATGGTTATACCGGCCCCTACATCCCCCCTGATAACGGCATCACGGACGAGGCCGGACTTATCGTAAACTCTCGAGTTTGCTCCCATCAGTGTGATGATCTTCCACCCATCGATCCATCCATAATTCTGAAGAATGATCTCATACATTCGGGTATTGCTCGTCGATTTCGTAGAGTCGGCCACGGCGACGCTTGGGCTTGGTAATGTTATAGCGTACTGTTCACTGGCCAAGTCCGTCCATTCATCAGGCACTGGCAAGCCGCGATCTTCAAGGTACCCCAGATTTACTGTGAACCCGAAAGAGGAAATGGCAGCCGCTATCCATATAAGGTGCCCTTCCTCATCCACCCTCTTAAGGGGGGCGCCGCTTATCTCATCAGGAATCTCTACCTCTACAGCGCTTATGGCATCGCTCGTTAAGGGCGCAAGCAGTCCCTCCCCGGCCAAGAAGTCAAAGAGCGTTGGCCCTCCACCCCAAGCTACATCTACTTCTTGACCAGGCTTCTCAGCGCTGGTCCTTATGACATCGACCCATTCGCCTGGATCTACTGGTAGCCACCTGACCCATGTGATGCCATACTTATCTGCAGCCTCAGATTGAAGGAATTCCTCCCTGGCCTCATTTAGAATCTCATAGGGATGCCTGCTTATCACCCGCAACGTTATTCCGGTAGGAGCAGGTGGGCGACTTATCATGACATAGACGGCTATCCCAGCGATGATGATTACGGCGATAATTATCAGAGTAGCGATCTTTAAACTCGCAGTTTTCAAGGAGGACATTCGATCACCTTTACATTCATTTCCAACCTCATGTTTACATTTATTCCTTTTTATACCTTTTTTATAAGTAGATATAAAAAAAGTATTTATTCAACTTCTGAATAAAAAGGGATAGCGAGGTTATAGATTTGCTGCACCATAAGAAAACCCTTGGCTTCCTGTCTTTGATGCTGCTGTTCACAGTCGTTTTTCAACCAGCCGTAGCTTCTGGAGAGGAAAAGCCAGTCGTCATAGTGTTTGCGAAGGGGATGTTGGGGACGGAGACGGAATTAGGATGGGTAATGGGGAACATAACAGATGTTGAGTGGGTAGTGTTCACGGAGACCATAACCTTCAGCGATATAGAGCCAGCCGATGTGCTGATACCGTTGATCGTGGATACCGGGTATGATTTTACAGACGATGAGGTTAATGCGATCAAGGAATGGTGGGATAAAGGGGGCAAATCCATATGGATCTCGAGCGACAGCGACTACCCATCAGACGCGCCGAGGATAGATGACGCCAATAAACTTCTTGAAGCTCTAGGGAGCGTCCTAAGGAGTGAACATAGAGAGACCGTGGATCCCGTCTGCAACTGTAAAAAGGACTATCGTGTAAAAGGATTAGTGAAGCCGGACCATCCCTACGAGTTCTTAGCTGGAGGTGCTTGGAGGGGGGTTCTATTCCATGGCCCCGGCGTCGTAATAACTTACGTGGATGGAAAGTATGGTAAGCCAGAGTTAGAGGTCCCCGAAAACGTATACAGGATCGTCATGGCCAGCGAAACGGCCTCTATTGCGGAGTTTACTGAAGGGGAACCTGTGGTTCATGACATCGGTGAGGAAGGGCCAAAGGTCCTGATGGCGGCTGAGGTGTTTCCAGATAAGGGAAACGTCCTCGTCTTTAGTGCGTCAGCGCCGTTCGCAGGGACGTACAGAGGCATGTGGCTAAACGAGTACCATGGAGTGAAGTTGGATGGCCCTGGCTTCGTGGGCAACATCATACTGTGGTTGGCAGGTCTGTTTGGCACGAGGTTGCCTCCAACTCCTGCGCCAGCACCGCTCTGGACGCCAGCGTTGATAGCGGCCGTTGCTCTTGACGTAATCTTCGCTGTAGCCTTAATCGCAACGGTAGCCTACTATAAGAAAAAGTAGGCTCCAATCCCTTTTTATGAAGAGGAGTAAAGAAAGCTATTTAATACTCCTTTATCAGGCATCCTCTGCACGAGGGTTTTAAGGTCAATATCTCACGGGTTGACGCTCTCCCCGCTGAAGCAGGGAGGCTCTCGCATGTGGCTCATCAACGGTGCAGCGGCCATCGGCACCATCACGGGCACTGCGTTCGGCCTAGCCCCTCAGCCCCGACCAGACACCTCGGCTGCCAACAGCTATGAATATGTCAGAAGGTAAAGTTACTATGGTAGAAACTCTCTGATGAA
>CAZTBK010000021.1:310-13009 GCA_964611975.1 uncultured Candidatus Bathyarchaeia archaeon | reverse complement strand
GTTTCTATATATATGGAGGTGAAAGAGATTTCAGCCCTCGCTGGAAGGAGGTTCTTTGAAGAGTTCAAGTTTTTGTTGCAGAGAACGGTCACCGTGGTCACCACTGACGGGAAGAGGTACGTTGGAAAACTGGCTGGTTACAACCCTGAGAATATGAGCGTGTGCCTCAAGGGCGTGAAGGACAAAAATGGCAACGTGTTAGACCGGATCTTCATCAATGGAAGTATAATCGCCCAAATATACGCTGTCGGAAAGCCCTTCGATCTGAAGGGCCTCGCAGCTAGGCTTGAAAAGGTCTTTCCCAGAATGGTAAACTTGTACGAGGACTTAGGGGTTATAGTTGTAATGAACAGGATAAGGGTCGGTGAGAAGGGGATAATTGAAGGTAAAGGTCCAGCAGCTGACCGCGTACAGAAAGTTTACGACGAGTTCATAAGGGAACAGGCCAAACCCTAAACTGGTCTCAGGGACTTGGGCCTTTCCCTGATCTTCCATTCTTTGAAGGACTCCAGAACCCTCCTAGTGCTCTCGGCTGACTGCTCCAACCTTTCCAGATCAACCTTTAGACCCAGTATGCCGCATAAACCTTCTAAGGCTGACTTGGCGGCCACGGAGTCTGGATAGCTCCCTGGCGTCTCAGCCAGAAGGCATAAGCCATGCATCTTCCTAAGCTTTGCCAACCCGATCAACAGTCCGGCCGCACCGAATATACGCCCCCTGATTTTTTTAATCCCCCCCTCAAGAGCCTTATTTAACGTTTCGAGGTCGGTAGCTGCGCAATATAGCTCAGGGGTCAACGTCATCCTTTCGCTCCTCAACCCGCCCATGCAAAAAACAGATTTGCACCCAAATTCCCGAGCCACGTCTAGAATTTGACCACATAGTTCGTACTGGCCATATGTAGTTAAGGCCTGAGTATTACCGTACAGTATCATCAAGTCATGTGGCATTCCTTCCCCTTTATAGTAGTAGAGTTCGTTCACAGGGAAACGGATGCCGCCCTTCTCCGTCAAGATGGCCAAGTTCTGGAAGAACGGGGAACGAATTTCGATGAACTTTTTAGCCCTTAAGCTCTTGATTAGGTGTAGAGCAGCGATGTTGGCCACGAAACCTATGCCTGGCAGCCCCTCGATCAGGACAGGATCCCTAAGCTTTGGCCTTTCGATGATCCGAATGGTCGTCTTTAACAACTATATCATCATGAAGTTGATGTGAGCTTTGCTTTATATCCTTATAAGGTATGTGGGGTAGTTTAAGTGGTGGGGGATGGCTTGAGGACGGACACCCTAAAGGACATCTATGATGGCTTTCTACGCTATGAGCGTAAAGACGGGTGATAAAACCCACACTAGACAGAACGCGGCGTTGATCGTATGCCAGAAATTCTCGATCCTCGCTGGGACGCCCACGATATTCGCTGTTTTCACCAGGTCCCCAATCAGATGGCTGCCCACCCCGATCAGAAATGATGTGAGGAAGGGGACAACAAACCTGAACGCTGCTGACCCACGAAGCTTCAAGGCCGAGAACACCAGGATGAGCGGTAAGAGGGCAGAGTGAGTCAACGGATTTCTATGTCCGAAGCTGGGCCATACGCGCATTATAAGCAAATCAACGTCAGGGTAAAGCGACCCACCCAGGTTGATGAGCATCATCGGCAACATGAAGAGCGCAACTTCTTCGGGTTCATGAAGGAACGTGATGCTGAATATGGGCTTGAATACATCTAAACCAGCAAGACTCATGAGGCAGATGTAAAGCCAGTTGCCGAAAATTGTGTGGCCCCATTTCCTCAACTCTTTAGGCCTCCTCACATGAGATGGGAGCCTCTCTTCTTAGATGGGCATCCTTTATAGTATATGCCCTGTTATAGCATATACCTTGGCGATCGCTTTGAGTTCGCATCTTACTAAGAGCACTTTACATGTAATGTTTTGCGTAAATATTCTATGGCGGCCGTGGCCTCACGTATGTTGTCCCTTACCCTAAGAAAACCATGCCCCTCTCTTTCCTCCACCCTAAAGCTATGAGGGTGGCCCATCTCCTTGAGCTTCCTCACGAACTTCTCCACCTGCTCTATCGGGCATCTGGAGTCACGACGGCCAGCGATGATCATGACAGGGGCCTTGATGTGCGAGACGTGGGTTACTGGAGACCTCTCGCGGTACAACTCCTCCTTCTCTTTGGGGGATCCTCCGAAGAGTTCTCGCATAAACCCTCGGAAGGCAGAATCAGACAAGTTGTACATCTCCAGCCAGTCCGCGATAGGGACTATGGCGACCCCTGCAGAGAAAACTCCGGGCTTCTTGGTGAGGGCCATCAAGGTCATGAACCCGCCGTAGGAGCCGCCCACGACAGCGATCCTTGAACCGTCGATCTCGTCTTGCTCATGGAGCCACTTAGCAGCGTAAACCACGTCCTCTAGATCCCCTCCCCCTGGGTCTGATATGTCCATGCTCTGAAAATCTGCCCCGTACCCCGTTGAGCCCCTGAAGTTCGGCGCGAGCACGGCGAAGCCCCCTTGGGACATCGACTGCAGATATGGAGACCACATGTCAAAGGTTTGCCACCATGGTCCTCCGTGCGGCCAAACCACGGCCGGGTGAGGAGGGGCGCCTGATCTGGCCGGTAGGTACCATCCATGGATCTTTAACCCATCGAAGGATCTGTACCACACGGACCTCGGCTGAGCTAGCTCCTCTAATTCGATCCCGTAATCCCTTGGGGTGAGGGGGATCGATGACTCAGATCCGACCTCATACATGTAGATCCCAGGGGGTGAGGACATCGAAGAGTGAACTGCGACTATGATCTTTCCATCCTCACTGATTTTGAACATCGAGATCGTCCCTTTGGGAAATGGAAGAGCGTGTCCTCTTCCCCCATCTAATGGGTGTTCATGAAGTGTAGTTCGACTGTGCTTACTGACTATGTAGTAGACCTCGTCGCTCTTTGGGCTCCAGCCCACCTCATGCTCAGCTACCTCTTCCCCCTCCTCCAAACTCAAGAAGAGCCTATCATCCCCCTGAAACTCCTGAATTACAACTTGATTCCTACCTTTCAAGTCGCTGATGAAGGCCAACTTCCTATCATCTGGAGACCAAGAAGCGAGCATCTCCTTCGACCCGTCCTTCAGGTCATAAACGATCGTTTCGGTCGGGTCTCGCCTGTTCACGACCACTATCTGCTGGTTCCTGGGATCCTTTCCGCCCCCCCTCACGGAGCAGGCGATCCATCTTCCATCGTGCGAGTACTTGATATGAGTGATGGCCTCAGGTTGTTCCCTCAATGTGTACCTTTCGCCAGTCTCCAAATCGAATGTTTGCAGCAGAGACCTCTCCTTCGTCACACAGCTTCGCGTGACCTCGGGCTCAGTTGGGTGCCAGTCCAGCCCAAACGTTCGAAGGGGCTCATCGGTTATGCGCCTCACGACCCCACCATCCCTTGACATGAGGAAGAGGTGATGGAGTTCGTTTCCATCCTCATCTCGAAGGTACACCAGCCTATCCTCATCAGGCGACAGAGACCCAAATATGACAGGATCCCCTCCACTAGTGACCTGTTTAGGCTTAGAACCGGGCTTTGTGGATAAGACGTACAGATGAGGGATCCCTGACGCATTTGAAGAGTATAAGAGAAACTTGCCGCTCACTGCGAGGTCCATTCCATAGATCAACGGGATCTTAAACAGATCAGGTACAGGAATGGGCATCAATAGATCCCTTGATTCTTCAATGTTTTACGGTGATCTTTTATAAGTTTTTCATGATATTCGATGATCCAGCGAGGGGCCTCTCGGCACTGAATGCTTTATATTATCTGGCTGCTATCTGACTTTAAGAGGATAACGGTTGATTAAATGCGTCATATTTGATCTCGATCACACGTTGATCAAGCTATCAATTGATTGGGATAATGCCATGAGGGATGTTAAGGAAGTCTATCGTAAATATGGCGTTCCGGAAGATCTGTTAAAGGAGTACAAGCATAGCGTTTTCTCGATGATAAATGGAATCCACGATAAGTTGCTGAAATTCCTACGTAGAGATGATGTTGAAGAAATAGAGAGGGTTATATCTGGGGTTTTAAGGACTTATGAAATTGATGGTGTAGCTGAAGCAGAGCTGGTGCCTAACTGTGAAGAGATCCTCAGTTACCTTAAAGGCGAGGGGATTAAAATTGGAGTCGTAAGCGCTACCTCACGAGCCGCCGTAGTGAAGGCCCTAAAGAGGTTCGGCCTAGAAAGATATGTAGATGCGATCTTCACGCGTGATTCTCCTGGAAGGATAAAACCGTCCAGCGACCACGTCTTTGCTTGCCTGAAGGCATTAAACTGCGCTCCACAAGACGCCGTTCTTATCGGTGATGACGAAAGGGATATGCGAGCCGCTAAGGGAGCATGCGTGCTCGCAGTTGGCTTCCTCGTCAAAGATTACCTATTGGCGAAGAGACGGAAGGTCCCGCTCGAATACCTGAGGCTGAGGGAGGAAAAGTTAAAGAAGGAGGCAGACGTAACTATTAAAGATCTCTTAGAGGTTCGATCTCTTCTGAAGCTATATCAGAATTGACATAAAGAAGCTTGAACATTATGAATGGTGGTGCCCAAGATTTCAGGTAGCATCAAAATCAAGTTTTTGGGCGGGACCGGAGAGGTCGGTAGGTCGGCGATAGCCGTTCGATCTAGCAAAACCCAACTCCTCCTGGACTACGGGGTGATGCTAAATCATGAGGTTGGTTTTCCCATGCATATCCCCCCACGTGAGGTGGATGCCATAGTTCTCTCTCATGCCCACCTTGATCACTCCGGTTCCATCCCATTATTCCATGTGAGGGGGCATACACCTGTTTACGGCACCCCTCCAACGTCTGACCTCACAAGATTATTGATATCTGACCTCATCCGTCTCACAGGATACTATCTCCCCTATGAGTACATAGACCTTGAAAACATGTTAAGCTGCTACGTTAAAGTCGGGTATAGGGATCGGGTTAAAATGGGCGATCTAGAGATCGAGCTCCTGAACGCTGGTCACATACCAGGCAGCGCTCAGATAGTCATTTCTGGGTCCGGAAAGAAGATCCTGTATACTGGCGACATCAACGCTGTCGAAACGAGGCTTCTGAGGGGTGCTGATCAATCCTATGATGATATAGATGTCTTGATCACTGAAAGTACTTATGCTTATAAGGACCACGTCGATAGAAGCGAGGTCGAAAAGAGGTTCGTAAGTCGGGTCAGGGAAATCCTGGAAGGTGGAGGCGTGGTCTTAGTTCCAGCCCTATCTGTCGGTAGGAGCCAGGAGATACTGCTCGTTTTAAGGGCGCATGATTTTGAATATCCGGTAGTCGTTGACGGGATGGCTGAGGACGCAAATGAAATCCTATTCAATTACCCGGATTATCTCCGGGACCCAGAGCTATTTGCTGAGGCGATGCGCACAACCCACTGGATAAAGGGTTGGAGAGAAAGGAGGCTCGCGGTAAGGAAACCATGCGTCATCGTTTCCCCCGCTGGTATGTTGAAGGGGGGGCACGCCGTCTTTTACATGAACAAGGTCGCTAAGAGGAAGGATAATGCGATATTCTTGGTGAGCTATCAGATCCCGGGGACTCCAGGTAGGAAGTTATTGGAAACGAAGAAGTTCGTGTTGAACGGCGAGGTGAGGAGGGTCGAGGCTGAGGTGGATCAGTTTGACTTTACATCTCATTCCGGTCGGAAACAGTTGCTTGAGACCGCGAAGAGGTCTGGTTGCACAAAGGCCTTTACCGTTCATGGAGCGGAGGAAAACTGCCAGACCCTTGCGTCCTTATTAAGGGACAACCTCGGGATAGAGGCTGTCGCCCCGAAGCCTGGGGACGTATTCGAAATTTGACAGGGAGCCTGAATGATCGTCGTAACGATTTTGCCCATCGGATGGGTCGACGAAGGAGTACTGTCGGTCTTGTGTGAGGCTCTTCAAAAGATATTCCCAAAGGTGAGGGCCGTCATAGCTAGGAGGAGTGTGCCTGTTCCAGAGGGGTCTTACAGCCGCATCAGGGGGCAATATGAATCGACAAAGATCTTAATGGAACTCTACGAGATTTTCAGGGGGGCTCCAATGGACAGGGTTCTGGGTGTGACTTCGGTTGACCTGTTCGTCCCTGGGCTGAACTTCGTTTTCGGGGAGGCCCAGTGTCCGGGGAAAGTAGCCCTCATCTCCCTCTACAGACTTAGACCTGAGTATTATGGCGATTTGCCAGACAGATCCCTCTTCTTTGAGCGCGCTAAAAAGGAGGCGGTTCATGAGCTTGGTCATACATTTGGGCTCCATCACTGCAAGAACAGCAGGTGCGTTATGTCCTTCTCTAACAGCATCGCTGAGACGGACGCTAAGGGCTTAGGCTTCTGTAACGAGTGCGCTCAGCGTCTGAGGTCAAAGTTGGAGTGGCCTTGGCTGTGATGAAGGGTTGAGCAGTGAAGGGTTTAAGGCAGACCCATCCTATTTAGTTCCTGTAGCCCTCACGTTGGTGACGGCGTACTTCCTTACGCTCCTCGTCATGTTTGCTCGGGTGGAGGTCGTCTACATCACCCTTTTTCCAGAGGGGGCAGGAGGGCCACTAATAAATGCTGCCCTTTTTATCTCGATGATGTGCATCACCTCAGCGATCATTTACGCGATCATTAAGCGTCACCTGTGGCGCATCCTGAATCTGATGTTTGTGATTACCGTTGCACTTGTGGTCCTTGTGCTCACGATTTTTTATGTAAGGGCCTTCACGGCGGCATTCAGAGGAGATTGGAATGAGGGTGCTCCTTTGACATATACCTCCGCCGCTATCTTAACTGCTATAGCGACTTATGGGATCTTTAAGTGGGAGGGCATGAAACGCTTGGCCATCATCTTGCTGCTAGGAGGCGGATTAGGCGCGTTCCTCGGCGTTTCGATACCGACAGGGAGCGCCATAGCCCTCCTCATCTTGTTGTCTTTATACGATGTAGTCGCCGTGTACTTGGGGCCTGTGGGTAAGATCGCAAGCGAGGCCGAACCGGAAAGGCTTAGGGGGATAAGCTTTACCTTTAGAAAGGTTCGTATGGGGTTAGGGGACATAGTGTTTTACTCCATGCTTGCCTCACGTATGCTCCTCGCATATGGCTTAAAGGCTTGGCTTGCATCCTCATCAGGAATCCTGGTAGGCGTATATCTTGGGCTGAAGGCCCTCGAGAGGAAGAAAGTACTCCCTGGTTTACCGATGGCCTTGGCGTTCGGCTTGATGGCTGGTATGGCAACCCTTCATACATCCTAATAAGGATGACGTGAGGCCTCGACGATGCGACTATGATCCATATAGGCCGCGATAGGCCTCTTAAAGGGCTTGATGAAGGAAATGGACAAACTTTAAAAACCCCTCGGGAAATGTAAAAGACGGTCAAGAGCGTTGCAAACCGTCATATTGGCTGGGGGCATAGGGAAAAGGGTCTTCCCCTTGGCCGTGAACAAGCCTAAGCCCATGTTCAAGATCTTAGGAAAGCCCTTGATCCAATACGTTATTGAGACAGTGAAGGAAGCTGGCCTAAAGGACTTCATAATCGTGACCGGACATGGTTCTGATCAGATTGAGAATTATTTTGGAGATGGGAGTAGCCTAGGCGTTGATATAAGGTATACCCATCAAAGGAAAGCCTTGGGGACGGCGAACGCCTTGGAGACCGCCAAAGATCTGGTTGAAGATCACTTCTTCGTCCTCAATGCGGATGACATCTTCGAAACGTCGCTTATAGAGAGCATGGCTGAGCTGTTCAAGAAGACGGATGCTGAGATCGTCCTCTCCTGTAAGCCTGTGAAAGAAACGTGGAAGTGGGGCATAATAAAGTTAGAGGGTGGGAGGGTCGTGAGGATCGTCGAGAAACCTGAGAGGGGGATGGAGCCGAGCAACCTAGCTGTCATAGGGGCCTACATAATGACGAGGAAGATCTTCGATTATTACGAGAGGGTCCCTGTTTCAGACCATCAGTATGAGGACGCGATCCAGAAGTTCATCGATGATGGGAACGTCGTCAGGGCCGTCAAGTACGATGGCTTCTTCTCAGCATATAAGTACCCTTGGGACTTGTTTAGGATAAACGATTACCTAATGGATAAGCACATCCGTGGGCAAGTGATCGAGGACGGAGTGGCCATATCTAGGGGGGCCCAAATCGAGGGGAACGTATGGATTAGGCGGGGGACAAGGGTCTTGGAGGGGGCCTGCATAAGGGGCCCTTGCTACATCGGTTCGAATACCATGATCGGAAATAACAGCCTGATTTGGAATCACTCCTCGATAGGTGATAACTGCGTCATAGGCTTCTCGACTGAGGTGAAGAACTCGTTAATAGGGGACAATTGCTGGTTTCACACGAGCTACGTTGGGGACTCGATAATCTCCGATAACTGTTCCTTCGGCGCAGGCACGGTAACAGCTAATTTTAGGTTCGACGAGAGGAGCATATCTATGATGGTAAACGGTAGAAGGGTGGACACCGGAAGGGATAAGCTTGGGGTCATAATGGCGGAGGATTGTAAGACGGGTGTTAACTCCTGCCTCTTACCGGGTGTCAGGGTCGGCCCGCGTAGCATAGTTGGACCCGGGGTCTGCCTGTACGGTGACCTAGAGCCTAATAAGATGATATTGATGAGCAAGGGAAGCTACGTAAAGGCCGAAAACAAGACGGTCATCTCCTTGGCTAAAAGGCAAGAGCTGATGAGAAGGCTGATGAAGTACAAATACGGATCGTCTGAGGGAGGCGGATCAACAGGTACTAAACCGTCCTCCTGATCGCCTCCATTAACCTCCTCTGAGCGAGTTCCACGATCTCCTTTAGCCTCTCCTCAGTCCTCGCCTCAGCTGTGATCTTCACCTGAGGCATAGTGTTCGACGGCCTTATTAGGAACCAACCATCAGGTAGGAGGACCTTTACGCCGTCTATATCGATGATTTCGTGTCCAGATCCTCTGAACTCGCGCTTCAGATCCTCGATAACCCTGAACTTCCTCTCATCTGGGCACTCAAACTTCAGGGTTGGCGTCGAATAATACTTCGGTATGGCGTCTATGATCTCTGAGAGCCTCTTATCGGTTTTGGAGAGTATCTCTGCCATCTTTAGGCTTGAGAAAACCCCATCGTCGAAGCCATACATCTCTGAGAAGTAAAAGTGACTGCTCTTCTCGCCTCCGAAGATCGCCCCCTCCTCCTTCATCTTGTCGACGATGAAGGCGCGCCCGACCCTGCTCACGAGCGGCGTCCCACCATGAGATCTGATAGCCTCCTCAACGATCGAGGAGCAGCTGACGTCGAAGACCACCTTCGCATTCCTATTCCTCCTTAAATAATAATCTGAGAAGACAACGAGCGTTATATCACCTGGCACTATTCTCCCTTTCTCATCGACGAAGACCGCCCTGTCCCCATCCCCATCGTAGCCTACGCCGAAGCTGGCCTCCTCCTCCCTGACTAAATCCCTTAGGCCGACCAAGGTCTCCTCGTTAGGCTCAGGGATATGCGCCGGGAAACTCCCATCAGGCCTCTCATTTATCGAGACGACCTCGCATCCAAGCCGCCTGAAGAGCTTCGGCGCGGTCAGCCCGCATACGCCGTTGCCTATGTCCATAGCGACCTTCATCGGTCTTTCAATGTCTATCCTCTCCTCGACGAAGTTTAAGTAGTCTGCTATGGCTCCATCGTATCTTCTCACCCTTCCCCCTCCCCTCTTGAACTTACCTGAGAGCGTGACCTCCTTGACATCTTCCATTCCTGTCCCCTGGGCACATGTGACCCCTCCCCTCTTATAGAGCTTGAACCCGTTCCATTCAGGTGGGTTATGGCTAGCTGTGACCATCACGCCTCCATCTCCATCGTACCTGACCACCGAAAAAGATAGGACAGGCGTAGGGACGATCCCTACATCAAGGACCTCGCACCCTGTGGAGATCAGGCCATCTATCAGCGCTTTCTTCAAGGCAGGGCCGCTTAACCTGACATCCCTACCGACCACGAGCTTCCTCCCCCCTCCTCCGATGTAAGTGCCGAACCCTCTCCCTATCTGGAGGGCGATCTCTGGCGTCAGGTCCTTATTGAAAATCCCCCTAATGTCATATGCCCTGAAGATGTGTTGAGGGATCATTCCAGCAACCTCATGATTGCGAGGTATTATGCGTTAACGTATTAAAATTTGCGCTCGAGCGCAGATTTGAGGGCCTCAACTAACTAAACAATCTTATGCCATCTTATGGCAGATTCTGTCAATCATTGACAAGGTTTTCCATCAACGCGCTGAGGCGGGCTCTTACCTCAAACTTAGGCTGCAGGCCAGAACACATAGTCTTCGAAGAGGCGACCTATGAGGTATAAGCCACTCACGCTAAGGAAAAACAGCAGGCTGATCCAAGCATCATTAAGGTGCTCACAGGGGATTCAGGCTCTGGCCTTGGCCGAATAAATCTTGACTACGTCTCTGTCCCTTAGGATGTAGTCCTCACCAAGCCTCCTCTTCGTCCTCACATCCAAGGCATAGATAAAACCTTCACCTAGGTCGGAATGGATCAAATAAGCCAGTTCCCTAGCCGTGGTCCCGAAGCGGACGAGGTAAACATCGGGGAGGACACGGCCATAGTGGTCGCTTAACTTCTCAGCGTCCTCAACCGGGTAAACAGCTATCATCTGCAAGAGCTTAAAGAATGCCATGTTCAATGCCTCTTGGACGCCCGTTCCACCCCATACCCTCAAGACCCTCTCCTTGATCATGTCCAAGCCAGCCTTCTGTTTACTAGTCATACCCTTATCCTTCACCCTGAAGTTGCAGTCGCCAGGTATGTAATCAATGAAGCCCTTATCAGCGGCCCTCCTCAAAGCTAACTCCGCCTCAGCGCAGCAGGGGAGGACGGGATAGCCCGTATCCTTCAACCTCTCAACGTTCTCCTCAGCATGGGGCAAGTCGATCTTGTTCGCAGCGATCAGCATCGGTTTCGCCACCTTTCTCAAAACAGCTGCGAAATGAAAGACGTCGTCATCATTCCAAGATGAAGGTCTCTTGTCTCCCAGATCCGTCCTTTTCAAAACCTTAGCGACCTGCTCCTTGCTGATCGCGAGGCCGCTTAGCCTATTAGACAGAAGACCAGCCAAATCTACACCTTGACTCTTGGCCCTCTGAGCGATCTTCTTCCAATCACGTTTTATGATCTGAGTCAGCCACATGGAGATCTCGTAATCGAGGAACTCGACGTCCTTCAGCGGATCCCTCGTGCCGGGCTTGCATGGCCTCCCCTCCTCGTCTGTGGCACCAGCAGCATCGACAACATGGATGAGGACGTCTGCCTTCCTGATCTCGTCGAGAAAACGATTCCCCAAACCTCTGCCCATCCAAGCCCCTGGGATGAGGCCGGCGCAATCCACGATATCGACAGGTATGAGTCGAACCCCGTTCACGCAGGCTGAGTTCACCGGCTGGTCCTTGACACCGAACTCCTTGCAGACGCAGGGCGTCCTTAAGTAACCTACGCCTCTATTAGGTTTCACAGTCGTGAATGGGCGGCTCGCGATGGTAACGGGGATCAAAGTAACAGCACTAAAAAAGGTCGACTTCCCAACGCCGGTCTTACCGACGATCCCGACCAACAATCCTCCTTATCCCCCTATCTCCCAACAGTATGATTAACTACATTCAAGATATATAACGCTCATGACTAAAGGAAACATAACTCTCCATTGGTACTGACGTGATAGTGATAGACAAAATTAATACGGACATCCATAAGTTTTTAACAACATCAGTTAAACCGAAACACGGTGGTGGCTTAAAAATGAAAACCGACGCTGGAAGACCAGTCATAGTAGAACTTAATATAATCCCTCTTGGTAAGGGGGTCAGCCTCTCTAAGTTTTTGGTACCTGCGATTAAGGAACTAGAAAAACACAAGGTGAAGTACAGCATAACACCTATGTGTACGATATTTGAGGCAGAAAACGTCGAGAGGGCCTTCCAAGTGGCCTCGGCCGCTCACGAGGTTGTGTTCAAGGCTGGCGCTAAACGGGTTATAACCACGGTTAAAATCGACGACAGGCGTGATGTGAGAAGGAGCATGGAAGAGAAGGTAAAATCATTAGAAGAGAAGAGTTAACTGCCCCTAGCTATCGCAGGGGACTTCTGCTTCGACGACCAGGCCCGGTCCCCACTCACCCGGAGCGGTGGCCTCGGCCTCCACAGGCGTGAACTCGGCCTGCCCCATACCTACCGGGGCGGTGATATGAGCAAAAAGGAATATAAGCGTTTCGGCCCTCATCCCCTCCCCCTCGGAAGGGAGACTTCCCGCCGACGTATTTAAAGAATCTGTCTAACCGTAGCACAGCCTCTAGTATACGAATCATTTCAATACTGCTCAACGACCCTGCCAACGGCTCCAGCGCAATGTCGAAGCACGCATTAATGCCTGCAACTGATGTTTTAGCTCTCCTCCCACCAAACATGCGCGTGACAGTGGCCGTTTGGGTGATGCCAGGCTGCATAGATGGCATCTTGAGGCGGAAGTTTAATATCTACGGTTGTTGGGACGCCGTTAATGACGCCCTCCCAAGAGAGCCCCTCCTTAGATTCATCGAAGCCGCTCTCGATGAAGTCTAGCCTGAGAGGTTTCAGGAGCCAAAAGAAAGTGGCGGTGTATTTATTTCCACTTTTTGATATCGCAC
>CAZTBK010000021.1:0-300 GCA_964611975.1 uncultured Candidatus Bathyarchaeia archaeon | reverse complement strand
ATGCTTACCGTACGCTGATAGAGTCTCTGTGAAATTCTCAATCAGATTGGAAGCAAACTCATTTTGACTTTCGATGATCTCGGAGAACTGGCCTTCGCTCCAGAGTAGCTCTTCCCGATAATGGAGGACCATCCCCTCGGCTTTTACCTTAATATTTATCCCTGTGGGGCCTTCCTCTAACTCAAATGGAGGGGTTAATTCAGGCTTGGTAGCCTTCCAAGCATAAAGGCCGACAACTGCAGCACAGGCGATCACTGTTATAACAACCATAGTCTGTAATCTGGTAAGCGCCCTTCCTCT
>CAZTBK010000020.1:0-13038 GCA_964611975.1 uncultured Candidatus Bathyarchaeia archaeon | reverse complement strand
ATTATGATGTACATGTTGGCAAAGGTGCTGATCCCGGACCTGAAGTTCCTGAACCTTACAGGTCCTTGGCCATATCCTTGACTCAGAAGAGGATCGATGCTGTGGGTTATCAGGATGGTGTGGTATGGATCTTTGAGGTCAAGCCAGATGCGGGCCTCTCTGCTCTGGGGCAGCTTAAGGCTTACAGGGTCCTTTATCGGGAGACCTTTGGGTATAGGGGTCCGTTGAGGCTGGCGGTTGTGACGGACAGGCTTAATGATGATGAGAGGCTTGTTTACCGTAGGTATGGGGTAAGGATCTATGAGGTGGGCTATGTATGATGGGTTGCTGAAGGTGTTGGTGGATGGGTCGGGTAATGTGGGGGTTTTGCTGCTTGCTGTGGCGTTTTTCTTCATACTTCATAAGGTGAGGGGTATAGAGAGGAGGCTTGAGAGGATTGAGAATCATTTCTTCGAGTGGCTCCTGGAATTGGAGAAGGAGGTGAGGACCAGGAAGAGTTTATGAGGGGGAAGGGTGAGGACCCTTACCCCCTAACCACATACAAAGAGAAAAAACTAAGGAGGTGTGTTATGGAGAGGGTTGGAAACATCATATCAGAGCTTATCGAAGGAGGTCAAGCTATGGGTAATAATCATGTAAGTTGTAGTAAGAACACGTTGGGTTTCACTAATGAAACCCTACAGGATCTGGACCCGGTGATCCTGGAAGCGCAAAGGCGGCTCCTCGAGAAGAGGAAGGCGCTCGGGATAGGATCTGAAGGGGGGGTTCGGGAGCGTAGGGTTTCATCGGGGACGGAGATACACCCGTCCTCGTCGTACAGGTCTCCTTCCCTCACACAGTTCGAGGAAGCGCTTCTTCAGACGTTCGCCAATATCGCAGCTCACCACAACATAAGGACACTCCATCTCAGGCCCTACCGGATACTTGAGAAAGTCGAGAGATTTTATGGCGTTAGGAGGTCCAGGGTATCGCTCTGGCGTGCGCTCTCGAAGCTTGAAGGGCTCGGTTATATCCGGAGGAGCGTGAGGAAGTACCACCTGAGGGAGGGGGGATTCAGGATGTCGCCGATAAGGATAACGTTCCAGAAGCGATTTTATAAGTATATTCAGGGGTTAGGGAAACTTGTCGCCAAGTGGATCTCCTCCGACCCCCTGTTTTCCTCCGTCCTCTCCTCGAAGCTGAGGAAGGAAGTGGGGCGCCGTTTTGGTAGTGCAGCACGCAAGGCTTATGAGGGCATGTGTCGCAAATTCGGCCCCATAAAGGCCTTCCTCAAGCTACCCCAGGTAGGCCCGTCCTGGGCCTCCTCATAGAGAAATTTTCCGCAATTCTCAGAAAACCCCACCTTTCCCCACAAAAACGCACCACCATAACTTTTTATCCCCTCCCTTAGCCTCCCTTGACGGTTGCGGGGTGCCGTAGGGTGTGGTATGGTATGGGCAAAAAAAGAGAGGAGGGGTGAAGATGGGAGAGGGATGCCCAGCATGTGGTAGGAAGAAGGGAATAAGGGAGATCGGTGTTGACATCTATGAATGCCCTAAGTGTCGAGCAATTTTCGGCAAGTGCTATCTTGGAGAGAGTTACAAGTACGTTCTGCCATATTTCGCTCCTCCAGGAGAAGAGGAGGAGCCGGTGCGGTATTTTGACTTTCTCTGTCTCTCAAGCAGAGGAATTGTTAGGCGTCATGGGTGGTGTGACGCAAAGGGGCGGATCGTGCAGATAGGCTAACGTTAGCCCGGGGTCTCTGGGTAGGAGGCTCCGGGCTCTTTTTTTTGGAAAGGAGGTGAGGTGAGAAGATGGAGCAGATGGAGCTCATCGGACAGGAGGCCCCCTTGGCCGTACCTGAGGACGAGCTCGAGAGGCTCGCCCAGGTGGCAGAGAAGAGGGTCGAGGCGGTCCGCAAGATCCTCCAGGCGGCCCTCCGGTTGACCAACTGCAACGACTGGGTCGATATGGGGGGTCGTCCGTACCTCACGGCTACCGGAGCGGAGAAGTTAGGGGCTCAGTTCCAGATCTCCATCACCGGCCTTGAGGTGGAGGAGGTGGAGAGACAAGACAAGCGGGGGAAGTGGATCGAGTTCGTGGCAAAAGCGAAGTTCCGCATGGGCGACCGGGAGATCGAGGCCGTGGGGACGTGCTCGACACGGACGAAGTTCTTCGGGTTCGTGAGAGGTGAGCTCAAGGAGCTCGAGGAAGTGGACCTCCCCTCGGTCCGCAAGGCGGCGATCTCTAACTGCAAGCGCAACGGTATCCTGTCGCTCCTGGGCCTCAGGTCCCCAACCTATGAGGACCTGAAGGCTGCGGGGATCCCGGTTGAGAGGATCCCCAGGGTCGAGTACAAAAGAAAGGAGGGAAAGTAGATGAAGCCCGAGTTGAAAGTTAACCACAAGGAGGAAAGGTTAGCTAATGCGATGGGGGTTGACCTCGAGAAGTGGGTAGATAAGCTAAGGGAGATAATCGCAGGTAATTATCAGTATACGAAAGTCCTAAGCCGCATCTGGGAAGAAGCAAAAACCCCCGAGGAGGCCATGTTTGCGGCCTTTATGGCGGGGGCGTTCTCAGAAAGATTCATAGAACCCCATCGAAAGGAGGGTCAAGATGAGGGTCATCACGATCGAGCTCAAGGACCAGAGAGTGACTTTACAGAGAGGTAAAGGCAAGGAAAGGGAGGTCCTCCTCTCCCTCCCTCTGCCCGAGGATGTGGACGAGGAGAAGGTCGAGGAGGATCTCCTGAAGAGGTTCGAGAGGGAGATCCGTGTGGCCATGGCCCTGATACATGCTGCATGGCCCCGGGAGGAGAAAGGAAAGGAGGAGACGGAAGGATGAAGCCCAAGATCGAGTATAAACCAGAAGCGAAGACCCTCACGGAGGCGCTGGGGGTCCCAGATGGAGAGGTATTCAAGCTCTGTTGGGAAACACTACAAGACGCAGCCAACGGAGGCGAATTTATGACCCTCCTCTGGGACCGGGCCCCCACTCCCCAGCACGCACTCCTTGGTGCGTTCTTTGTGGGGGTCTGGTTCATGCATATAGAGGGATCCAAATTCAAGGAGGAGATGGACGATGGGAAGGATAGCGGAGAGAGTTCTAAAGAGGAAGGTTGAGGCCTTCTCCCTCTCCTCGTACCAGACAAACCGGGCTTCTGACATCGGTCACCCCTGCCTGAGGTACCTGGTCCTGTGCCGTACCAGGTGGCAGGAGGCCCAGAAGCCGCCCGAGGGAAAGATCATCCTCTTCGCTGAGGGGGAAAAACAGGAGAGGGAGGTCCTGAGGGACCTGGAGGACGCAGGTTTTAAGATCATCCACCAGCAACGACCCCTCTTCTCCAGGGAGCTCAACCTGATAGGGCATGTCGATGGTGTCCTCGTGGATGCTGATCACCTTGTCCCGATCGAGATAAAGGCCGTCAACCCGACCACGTTCTCCCGGATCGAAGACTTCCGGGACCTCCTCACGAGTCGCAACTGGTGGGAGGTGAAATGGGCCTGGCAGATCCAGGCCTACCTCCTCCTGGGTGAATTCTCCAAAGGGGTCCTCCTCCTCAAGAACAAGCTCACAGGTGAGATCAAGGACATCGAGATCCCCCGTGACGAGGAGATGATCTCCGTCATCCGTGATAAGTGCTCTCTCATCGAGAAATGGGTCAAGGAGGAGTACCTGCCGGAACCTGATGAGGACCTCGATGAGAGGATCTGTAAGGACTGCCCGTTCAACCACATCTGCACACGGGACATCGTCCGGGATACCTCAACCTACTTCTGGGAAGAGGAGGAGGTGATCGAGCTCCTGGAGGAAAGGGAGAAGCTGAAAGAGGCCCATGAGCGCTACCTGGAGGTCGATAAGCGGCTGACGGAGATATTCCAGGGTGTGGAGATGGCGATCTGTGGCGACTGGGTCATAACCGGCCGGTGGGTCGACCGCAAGGGCTATGAGGTCAAGCCTGGGCGGTACTGGAGGAAGAAGATCATGAGGCTCCAGGCGAAATAAAAAGATCCCCCTGGGCGGGAGGGAACCCAGGGGGAAAAGGTGAGAGGAGGGGTAGCTATTCGAGCTTGAACCCCAGAAGGGAGGCGATCAACTCAACGAGGTAATCGTCCCAGGGGTTGTCCGTCTGTTTGGCCTTCTCGTACCATTCCTTGATAGCCTTCTCTCCTGCCTCCCGGATCTCCGGGCTGACCACCTTGATGATCGCTCCCAGGATCCTTATGCCGATCTCAACCCAAAACTTCCACGTCATCTCCTTTCACCCCCTTTCTTAGGATCGTACTCTATATGAATGTGGTCCTTCTCCAGGACCACGTCATAATCCTCATTGAGCGCCCTCCTCAGGTCGTAGAGGACGGCCTGTATGTTCGAGGGAGGGAGGCGCACATCAACGGCGAGGTTTGCATAGTGGAGGCTCGAAGGCATGTGATCGCCCTCATAGGTGGAGGTTATCACGGGCTCATAGCCATATCGGCGGTAGATCCTCTCGATGACGTTCAGCGACCTCCTTATCGGCCTCTCAAGCCTCGAGATGTCTACACCGAGCTTAAGTAACATCTTTCCCTCCTTTACACGTACCTTGCGAGGGGACCGAGGAGCTTCTCGATGTCCTCCCTGGTGTAGACGGCCCCCACGTACTTGGCCCATTCCAGAAAGACCTCCTTCTTTCTCCTGGGAGGTACTGGTAGCCTCTGGAGAAAGATGATGAGGTCATCCTTCCTCTCAGGTTCAAGGAGATAACCAGGTATTACCTCAATCGCAGCACCCATCCCGGGCCTCCTAAAAAGGAGGAGAGAAGGAGGTAGAGGGGGGCAGGGGGGATTTATTTCTCTTTTTCTACCTCCTTCTCCGAGGCCTCCGGCAGCTCCTCGAGCTCCTCCTTGGTCCTTGCAACGATCCTCCCATCAGGGAGACGGACCAGGTAAACATCAACGTCCCCGACTTCAGGGACCTTGAACTTTAACAACCTCTCTTGCTCCATCTATGACCTCCCCTTCCAGGCCAGTTACCTTGTCCTTGACCCTCTGTCCCCTCCTGTACTTCAACCTGAGGACCCTCTCCTTCGGCACAAGAGGAGGAGGGGCTTCTTTGAGGCTCTGGACCTCCTCGGTCGCAAGGGTTAATCGGTCTATAATCTCTCGATGATCCATTGTCTCCCCTCGTGGTTATAGGCCTCGAAGCCTGCCCTCTTCCTATAAACCCATATTTCCCGGCTCACGTCAAGAGGTCCCCTTGGCCCCCGGAGCATCTTTTCACGGGAGGCAGGCCCAGGCCGGTAGCTCTTGATCTGGATGAAGCGGATCTCACCATCCTTGTAGGCCACCAGGTCCCAGGGTCCATGAGATCCCGAGGACCTGACGACCTGATAGCCCTGTGCCTCGAGTATCCTCTTAGCGATCAGCTCTCTTCTGTACCCCTTAGGATAGACTGCCATTCTCCCCTTCTCCGGGACTCCATGAAGGCATTGTAGCAATCGAAGCAGAGATGAATCACCATCAGCTGATCCACGATCACCATCCTGTCGCAGAAGGCGCACCGGCCCCGAATCTCACGGAGGTGGGGCCTGCTATCTGTGAGCTTCTGCACGGGGACGACTTCCTTGATCATCTCATGCATCCCCATATCGTCACGGATCATCACCCTGAGGGTCTGGGGACTTGCTCCGTTCTCGATGGTGTACTTGAGAAACCATAACCTCCTCTCACGGTCCGGGTGCCTCATGATCTCAAGGGCGTGGGTATACTTGATATGTCCTGCCCTCAAGGCCTCCTGGATCTCCTGATCGCAATCGGGGAGCTTGTCCAGGTTGCGGACGTGCGTCTCACTCTTTCCCCACATCTCAGCAATCTGAGCATAGGTAAGACCCCCCTCTTCCCTAAGTTGGCGAATAAGGATACCCTGATCGATCTCACTAAGCTCCTCACGCTTGATGTTCTCGTGGATCTGGGCAATGGTGAAGTCAAGCTCGTTGAGGTCCCTAACGATGCATGGGACCTTTTCCAGGCCGGCCCTCTGTGCTGCAAGGTAACGACGCACACCGGCCACGATCTCGAACTTGTCCCCCTTCGGACGGACCGTGATGGGATTCATAACCCCTAAGCGACGGATCGAATCGGCTAACTCCTCAAGGCCCTCCTCGCTCACGACAGCTCGGGCCTCCCTCTCAGGGAGGGTCAACTGATCAAGCGGGATCTCTCTAACCCTTGGCATTATTCACCCCCTCAAGCTTCTTGATCGTTATTTTTTTATCCCCAGGGATGAGGACCACCCAGTTACCCACAGAGAGACCCGAGGCGACGAGGACCTCCTTGGGAAGGATCACCATGTAACTCTCCTTATGCCTCCTGATCTTCAAAGGTCTCGATACCATCTTAACCCCCTATATCTTGTAGTCTTGGGGTAGTCTACCACAACCCTTAGGGGTTGTCAACCATCAAGGACATCCTGTGAAGGTCTTGACAATGTTGCATTTTGCGCCATACATTTGGGATAGACAATAAAAAAACTAAAAGAAAGGAGGGTTTAGAGAGATGCCTGCTATTAGGAGTGCTGCAGAGATAGCGGAGAAGTGGGCAAGGGTTACGCCCGGTCGGTCCTCGGACTATGCTGCCGGGATCGACAAACCCAAGAAGGACTGGGAGTCTTCGGCTTCTGCTGCTGCGGATGCGTGGGCTGATGGTGTAACTGCTGCTGCCTCTGAGCGAAGGTATGAGAAGGGAGTTAAGGAAGCGGGGACGGAGAAGTGGAGGAGGAAGGCTAAGGAGCTCGGTGTGAGCAGGTGGCCCGCAGGGATAAGCGCAGCGAAGGACGACTATGAGAAGGGCTTCGCTCCTTACAGGGATGTGATCGAGCGTGTGAGTCTGCCTCCTCGCCGGCCTAAGGGTGACCCTGCCAACATCGACAGGGTGCGGATCATAGCTCAGGCTCTGCACGAGGCCAAGGTCCGTTAACCCAAAACCTTTTGAGGAGGGATGAAAGATGAAGACGAGGGACATCTACCTGGCAAGGGACGAGACCCTCCCTGACAGCGGCCTGAAGTACATCAAGCTTGACGTGTCTCACCCCATCTCTCAGCTGGTGATCGAGATCGAGGCCACCACGGGGTCTACCTCCTGCACCGACCACGAGATCCACGATGACATTACCTCGATTGAGGTGATCGACGGCTCCGACGTGCTCTTTTCGCTGAACGGGAAGCAGGCCCTCGGCATAGCTGCCCTTACCCATGGCAAGCTGCCTCCTCAGGTCCTCACCGAGGTGGGAGGGGCAACCCAGAAGGAGACCTTCCTGATCGACTTCGGACGATTCCTCTTTGACCCGGAGTTCGCCCTTGACCCGAAGAGGTTCACCAACCCTCAGCTTGCGATCAACTACGCCCTGACCATCAGCGCGACCGCTGGGTTTGCCACCGGGACCGGTAAGCTCACCGTGGTCGCTCGGTGCATGGAAGAGGGTTACGGGCCGCTCAGGGGCTTCCTGATGACCAAGGCCCATTACCCCTTCACGGCCGTGGCCAATCAGGAGTACTCGATAGACCTCCCCAGGGATTACCCCTACAGGCTCCTTGCGGTTCAGGCCCTGCTTGATGACAACGGGATCTCGGACTGCCTCGACAGGCTCGAGCTCTCGATCAACAACGATGCCTGGATCCCCTACAAGCTCTATGCCGATGAATTGAAGTACTTCCAGAGGGAATGGTTCGGGATCGTCAGGCAGCAAAAGACCGTACTTAGGGCCGATGACGCAAGCTTCCACACGGACATCTTTGAACCTGAGGAGGTCACCATCAGGACCACGGCTGATGACCACATCGTGACCATCGAGGCTGTGGACCAGAACAAGGTCTCCATCGGCCTGTACGACCTCACGACCCCGAGCGACCCGGCGCTCCAGACCACGGCCAAGACCTGCGTCTGCAATGCCGAGGGCTACATGGTGAGCGGGCTGGTTGGTCTCCCCTTCGGTGACCTGAATAACCCCGAGGACTGGCTCCAGGCGCAGAAGCAGGATGCGATCAAGCTGAAGTTCCAGGCGAAGGCTGCCTTCTCGGGTGATGTGATCATCCAGCAGCTCCGCAGCTAAGAATGAGGGTGACAATAGGGTTGCCCCTGTACGCCGGCCTCGAAAGCCAGGCTACAGGGGCAACTTTGCGTATGATAGCGAGGACTGCCCGTGAGGGCATCGACCTGATCCCGGAGGTCAGGGTAAGGCTTTTTGTGTCCCAGGCTCGAACCCAGATAGCACATGCTGCAATAGAGAACGGATCAGACTACCTCTTCTTTCTCGGTGAGGACATTGTCCCTGAAGAAGACACGTTACTGAAGCTACTTAGCCACGACCTGGACATAGTGTCAGGCCTGTACTACGTGAGACATGGCTTCACCTTGCCGATGGTCTACGATTTCGATGAGAAGAGGGGGCGGTACGTCTTCACGGTGAAGGACCTTTCAAAGCCCCTCGTGGAAGTCGATGCCTGCGGTATGGACTGCATGCTCATCAGGACATCGATCCTTAAGGAGTTTGACCTCCGGAGGCTCTGGGAATGGCACGGGTATATGGGGGATGATATGACTTTCTGCACCCAGGTAAGGAGGAAGGGACACAAGATCTACCTTGACACCACCTGCAAGGTGGGACATATTCAACAAGAGAAGAGAATCCTTCCTGAGGACGGGAAGGGAATCACGCTCTATGACTTAAGGAGGAAAGGGAGATGGCTACGTACAAAGACATAGAGGTCTTCTGTGGTACTGCGGCGGATACGGAGAGCTCCATCTTCGAGCTACCCCTGGGGATCAAGCACATCGACATCATCACCCTGGACAACCCGCTTCAAGTCAAGCTCTACATCCCAGGTCGTGGAGCTCCCCGGGTGATAAAGATCCCTGGAGGGAAGATCTATCCCTGTCCTGTACCGGCTTACAGGTTCACGGTCCAGAACGAAACCTCTGGCTCCAATGCCAAATACTGCATAGTCTGCTACCTGGGGGAGGACTAAGTGGCTCACGGGAGGCCTGACTTCTGGTTGGCCCAGATCCCGGGCATGAACATCTACGGCTCGGGACAAACGGCCTGGTATGCTGTGGAGATGGGGACTGTACCTGCGGGGTCGGCTGATGACTTTATCGAGTATGAGGTCCCGGAGGACACGGTCCTGCATCTCACGGCAGGTCTCATTTGCTGTGATGCTCCCGGGATACAGAAGTGCGCCCTCAACTTCTCTCCTGCCCTCCTGGGTAATGTCTATTACGACCTCCTCTTTTCCCTGCCTCTTCACCCAACCGGGACGTATGACATCCCGGCGGGCTCGACGGTCTATGTGAGGGTCTACAACCTGGATGACGAGGACCACGAGTTCACGGTCTCCCTCGTGGGCTTCGAGGAGCACGGGCTATGAGGAGAGGGAGGAAGCGAAGGACGATAATGACGAGGCGGATAGTGAAGACGAGGGGTCAGGTCATAGCGGAGAAGCGCAGAAAGGAGATCATGACCCTTGAGGAGGCGGATGAGGGTACGAGGGCCTGGTGGGAGAAAGGCGCAAGGGAGGTCCTGATCAGGGGGATTAACAGACATGAGGGTATAGAGGAGGAGGGATGAGGGATGCCCGGTGCATACCTCTGGGCATACGACCCGGTAAACAAGAAGTGGCTCAAGGTCCCGTGTGCTACGGACGGGACCCTCAAGGTGGAGATCACCAACATGAAGTTCTGGCAGCTTGAGGACACGCCGAACGAGTACACCGGTCAGGCCGGGAAAGGGCTGAGGGTAAAATCCTCAGAGGATGGCCTTGAGTTCGTCGCCCTGGCCCTTGACCCTCACGGAAACGAAGCCCACGACCCCGACATGCTCCCTCTCAGTACCTCAGACGCAATCAACGCCTACATGTCCGGTAACAAGTGGCTTTCGGTAGCGACTTCGGGGATTGTGGGGTTGCCGAAACAGAGTGCGTGTATACTTTACCAAAGTACTCAACAGACTCTTGCACATAATACTTGGACGAAAGTGGTCTTGGATGCAGAGGAGTTTGATATCCAGAATGAAGGAGATACAGCAAACTACAGGGTTACAGTATCACAAGATGGGAAGTATCTGGTAATTGGCAGTATTGGATTTTACTATGACGACGTTGTTGCTGACAAAACTGTAGCATGTGCGATTTACATTAATGGGGGTGCTCATGCCCTTAATTATGCACAGACTTCGGTCGCAGACTTGGGAATTGGCGTTAGTGTTACCATAATACGTTCACTGTCAGCGGGAGATTATGTTGAGTTGTACGGTTACCACAATTTTGGTGCTGATGCAAGGTTGCTTGCTCGAAGCGGTCGAACGTACTTATGTGTGATTAAGATAGCTTAGGAGGTGTGTGTAATGCTCACCATCACAATAGGCCAAAAATCTTTCACCCTCACAGACGAGGAGGAAAAAGCCCTACTCACCGACATGGAAGACATCTACAAGTGGGTCAAAAACCTCGTGGAGAACAAGGTGCGGCAGGTCATGGACAGGATCATTGAGGAGCACACGGAGTACAACCCAAGGCGATTAACCCCTGAGAGGAAGCGTGAGATCATAGCCTCGCTGGAGTTGAAGACTGCCGTTGAGCGGAATAGGGAGCTTGAGGAGGAGATGTTAAGAGAGATCGAAGGGGTGAGGACGGGCTAATGGTCTTCACGTTCGATGTCCTCCTTCCCAAAGGGGGATCTAAGGATAACCAGGTGGAGCAGCATCTTAAGCTCGACAAGGGCCTGATCAAGATGATCATCGTCCAGATCCCGGCAGGCCACGCAGGACTAACGCACTTTGCCCTCTTCAGGGGGGACTCTCAGGTGTGGCCGAAGAACGCCGATGGGAAGTTCGTAGGGGACAACATAGTGCTGCCCTTTGATCATGAGTGGTACCCCCTTTTAGTGGAACCCTATGAGCTAATCTTCAGGGGATGGAACGAGGATGACACCTATGACCACACGGTGTATATTTACATCCAGCTAATAACCCGTGAGCAATTTCTGACCTCACGGGGAGTATATTGGCCTGAGGAGGGCTATATGTGATGGACTTCTTGAGTCAGCTAACAGGGTTCCTGGCGTCTATCCTTCCCTGGATCGTCATCATCTTCGGATGGGCGATCCTGAGGAAGCTCTCAAGGGTGGAGAAGGGCATAATGCTCCTCAGCCTGTCTTTAGGGCTGAGGCCCTTCTCCTTTATGGACTCCTTCAATCCAAAACAGAGGAAAGGAGGTATGAAGGAAGATGAGGCTGATAATCGTTGAGGACCGGGAGACGGTGGACCTCTCCCCAAGGGGTGATCTCATCAGGATACGTCATATCGAGTACATGCTCGATGACAAAGGCCCTTTCGTGTACGAGGTCCCTAAGGCGCTCTGGAAGATCGAGGACTTCAAGGCGGAGGTGGAGAAGAGGGCAGCGGAGCTCAAGGAGTTAGAGGGTGCAGAATTCTGAGAAGGAGCTTGAGAGGGAAGGCTTTGAGGTAAAGAAGGAGCTGAGGGAGAGGGAAAGAGGAACGATCCTTCCCTCATGTCCCTGGCTCGATGCCGCAGAGCGCATCATCACCCAGTTAGGCCGTCCTGCCGCAGAGCTAACGAAGCTCTTCGCCCAGCAACTTGACCTTTACTCCCTTTCACCCCAGGAGGAAGCGCACAAGGCCTTTGAGCGCAAGGTCGAGGAGGAGACCCGGGATGAAAGGGTAAAGCTCGACCTTGCAATGATGGCATACACCGGCTCACCGGTAACACCGATCAACGAGGAGGTATACCGGTGGGCCTCTCAGGTGATAGAGACAACGAAGAAGTACAGAGATGAGACCTACCAGATGCTCCAGGAAGTTGCCTCCATGCCCAGGCTGGTGAAGGTGGAGGATACAGTAAAGGAAAGGCAGAAAAAGGACGGGGATTATTGGGAATATTATGCCTGGTATGTCCCACGTTACAGGGTCTGGACGGACATTGTGGCTCGACGCTATACGGTGACAGGGAGGTGGTACGGGGTCCACAGGTCACAGAGTGCGGTCCTGTGGGAATATAGAAGGAAGCTCTGGGAGCAGATGGAGTATTACTGATGGCAGGTGGTGGGAAAAAGGTAGTAACGGTCTTCTCGGCAGTATTTAACGCTGTGAAGCACGCCCTCGGTGTGCTGAAGGGGTTTTACAATGCCTTCAAGGGGGCCTTCGATGTCTTCAAGAAGGTTATGGACAAGATCGACCAGATCTATGACAAGACGATCGGCTGGGTTAAGAAGAAGCTCGGCCCCCTCTATAAAGCCTATGAGGACCTCAGGGAGCTCTACAAGAAGCACGTTGAACCCGTCCTCACCTGGGCAGAAAGGACCCTCAAGGAGCTAAGGGCAACCTTCGAGCTCTTCAAGGGGGACATACAGGAAGCGCTCAGGGAGCTTGATGAGAGGACTTTCGGGTGGATCAAGGACCTTCATGGGAAGGTTGATAATATCCTCAAGAACGTCCAGGACCTTGCGGAGGTATTTGACAAGAAACTTGCAGAGCAAATCCGCAAGGTCCGGGAGAAGATGAGAGAGGAGGTCATCGGGAGGATCAACCAGGTAGAAAAGAGGCTCTATGATGCCCAGGAGTGGCTCCAGCAACACATCTTCAAACACATAGATGCCTTCTTTGCATGGGCTGACCGGTACACCGTAAAGACCCAGAAGACCCTTGACTCCCTCTTTGACGACATCGACAAGGTCCTCGGGGTTGACCGGAAACCAAAAGGATCATTCACCAAGGATCAATGGAAGGACTGGGGATGGCTGATGATGGAGAGCTACGGGGCAAGGCATTGCTACATGGTCCATGTGGAACCTCTCCTACCCTCACAGATCGATCCGGCCCTCCTCGGGGAGGGAGCTAATCCCATGATCGAGCTATACCGGAAGGAGGTGGACCGTGAGCCCTCATACGGGATGATGATACATGATGAGGTGGAAGCGGAAGGGGAGCTCGAGGGAAGGGAGGCGGCGGTCTTCGCAAAGCTCTATGAGGCCCTCTCAGACGAGGAGAGGTCCTTCTGGGATATCCCAAGGG
>CAZTBK010000019.1:11833-13193 GCA_964611975.1 uncultured Candidatus Bathyarchaeia archaeon | reverse complement strand
TCGGCAACGAAGATCGCACGGGCATGGTCTTTTGCATCGTGACTGAGGATGGCGAAAGGACCATGCTCACCTCTCGTGGGATTAATATCTATCTTCGCTCAGACGAGATTGAAGAAAGTTATATTGAGGGGGCCGATGCGCTCCACATCTCAGGCTACTCGCTTCTCAATGAGCCGCAAAGGAGCGCTGCTCTAAAGGCCCTTGAAGTAGCGAGAAAACGCAACCTTTTGATTTCCATAGATCCTGGTCTTTTGGCCCCGGAGAAGGCGAGCGAGGTCCTGCGCTCGGTCTTGAGGTCCGTGGACCTGATACTTTTAAACGATGTAGAGGCCGTGAAGCTCACCGGAGAAACCCCGATAAAGGCTGCAAGGAAACTTCTCAAATTCGGCTTGAAGGTCGTGGCGCTGAAGTTAGGATCGAGGGGCTGCCTCATTTTGACAGGACAAGACCAAGTGAGCATCCCTGCCTACAGCGTGAGGGCCATCGATTCTACAGGAGCTGGTGATGTGTTCGATGCTGGTTTTCTATCGGGCTTCGTAAGAGGCTGGGATCTTGAGAGGATCGCTAGGTTTGCTAATGCGGCTGGAGCCGTTAAAGTGGCAAAGACCGGCCCATCACTGCCGAGCAAGCGGGAGGTGGAAGAGTTTATGAAAAGGGAGGGGGCTGATAATTTTAAATAACACAAAAACTGAGGGGGAAAGGGCATTAGAGGGGCTATTTACTATTAAAAAACCGGTTATAGGGATGGTTCACCTCCTCCCTCTTCCAGGCTCCCCTAGTTATGAAGGCCTAGGCATCGACAATATTTTGGATCGTGCCATCCAAGATGCAAAAAATCTAGAGGCAGGCGGCGTTAACGGCCTGATCGTTGAGAACCTGGGGGATGCCCCTTATTTAAAGACGATGGTTGGTCCAGAAACAATCTCTGCGATGACGTTAGCCGTTAGAGAGGTCATCAACGCGGTCAACATCCCTGTCGGTGTCAACGTCCTTAGAAACGATGTTAAGGCGGCCTTAGCGATCGCACACATCGCTGGTGGGAAGTTCATAAGGGCTAACGTCTTCACTGAGACCATCGTAACTGACCAAGGCATCATTGAGCCGACAGCCCCGGAGTTGCTCAGATACCGCCGTTACCTCAGAGCTGAAGATGTAAAGGTATTCGCAGATGTACATGTAAAGCATGGCAAACCACTGACGTTTACATCCATTGAGGACTCTGCGAGGGAGGCAGCGTATAGAGGCCTAGCCGACGCTCTCATAGTAACTGGCGCCCGAACTGGGGTTGCGCCTAACTTAAAAGATCTAGCTAGGGTACGAAGGGCGGTTCCGAGTAAGCCCCTTTTAGTTGGAAGTGGAG
>CAZTBK010000019.1:8887-11823 GCA_964611975.1 uncultured Candidatus Bathyarchaeia archaeon | reverse complement strand
GGGGAATATAGCAAAACTGCTCAGATACGCTGATGGCGCAATTGTAGGGACCAGCTTCAAGATTGATGGGGTTACGAAAAATCCTGTTGACGTAGAACGTGTTAAAGCCTTTATGGCCGTCGTGGAAAAAATGCGGCGTTAACCCCCAACTTGTTGCCAGTACTGATTGATGACTCATCGTCCCAGTGTAGTAGAACTTGAATTAGCACCATTACACATAATTGTACATCGATGCATACAATGTTACAAACCTCAAACACCCAGTATAGGCCATGGACGAGGGGCCTCAGACGTGGATGTAGTCAACCCCTCCGCCACAACGTTCAGCAACCAAAGGCTTCTAAACTCGCTCTACGAGGGAGGCTATGTCCTGTCCGATTGGGCATGTTGGACGAAGCAAATCGTGAGGTATCAAGATCATCTTGAAGAAGACCAACAACAAGCACACGTCAAAGAACCCGTCGAAGCTATACGCGATCAGAATGCGGCGTATGCACCGTATGGTGAATACCCAAACAAGGGATGAGATCGAACGTACCAGGGTGGCAGGCCAACCGTTCATAAAATGGACAACCTAAAAGGTCTGTCGGAGAGGAACGACAAGGGCGATGGGGCAAGTCAAAAGGGCCGCAGCTTCTTCGGCTTCGCGTACAGGACGCGCCAGTACCGAGATAACGGCATAAGGGTGTGGCATAAAGGTTGAAGTGACACGGCCAACGGTTCCACGACGCTGGAATCAGAGTTCAAATCGATGGGAGCAGGGAATACCCTGTTTGAAGGCAGTTGAGCGTCAAACCGCGAGCGCTAAATTTACTCGAATCGATCAGTCATAGAAAAAGTAAAGTTTATACGTCAATACTTCTATCCATAATTTCAAAACTGAAGCGAAATTTTATGGAGGGATTCTGATGGCACAAGCTATACCTGCACAGGTAGGTGGACAACCAGTGTTGATCTTAAAGGAGGGGACCAGACGATCCGTAGGGAGAAGCGCCCAAAGGTCGAACATCATGGCTGCCAGGGTCATAGCTGAAACTGTGAAGTCCGCCTTGGGACCTAAGGGAATGGATAAAATGCTCGTAAACAGCTTCGGGGATGCCACCATCACCAGCGATGGTGCCACGATCCTCGATGAAATGGACATTGAGCATCCAGCGGCGAAGATGATGGTGGAAGTTGCTAAGGCCACAGATAAGGAGGTCGGAGATGGTACCACATCGGCCGTTGTCCTAGCTGGGAAACTGCTTGAAAAATCCGAGGAACTACTTAACAAGGACGTCCACCCGACCATAATCACCGAAGGGTACAGGAAGGCTACGAGCAAGGCTCTAGAGCTCTACGATGAGATCGCCATACCTACCAAGCCAGAAGATAGGGCGATGTTGAAGAAGGTAGCCATAACATCGATGTCCAGCAAGATGGTCCGCGAAAGCAGAGATCGGCTTGCTGACATAGTCGTAGACGCCATTCTCAAGGTGGCTGAGAAGGTGGATGGTGAGTTCAAGGTCGATCTCGATGACGTAGACGTCCAGAAAAAGGAGGGTGAATCGATGAGTGAGACAAGGCTCATTGAGGGCATAGCCATAGATAAGGAAGTTGTGCACCCTGGGATGCCGAAGTCCATCAAAAACGCTAGGATCGCGCTGATAAACTCCCCACTTGAGATAGAGAAGACAGAGTTCAGTTCAAAGATACACATAGAGAGGCCTGAAGAGATGAAGGCCTTCCTAGAAGAAGAGGAGAGGATGATGAGGGACATGGTCGAGAAGATAGCTGGGTCAGGAGCCAATGTGGTTCTCTGCCAGAAAGGGATAGACGACGTTGTCCAGCACCTCTTAGCAAAGAAGGGCATACTTGCCGTCAGAAGGGTCAAGAAATCGACCATTGAGAAACTTGCAAAAGCTACAGGTGGGAAGCTCATAACAGAGGTCGAGGATATCAGACCAGAGGATTTAGGCGAAGCTAAGCTTGTTGAGGAGAGAAAAATCGGTGAGGATAAGTGGGTCTTCGTCGAGGGATGCAAAAATCCAAAAGCCGTAACGATCTTGATCAGAGGAGGAACCGAGAAGATAGTCGATGAAGCCGAGAGGTCAATCCACGACGCCCTATCTGTTGTGCGCGACGTCGTAATGGAACCGAAAGTTACAGCTGGCGGTGGTGCACCTGAGATGGAGGTTGCCATCAGACTTAGGAAGTGGGCCGGCAAGCTCTCCGGCAGGGAACAGCTTGCTGCTATGAATTACGCGGATGCTTTGGAGGTCATACCTACAGCGTTAGCTGAGAACGCAGGGTTAGACCCAATAGACGTGCTGACAGAGTTAAGGGAACGCCATGAGAAAGGAGAGAGGTGGGCTGGAGTTAACATGCTCGAGGGCAAGGTAGATGACATGGCGAAGCTTGGCGTCTACGAGCCGCTTGCGGTAAAGGAACAGATAATCAAATCCGCTGCTGAAGCCGCATCGATGATACTTAGGATCGACGACGTCATAGCTGCCTCCAAGGCGAAGGAAGAGGCCCCCTCTAAGGAAGGAGGATACAAGGGCGAGGGGGAGGAAGAGTAATTTAACCCCTCTTCATCTTTTTTGATTTTTATTTTCTTTTTGCTCTTAAGTTGGCTCATTCATGCTTACAGGTGATCGCAAATATCTGAACCTCACGATCGTTTGCACATCGATGTTCGCTGTCCGAACTGTGGGGCTGAGATGACTGAGCTGGAGTTTGAAAGGATAGAATGTGGAGGACACTACGTCTGGATATCATATCGTAAGTGTCCACGATGCGGTGCTAAAAAGAAGTGGCAGTAGTAGATAGCTTAAGGACAGATGGGTATAAAGGATCTGTTAATGGGAGGCCCCCTCTTATTTTAAAATACAGGAGGACATCGGCCCTCTTATGCGATTTTACCCATTGTTCTGATCATGTCAAACGGCCAATTC
>CAZTBK010000019.1:6169-8787 GCA_964611975.1 uncultured Candidatus Bathyarchaeia archaeon | reverse complement strand
TCGGCCCTCTTATGCGATTTTACCCATTGTTCTGATCATGTCAAACGGCCAATTCTTCAGCCAATCGCAGCAAGTCTAGATTTAATCTTTTCCTTGACCTGCACGACGTGGCGAGGTCCGTTGAGATGACTTTTCCGTTAGACAGGCCGACGACTTTGTTCTCTTCTCCACTCAGAATTAATTCAACGGCCTTTGACCCAAAGAGGTTAGCTAAAATTCTGCTGCGAGCAGTCGGTGCTCCACCCCTCTGTATATATCCTAGTACAGTTAGTCGAACCTCATATCCCGTGTTCTTCTCGATATCTTCTGCTATCTTCTTGGAATTTCCAAAGCCCTCAGCGACTACAACTATGTTGGATTTTTTCCCCTTTTCCCTGCTCTCTATGATCCTCTTGTAGACCTCGTCCATATCGGTTTTAACCTCTGGGACGAGGATCTCTTCTGCTCCAGCAGCTAACCCGACGGCCAAGGCCAAAAACCCTCTGTCTCTACCCATGGTCTCTACTACAAATACTCTGCTGAGGGAAGTGGCGGTGTCGCGGATTTTGTCAATAGCTGAGAGAGCCGTATTGACAGCTGTGTCAAAGCCGATGGTCTCGTCTGTCCCATAGACGTCATTGTCTATGCTGGCTGGTACCCCTATGATATTGATTCCAAACATGTCACTTAGCTCAAGAGCCCCTTTGAATGATCCCTGACCGCCGATAACGATGAGGTCCCTAATCCCATGTTTACTTAGGACTTCACCGGCCTTACGAAGCCCCTCTTCAGTTTTGAACTCTGGACACCTCGCTGTCCTTAGGATCGTCCCTCCAAGATGTACGATCCCGCTAACTGAGCGTAGACCTAATGGCCTTATCTGATCTGTCAATAGACCTGCGTAACCATTCTCAATCCCCATCGTCTTAAGTCCGTTTGGTATGGCTTTGCGCACGATCGCCCGAAGGGACGCGTTCATACCAGGGGCATCTCCACCGCTAGTTATTACGCCTATATTTCTCATGCGAGGCCACCACGTATAACTTGATGAAAAGGTTATTTGAATGCTTTTGATTTTTTATAAGTCCCTTACGCGTTCCTTTGAAGCTAAATGACGCATAGCTTCACCGTCTTAAAATCTTGAAACCTCAATTACGACCCTTTATCCCCCTACCCTTCTTAAGTGAACTGACTCTATAGACGTGTAACATTCTCTGCAAGACGGTTAAATTTGTTAAGAGTGCAAGTGAAATCATCCCATAAGTTAGCGTCCTCCTGTCGATAAAACTGAGAAAGCTGGCCGTACATATTATCAAGATCCTCTCAGCCCTTTCAGCTAGGCCTATTGATTCCATACTGATCCCCTCCGCCTCGGCCCTTGCCCTAGCATAACTCACTAAGAACGATCCAATTAACGCTGACAGCCCCCATCCTATGTCGCATAATTTGCCCATGATTATGCCGCAAATAACGAAAGCGTCTGAATATCGGTCCAAAAGAGAATCCAAAAAACCCCCAAATCTCGTCTCCTCACCATAGAGTGTCGCTAAAGCCCCGTCAAGGACGTCGCAGAGCCCGGATAGCAAGAACACGCAAGCGGCAATTGAAATAAGAAGGCAATTGGATTGGGAGAAAGTGTAGATAAAAGATGATAGGATGCTGAGAAGAAGGCCAATAATAGATATTGAATTTGGGGTTAAACCAAGATCGTGGGCTAAGCCTGTTATACCGCTTATTGAAGATCGAACCATTTCCTTAACCTTTGAAAGCAACTCCTTGATCCTCCGATTAATACTCAGCGTAACATCATTTTTTTAACATTAATATGTGAGGTCTAAGGCCAACCCTCTCATATACCTGAAGTATGCTTCGAGCTATCCTTTGAAAAGCTGTTTTACGAAAATAATGAAGGTGCGATACACATCCCGCCTTGCAGTCTGAGGCACCGAATCCCCTCATAACAATTTCGGCCCCCTCCAGCGACATGATGCCCTTAGAAACCTCACATTCTCTATCGATATCTGTTTCACTGAAGACCACCGCCTCCACCCTTGCATTACTGGAATTCAGTAGGTAATCGATGTGCCAGTGCATGAACTTTTTCGGCCTCAGGTGGTGCCTTATCCTTCCACTTAAGCTAAAGGCGCCAGAACCCAAGGCTGAGCCAGTATAAGAATAGTGGCCATCGGGAAAAAGTTTAGAACCTAATTGGCCGACCCTGATCCTCTCCCCCTTTTTCATTTTGATGATCAAAGTATATACCCCTGGCGTATCCGGAATATCCCCTCTCAAATTAAATATCTGCTCCTACCTGGGTTTCTGTCATAAATGAGGCTACCAGATTTATACCTATCCATTCCACCCATCATTCAGTACGCTACACATGTATACGTATAAGGAGATATTACAAACATCAAGAACAATTTAAAACTGTGACGTTAAATATATACCGCAAAAATCATATCGCAGAGCCGTGACAGGATGGGAAAAGTAAATAAGGGTATAAAATGCAGCGTTCTGGATTGTGATGAACAAGCTATTCGATCGGTCTCCACGGAAAAGGCGAACGCGGCTGGTTTAAACGTCGGTAACGCTAGGAGAGCCTATCTATGCAAGGTTCACTATAAGGAATTTAAAAG
>CAZTBK010000019.1:2185-6069 GCA_964611975.1 uncultured Candidatus Bathyarchaeia archaeon | reverse complement strand
CTCATCTTGGAGCCCCCATTCTGCTTTCGGCCATCCTCTTCACCCACACATCGCGTGAGAGGCATGGCAATAAGAGCATTTAAACATTTACTAAATTCACCTTAACGGAATCAAAGATTTAAAAAGTGAATATAAAGATATTCTAAAAGTTCGAATGAATTCTCATCGATGGCAAGGGAGTAGGAATGAAGATCCTGCTAATTCACGCAGACCACTTTGAGTATAGGGTAACTCAGAAGGCGATCGAGAATCCTGAAGAGCTAACCCTTGGCGAGAGGGAGAGGGCTATTGATGAGGCCATTGTGGCGTTCAGCACCATTGAAAGACTTGATGGGGAAAATCCAGAGCAGGTTGCGGTCGATGCATCAGATTCGATTGCAGAGGTAGCTGAACTGGTTAAGGCAGGGAACATCGTGGTATATCCCTATGCCCACCTCTCGCCTGACCTTGGTCCGAGAGATCTGGCCATATTCATTTTAAAGCGTGTAGAAGAGGATCTAAAGGGCAAGGGTTACAAAGTCATAAGGGCGCCATTTGGCTGGTACAAAACCTTCGAAATAAGGTGCAAGGGCCACCCACTCGCAGAGCTTTCCAGGTCGATCGAACCTAGCGCCAGAAAGGAAGCGATGGCTGGCCCGGCTAAGAAAGAGGTTAGCGAGTATCTCATAGTCGAGGTAGATGGTAAAGAGCATGCTCTTGACCTCAAAAAGGTAGAAGAATGCGCCATTTTAGATAGATACCCACTGCTAAAACAGCTCATCCTGAGCGAGGAGATCGGAAAAGCCCCTCATGGGACCCCCCCTCATATTAAACTGATGAAAAAGCTTGAGCTCGCCGATTATGAGCCAGCATCCGACATAGGTCATTTCAGATTTTACCCGAAGGGCACACTCATTAAGGATCTTCTGGAAGAACTCTGCAGGGATGTAGCAGTTAAACGCCTTCATGCGATGAAGATAGATACTCCTGTGATGTACCGGTTAGATCAACCAGATATAGCTGGACAAGTGGCGAGGTTTCTTGAGCGAAATTACCGCTTTAAAGCGGACGGTAAGGACCTCATCCTCAGGTTTGCAGGTGACTTCGGCCTATTTAGGATGATGAAGACCGTAACCATGAGCTATAAGCAGCTACCAGTTCGAATTTATGAGCTGACAAGATCCTTCAGGCTTGAGAAAAGAGGGGAATGTGTAGGATTAAAGAGGATGCGCGCGTTTACGATGCCCGATGTACACTGTTTTTGCAAAGATCTTGAGCAAGGGATGAACGAATATAAAGAACTTATTGAGTGCTACACAGAGATCATAAATTCTATTGGCATAGATTATGCTGTCGCGTTTAGGGTGCTCAAGGACTTTTATCTGAAGAACGAGCGCTGGTTTGCTGACTTAATTAAAGCCATAGATAAACCTGCCCTTATCGAGTTGCTACCAAAAGCGAAGCATTATTGGGTTCTAAAAAGCGAGTTTCAAGCGATAGATTCTGTGGGTGGAAACGCCCAACTGAGCACGGTTCAGCTAGATATGGAGGACTCCGAGCGTTATGGAATATTCTACGTTGACGCAGATGGGAAGAGGAAGGGATGCACCATAGTTCATAGTTCCGTGGGATCGGTCGAAAGGCTGATTTATGCGTTACTTGAGCAGGCAGAGAAGATGAAAAAAGATGGAAAACCCCCCATGCTCCCTGTATGGCTATCCCCAACCCAAGTCCGCATCATCCCTGTTTCCGAGGACTGTGTTAGATACGCCTTAGAGGTCTTAAATGAGCTTGAAAAGCACGAAATAAGAGTTGACATCGATGATAGGGACCAGACCCTTAGTAGTAAGATTCGGGATGCTGAAACTGAATGGGTTCCATTTGTGGTTGTGATCGGGAAAAGGGAGTTAGAAGGGGGTTTCATCTCTGTTAGAGTTCGGTCTGAAAGAAGCCAGAGGACGATGAAAAGTGATGAACTAGTTAAAATGCTGGATGCGGAGATCGGTGATAAACCAAGGCTGCCTCTGAATTACCCAAAGAGCCTTAAGATGAAGCCAGATTTTGTATGATGCCCATTTTAGATAGGAAGGGGCTGCTTATATCAACCCTTCATCTTTTATACGCCGAAGAATCTTGGTCCTGATCCTTTCTGGTATGCCCTCTTCTGGCATCCTTTCTTCAACCGTCCCCCTCCTCTTTATGGTTAACCCGCAAGTTCCATTCGATAAGAGCATATGTCGACTGCATGAGGCGTAGTTACATGCTGGCCCTATGCATTCATCACCCGTCCATTTACAGTAAACGATCGAGCTATGCCGAACCATCGCGTGCTTAACGCATGTGAAGAACTTACATCTAGGAGAACACAATTTGCCCTTTTCAGACAAATGTGATCCACAACTCAAGCGTCTTGCTAAAAGCCGTAGGAAATTTTTGGATTGTTTTCCACTGCTATTAACATGAAATTTTTCCTTTTTAAGTTTTTTCATTAAAAGGGTTTAAACCTAAATCGAAGATTTCAGTTTACATTACGGATAAATTAATCAACCCGGACGGTTATAATTTAAGTTGACATTTCGCTCCTTTACGGTGGCTGCGCTGGTTGTTGGTTAAGGAGATCAGACTGGAGAACTTCATGTCGTATAAATACGCCAGGATACCCATCAAGCCTGGCCTTAACATAATATGCGGGCCTAACGGATCTGGGAAGTCTTCAATTCTGCTGGCGTTATCTGTGGTACTCGGTCAAACGCGTACAGAAAGGTCTAGAAGGCTCAGCGACCTCATCCGATGGGGTGAGGACGTGGCCAGGGTGACAGTGATCTTTGATAATACCCCTAGAAACGGGGTGCGCCCATTCCCTGAGTATGAAACTGACTATTTTCAACTCTCGAGGTACCTCAGAAAGGATGGATCATACTGGTATGAAGCTAACTTCCGCTCGATACTTAAGGATGACGTGATCGCTCTCCTGTCAAGGCATGGGATTAATCCTGAAAATATGTTTATTATCATGCACCAGAACATGGTGGAGGAGTTTGGGGCGACTACCCCTCAGGAGAAGCTAATGTTAATGGAGGATGCTGTCGGTCTCCATCAATATCGGCAGAAAATCATCGATGCCAAATCTAGATTATCGAATATTCTGAGCGAGGAAAAGTCTGTCTCTAAACTTTTAGAAGAGGCGAAGCAGACGCTAGCATATTGGAATGAGGAATATAAAAAATACAGACGGAGAGCAAGTTTGATCGAGAAGAGGAGCCTTCTCGAGAAGGAGCTTGCTTGGTCACGGGTGGCCAAACAGGAAAGGGTAATAAAAACTTTGGGTGAAAAAATCCGGGGTAAGAGGGAGGATTTGAAAGGGGTAGTAGCGGAGATAGAAAGGACAAAAAAAATCATAAAGTCAGCACAAGAAAATCTTGATAATCTAAGATACGATAGGAGAAAGCTTTTTTACTCCCTTTTGGGCCTCGAAAAAAGAAGGGCTGGATTGAAAGCGAAGTCCGCCCTCTTAGAGGAAATTACGGATGAGATCAGAGAATGCAGGAGAATTCTGATTAATGGGATAGAGGAGTTTAGAATCGTAACAACGAACGAGGGTAGGAACTATTCGGTGAGCGATCTTTTAGAAAAGCTTCACAGAGAAAGCAGTAAGCTGTCCAGTTACTTGGACAAAATGAGCGACGAGGCTAAGTCCTCGGATCTAGAAATGAAGACCTTGGACGAAAGAGTCCGAAGAATCCAGACTAAATTAGGCGAAACAGAGAGGGAATTAAGTTCCAGTATAGAAAACTACATAAATGAACGTGTGAGGTTGTCGATACTTGATTTCAAAAGAGACAACATAGAGAATGAATGCCGTAAACTCAATAAGGATCTAAGGGTTGCGGAGGATGAGCTGAGCC
>CAZTBK010000019.1:0-2175 GCA_964611975.1 uncultured Candidatus Bathyarchaeia archaeon | reverse complement strand
GAATGACGATAAGTTCATTGTAATTCATGAAGTGAGGGAAATCGGCTGTAGAGACATATATCGTTTTGCGATATTTATTGTCAAGCAGAAGACGGCATACGAGATCCCGCTGATATTCTAGACGAGATCAGGCTGACCAACGCTTATATAGCATCTATCGGTAAAGTCTCTGAAGATGCTGAGAAAATGTATCTTAAATACTCTAATTTATACGATGAACTCAAGAGAAGGGCCCTTATAGTTTCCGAAAACAGAGATAGGGCACTAAAGGAAATTAAGATGAGGGTCGGTGTCTGGAGAACCGCAGTTAATTCGATTCTGGAAAAGATAAGCACATCATTTAATGAGATGTTATCGAAAATAGGTGCAACTGGAAGAATTAGATTGACGAATGATGAAGACGTGGAATCCGCCGGTCTTGAGCTGTTGGTTGGGTTCCAAGGGATGAAACCTACAGTTTTAGATGCTTACGTCCAGAGTGGAGGGGAACGGAGCACTGCTCTGATGGCCTTCCTCCTGTCTCTACAACAGTACATCAAGTCTCCCATCAGAGCTATAGACGAATTTGATATACATATGGACCCTAGGAACAGGGAGGTCATCACTCAAGCGCTCCTCTCAGTAGTAGCAAAGAAGAACTATCAGTACATAGCGATAACACCAAGTCAAATTACGAATATTGGGAAGGATGTACACGTGATAACCGTGCAAAATGTTCAAGGTAAGTCGGAAGTCAGAGTGGTGGCCAAATCTGCCTAGCCAAGAGAGAAGACTTGGTAAAGAGCGGTTGCTTCGAATAATTGCCATGTGTTTACAGGTGAAGCAGAAGGGGATCGACCCCTTTGAGGTAGAGGTAAAAAAGTCCTTAGAAATTATAAGAAGATATCTGCCGGAGTGGAAGATCCCCGAAGACTTAATTTTAGATGCTGAGGCCTTGAATCAGATTTCGGAGATAATCGCTCTTCAAAGCGAATGGCTGAGAAATCATGCCTCGTCGATTTATGTCGATCCGCTCATGATAGAGCTAAAGGTCAGAGCACTTGATGCAAGGAGCTTGTCGGGCATCTTCATTAAATCTTGGCATCCAGTAGTGGAGATGGAGCGTCTGACGCCAAAGATGATAGAGAAATCCATCGAATATTGGAAGGCTTTGCCGCCGATAGAGAAAAGGTTAAAAAACCTACCTGTCCCACCCTTCTCCAAACCTGAACTTATATCGATGGGCGCCCTTCTGCGATTAGGATTATTATCTGAGAAGAAGTTCAGCGATGTGCTTCAGTTTTTTTGGCAAGAGCTGAAGAGACAATCAAAGGGGGCAGGGAAAAAACGATATTGGGATTTCATCTTAGCCGATACCTACGAAGAAACGGTTTTGAGGGGCTACATCACTAGCTTCTTAGTCTCCTATGGCTATGCAACTTTGGAGGTGGATCCCCTAAAGGAGGACATATTTCTCATCCCACTTGAGGAAGTAAAAAAAGTTGAAAAGAGAGAGGGCTTTTCAGTACCGATCTCGATTGACTATGAAACTTGGAAGAAAATGAGAGGAGGCAGGAATTGAGTAGAGAAGCGTCATACCCAATTAAACTGAAGAAAGCCGTTAGGATGCTCTTTTTTAAAAGGCACAGGCAACCAGGCGTAAAGGGATGGGAGTTGAAAAGAGAGTTAGGGAACAAATTCATGGACACGATAAAGGTATTGAATTCCCAGCTTGAAAAATTGGGCCTTCAAGTAAAAGTGATCTCTGAAGGGGCGGGATCATCGAAAGAGCATTTAGAGCAAGATCTTGATGAAGCAAGGTTTATCATTAGAGCTAAGGATTCCCCTGATATATCAGATGCCAGAATGTGTGGTTGGAGAATTGACGATATAGCTGCCTTAACGGTAACTATAGCTTGCTTAATTTCAAGAGGGGGGAAAATGCCGAGAAAGGAGATAGAAAAAATTCTCAAAGATAAATTTCCCAGATGGAGGGTAAAATCGAACATAGAGAAGTTTATAAAGATGGGATATCTTCGTCAGGGCGAGGGTAACTCACTAGATTTGGGTTGGAGGTCAAATGCTGAGGTTGACAAGGAAAAACTTCTAAAATTGATATTAGGCGCGGAATTGACTAAGGTGGTCAATTAATATTTTTAAATTATTTATTTTTATCTTGTAAAAGCAAATATAAAT
>CAZTBK010000018.1:0-13805 GCA_964611975.1 uncultured Candidatus Bathyarchaeia archaeon | reverse complement strand
GGGACTTTATCTCTCGAAGCCTCTTGGCGTTTCCATAGTTTTTGATTAAAACCTCTTTGATGACCCCCCCGTCATGGACTATGTTGTAAGAGAGAATTTCATCAGGGTTTATTTTCCCCTCTTTGGCGGCCTCTACATCTTGGAGCCTCATGCCCATCAATACACGATTAACTAGGTAAGATTGAAGCGGAGGGGTATTGATGTTAAATGAGAGGTTCTCCGCGGGTACTATTCTAATAGCGGCGTCGCCAACATACATGTCAGCTAGCTTGATCCCAGCCTTGGTCTTTAAGGGGACAGTTTGCTTGTATTTTAAAGGCTGTACTGCCTCGATCTTGCGAAAACTTTTTGCGGCAACAACATCATTAACAGCATCTAGGAATTTTTTTAGTTCATCGATTTCCTCTTCCAGCCCGTGGATGCGCCTCTCCAGATAGCTCTTTAGCGCCACAAGCCTCTTTAAGTCCTCATCCTCTTTTTTATTTGACATCTTCATATCTTCTTCAGCTGGGATCGATACATTTTTATTATCTCGTTGGTCGTCGTTGCTTTTTCAGGGGACTTATCTTTGCGCCATCGTCCAGTGAATCTTGGGAACCTGATAGCTATGCCGCTGCCCTTTTTAATGACATTCAACCCACATGTGTGGGATGGGCTCAGGGTTAGCTCTGCGCCCAGCACCTCTAACACGACGTTCGGGACAAACCAATAATCAGCCTTAATTTGCGAATTCACCCTAGGATGCCGATGATCTATTTTATATGGCTCAAATATCCTTGGAAGTTGAAATAACGTAGCGTCATCAAAACCTGTCCCAAGCTTGCAAACGGTTTTAAATTCATCTGATCCTGGATCATACGCTGCCATTAGCAAGGCACCATATGTCCCAGCGCGCCTTCCACGGCCTGCGAAGGCGCCGACGGCGACTAGGTCTACGGTGTCTGCCATCTCACTCTTATATTCCCTCTTATACTTTATCCATAGAAATCCTCTTGACCCGGCTTGATAGACTGAATCTTCCCCTAATGCCTTGATCATTAACCCCTCGCACCCGCTCTCAATGGCCTCCTCCATGTACCGCTCCAGTTGATTCGGATCATCTGTAATGAACTGCTTAGCTAGCTTTACATGCTCGGTCACTTTGACGATCCTCTCCAGCTCTTTTCGCCTCTTCGGATAGGGCCAATCTATGAGATTTTTTCCATCTTCATATAACACGTCAAAGAGAAAGATCGTAGTTGGGACTTCTTCGATCATCTCCTCAATTTTATATTTTCGCCCCCGTCTCTTGGTTATCACCTGAAATGGGCGCATTTCTCCAGTATTCGGGTCTACAGCGACGCACTCCCCCTCCACTACGGCCTCCCTGACCCTCAAACTTTTTTTCAAGGCCTCCGACACATCTGGGAACTGCTCTGTTAAGTTTTCAAGCCTCCTTGAGAAAAGATACGTCCTCTCAGGAGATATGTGGGCTTGTATTCTTAGTCCGTCGTATTTATACTCAACAGCGCATATCCCGCCCACCTTTTCTATTATCTCTTTAGATGACTTTAGCCGTTCAGCTAACATGGCTCTGACAGGACGACCTATAGTTATCTTTATTTTCCTTATTCCATCGATCCCCTCATTCATGAGGGTTTTGGCGACAAACCCCAAGTCGGAAGATAGGTTATACGCTCTTTCAATCTCTTTCCTTCTATTTTTATCACCGAAATACGCTATTGCTAAGGCGTCAAGAAAGGTCATATCGCCCACCCCAAGCCTTAGGCGACCCATAACCGTTCTGACAATGTATCTTGTCTCCTTTGGGGTCGCCTTCCTAAAAAGATCTGCCAAAAGATCGACCTTCGCCTCGACAGATCCTTTACCAGATTCATGGGCGATTTTGTTCAGGGTATCATAAACCTCTTCCGCTGTCAGGGCCTTCTTAGGAGCGGGCATATTCTCCAGGAGCTGCTCTGCGGCTAGACCTAGATCCCCTGTCTTTCTAAATTTTTGAATCACTTCACTCTTATCCAACCCTGAGGCTTTAGCTATGGAGTTGATGATCATTTTTTCAGCTACGCCTATCTCTATACCAAGAAAGTCAGGGTATAATTTTCCTTGCGTCAAATAGGCCATTTTATCGATAAAGCTCTTTGGGGTCTTCTTAATGAGATCGACCAAATAATCAGTCATCTCGAGCCTCTTGGTCGTCGCCTCGATCTTCTCATAAGCGTCAGTGAGAGTAGAATACCTCAACTGGGCATCATCATTATAAACAGTTTAAGGAGCTGGATTTAAAAATATTCATCGGTGTTGGAAAAAGGGGGAACCGCGCTAACAATATGATGCTTTTTTAATGGCCTTAACCCTCTTCCACCTCACGCCTTCGGGCGTATCCTCCAAGATATAGCCTAGTTTTTTGATCTCATCCCTTATCCTGTCAGCGGTCTTCCAATCCTCTCTCTTTCTCGCCCGCTCTCTTTCTTCTATCATCCTTTTGATCCTTTCCGGCAACTCCTCCGTCCTCACCTCTTTCTGGAGGATCCCAATTATGTAACCTAACCCTCTAAATTCCCTCTCGATTTTTTCAGCGAACTTTTTGCTTACCTTCCTTTTTTTGATGAACTTGTTTATCTCCCTTGAAAAATTGAATAAATATGATAAGGCTAGTGGAGTATTGAAGTCATCATTCATAGCATCAGCGAACTTAGCCTTTACTTCTTCCGTGAACTTCAAGAATTCTTCCTCATTTTCATCAAATTTTTTATCAGACACGGCGTACCTGAGATTCTCTATGGTATTATACAGCATCTCAAGCTTTCTTTCAGCCATCTCCAAGTTCCTCTCATCAAAGTCGATCGGCTTACGATAATGCGTCGAAGCATAGTACAATCGAAGGGCCTCAGCACCGTGTCTTTTGAGCGTGTTTCTGATCGTAATGAAGTTCCTCAACGACTTCGACATCTTGACTCCTTTCACATTTAAAACACCACAATGCAGCCAATACTTCACAAAGGGTTTTTTGCCGCTGGCCGCCTCTGCCTGGGCTATCTCATTCGTGTGGTGAGGGAATATGAGTTCACTGGCTCCCCCATGCAAGTCGTATTGTGGACCGAATATCGTGAATGTCATGGCAGTATCTTCTATATGCCACCCCGGCCGCCCCTTTCCCCACGGCGAATCCCACGCTATCTCACCAGGTTTTTGAGCTTTCCAAAGAGCAAAATCTAATGGGCTCCTTTTCCTAGGGTCTGGCTCTATTCTGTGCTTTTTAAGCTCCTCTAGTGATATCCTCGAAAGTTTAGTATAATCCTTAAACTTTGGGACATGATAATACACGTTGCCGTCAACGACGTATGCATATCCTTTTTTAATCAGAGTTTTTATCTGCTCTATAATCTGTGGTATGTAGTCTGATGATTTTGGGAACAAGTCCACGTTCTGCTTCACGCCTATGGCTTCCATGTCCTCAAAGAACCTCTTTGTATAATATTCTGCTAATTTTAGTGGTTCTACACCCCTCTCCTTAGCCCTCCTTATTATCTTGTCGTCTACATCCGTTATGTTTTGGACGTATTTTACTTTGAAGCCTACGTGTCTAAGCCACCTTACTATTATGTCGAAGTTTATGTACGCTTTGGCGTGCCCTAAATGCGCGTCGTCATATACAGTCTGTCCGCAGACGAACATATCGACCGTCTTATTTTTCCTCGGTCTGAAAACTTCCTTCCTTCTTGTGAGTGTATTGTACACTTTTAGCATAATATTCACCTGCGGAGATTAAGAAGATTCAAATTATCGAATATATGAGGGGTTTTTGTCTTTATGGTTTTAGTTCATTCCTATCGCTACGCATAAATGTAATTTTTAAGAATCTTTTTAAAATATAAGGTGTAGCTTAATACAACTACTGAGATCATAACAAAAGCTAAACCCATCATAATCCATAACTTCATGCCCTCCCACGTTTCCAATTGAGGTAAGGACGACAAACAAGGCCTTAGCTCCTCTTCATCATATATGTAAATTGGGCTATTCACTATGGTTTCCCTCATCGCTCTTCCCTCTCCTGCCCAGTCGCTCACCGTGATGTTCATCATTTGAATAGTCCAGGAGCTATACACAGCTGCCGACCTTATCCCTTTTAATGGGTCTGAGGGGGTCCAGCCCCAGGTCATATCAAATGGTAACCATCCCCAAGGTGGGATGTAAACCATCGCCCAGGCATGAAACCCGATTAACCTCAAGTAAGTTATGAGGTGCCCATCCCAAGATGTTTCATTTTCCGGAAACGTCAAGTATTGGAGGCACCCGAGCTGGAGAAAGGATGGGATGCCAAGGATCCGACACATGGTTATCAGCAAATTGGATTGGTCGTCACAGTCGCCCTCGCGTGAATCATACGTTTCAGTAGGGTAAAAAGCTACTTCATGGCTCCGATATGTTATGTTTTTCCCAATCCAATCGGCTAGAGCGCAGACCACCTTCAAGACGTTCGTGGTATTTCTAACCGAATTCCAGATCTTATAGGATAAATTTCGTAAGGTTTTATTGTCGACTTGCCACGTCCCACAAGGCTTACAGAACCTCCTCTTTAACTCAGGTGGTATGTCATCCAGATTTCCAGAAAGGGTGAAGTTAATGTCTGGCGCTTCACGTTCCCTTTCAACTATTCTGATTTCGATGGTGATCGTGATGTTTCCCTTCGGAGGAATGGGAGGGAGGTCTAAGATTATTATTGGATTTCCGTCGATATCGACCGATTTTTTAAACGGCCAATTGCAGTCGAGCAAGTATATAGATTGCCAGCTATTGTTAAAAAAGATGCTGTAGGATCGATCACGCTCCGAGAGAGCCCAGGGAACGTCTCCACGGTTCATAAAGATCATTTTTGACTTGTATAGGAAACACGCCCCTTTTACCTCTTCCTTACATTCTGTGTAATATGCGCTCGGTATGGCGAGATGGTATGAGGATATAATGAAAGCCACGAGCGCTACTTGTAGCTCTTTTTTAGTCATCACGTATCCTCATAGTTAATTTGGATAAGAAATATCTTTGATGTCCTGAACCCCTGTTATACTTTACTTAAAGTCGGCCTTCATGAAAATTAAAAATCACTGGTATAAAAGGGAGGTGTTGAGAAGGTTTTATCTTGAGAGAGCATAGGAAACGGCGTTAAATATAGCTAAGAAAGCTGTAGACAATAGGATTAACCACTGGACGTTTTTCATGAAGTCAGGGAGCAGGTAAAGATATATTAGCAGCGAGAGTTCAAGGGATGCAGGGTTCCTGTAACTGAATAATGCAGGGATCTCATGTGGGTAGTTGAAAGCGACGATTATCGTAATCACGGACCATACGATGAGCAAGCGCCTCGTATAAGTTATCAGTAGATCGCTTAGACCAATGTACCAAAGTCCGAACGCGAACCCCAAGTAAGATAAGCCATATATTATGGCTGCACCTCTTTTTACAGTTCTCCCTTCAAAGAGAATTGAGTAAAACGCTTGAGGTATATAAGAAACCGCTATTAAAGTCCAAGCCCATTCGACAAATTCTGCCATTGTACATCACTTTTTTGTTCTATCCTCTTTACTTAGTTATACTTAAGGCTTTTTGAACGCTTAAATTTTCTTTTGACAATTTAAGTTAAAATTTGATGGGTTTTTAGCAGGATTTATTTGGTTACACATCATCTACGCAGGGCGCCCCCTCATAAATTGAATAGGCTTATTATCATTTTTAGAAGTATTGAGAAACGTAAAGAACGATGATGCCTATCCACGCCCCAAATAACGTTGACAGTAGGTTCACCATGTTGTTATCTATGGCTCTGTTCCCTCTTAGGTGAATTGATGGTTGGTTACAATGACGCTCCTTTTCGGTGATTTTCCCACAAACGGAACACCTATACTGGGCCTGGATCGTGGCCCCGATGAGGCTGTCTAAGGTGCAGCCGAGAAACCCTGATACCAAGGCTATCATGAGAATTGTTGGCAGGCTCCAAGTTTGGGCGTTAAGTACCCATGCCACAAACCCGATCAGCCCTGAGCCTAAGATTGCAGCGGCCTCCCCTAAGGGCGATATCCCGCCTGAAGTCCCAGGCGGTACGCTTTTCCTTAGGTTCGTTATTGACCTCGGTTTACCTGGATAAAGGAGCCCGATCTCAGTGGCTAAGGTGTCCGCTGTTGCTGCGCTCACAGCGCCCAAAAATCCAGCGAAGAAACACTCTAGTGAAGTAAGGCCTTCAGCAAATGCAAACAACGCTGCGACCCCGCCGTTGGCTATGACGTTTTGCCAAGCTCTTGCCCCGCCCTTCTCCTCAGCCACGCCCCTCATCCTTTTCTGCTTATATTTGTATTTTGTAAAGAGCCCTGCCACTAGATGGAAGGTTAGTATGATGATGAACCATTTCCAATCCCCAAAGATGTACGTGGACCAACCAACTATCAGGCCAGCCAAGAATCCGGTGAAGTCCACGATCTTTAGTTTAATGGAGAAGATCCCAAAAAGGATTACGAGTAGGATCCCGATTGAAAGCTGAAGAGGGTCTTCGACCATTTAAAGCGCGACCTATCTCCGATTTTTAAGCCTTTTTCATTTTTAAAATTTAAGTTTTTTCGTCACCCTTATTTTGTTGAGGTTATTGATCGGTAAAGCTCACTTAGTGAACGAACGAGCTCATCGACCGAACTCATCCTTGAGAGAACGAGTGGGATCTGTTCAGCTTCGGCTAACTGGATAGCAAGCTTATCCACATTCTTTGGCCTGTGGATGACGACCATTCGGGGTTTTAGAGGGTGGACCCTCACTGCCACCATGGGTGAACGTCCAGATGTGACACCCGTAAATATGAGCGCCCTCTCAGTTGTCGATCCAAAAATTTGATAAAAATCCGTTCCTGTGAGGGTTTGGATCGCTTTGATGCTATCTATGATCGTATAGCCGCAGATGTCCCTACTCAATAATTCACTACATGCCATGGGGACCCCATCTACAGCCTGGCAGATCCTCTCTGCCTTCACGGGGATCAGAAATTCCCTAATGTCGATGATGGAATCGGAGACCGTTGACGTTAAACGCGAGAGCTCACGAAGTAAGTGTCCACCCTCCTCTTCGTCTATCGAGATCAAGGCATTGACAAATTTCTTGACGAAAATCGTTCCTGGGGACCTTCTGCGACCACTTTCATAATCGCTGATCACAGAGGGCGATAGCCCTAACTTGTCCGCTATGTGGATCTGGGTGATGTCAAAGGCTTCACGCCACTTCCTCATGGTGGATCCAGGGTTATTTGAGAGGATGATCTCCCCGGCGATTCTTCTGGCAAGATTGTCCTTTACCGACTGAGAAATAGGCATGTAATCATCCTAGAGTGTATGCACTCTTTTTCCGTTTTAACTGTTTTCATGCTCTATTTATTAAATACCCTTCCTCATTAGCATAAACTTTATATATTTTATAATTATAAAATATTGCGATCATTGATGAGCGAGATAAAGGTAGCTATAGCTGGTGTTGGAAATTGTGCCTCAGCCCTAGTTCAGGGGGTTTACTACTATAGGGCTTCGGAAGGTAAAGAGACGTACGGCCTGTTACATGAGGACTTTGGCGGATACAAAGTAGGGGACATAAAGTTCGTCGCCGCCTTTGATGTGGACTCTAGGAAAGTAGGTAAGGACCTATGTGAAGCAATTTATAGCGAGCCGAACAACACACGCGTCTTCTGTAAGGTCCCGAGGATCGGCGTCAAGGTTATGAGGGGGAGGGTCTTAGATAGCATCGGGAGGTTCGTGAAACCCCTCATAAAAGTTGATATGGACGATGAACCCGTCGATGTTGTGGACGTTCTGCGCGAATCAGAGGCCGAGATAATGCTAAACTACCTGCCTGTAGGAAGCGAGAAGGCCAGTGAATGGTACGCAAAACAGGCCCTTGAAGCAGGATGCGCCTTCATCAATTGCATGCCCACTTTCATAGCCTCTGACCCAAAGTGGCAGAAGGAGTTCGAAATGGCAGGGCTGCCGATAGCTGGAGATGATATTATGAGCCAAATTGGTGCAACGGTGCTCCACAAGACGATCGCTAAGCTTCTGGTGGACAGGGGAGTGCATATCGAGGAGAGTTATCAGCTGAATATTGGCGGTGACACCGACTTTCTCAACATGCTTGATGAGGACAGATTGAGATCAAAGAGGATAAGCAAGACGAGCGCGGTTCAAGCCATGATCCCGTACAAGATCCCATTAAGAATAGGTCCAAGCGACTACGTTAGCTTCCTCAAGAACAATAAGATTTGCTATATCTGGCTTCGAGGGAAGTACTTCGGAGATACGCCTGTAAAAATTGACGTGAAATTAGACGTGATCGACTCACCAAATAGCGCAGGGATAGCGATCGACGTCATTAGGGCCACGAAGATAGCGCTCGACCGTGGGATAGCGGGCCCACTGGTCAGCATCTCTGCTTATGCCTTTAAGCATCCACCTGAACAGGCTCCCTATGAAATCGCTAAGAAATGGGTTGAAGAGTTCATAGAAGGTAAGAGGGAAAGATAGTTACTGAGTCTTTAATAGGATTAGTTGGCTTGCTCACACAAGATTGTAAGGGCGACATGCATAAGCGGGCTAAGGGCTTAATGGTCTCGCGTCCTTCCAAAGATATTCAAAATACTCCTTCGCTAGCTTTGTGAGACCCAGATGTTCTGACTGTATGGCCAATGCCTCTCTATTTTTTCCTATCAGAAATAACATGGCCTCTTTATCATCAGAGATCACCCCTCCTCCGAACATTTGGTCCCTCATCCTTATCTCAGCTAGCCCCATGATCTTCTTAAGCGAATCTTTATCAGCTTCCTCCGTTATCATTAACATCACCTTGACGCCCGTGTTTTTCACACGTATTAAATCCGGTGTAAGAGCATTGATCAGTTTTTCCTCAAAAAAGGGTAGAGCCAACATAATCTTGCTTCGGGACCTGCCCAAAATTTCTCGAGTTTTGGTGGCTATATTAAAGATCCCCCTAATTATCCATATATCCGGTCTTTCCTGTATACCGCGTCTCTCATATATTGGCTCAAGCTCCATCAGAACCTGGCTCTCGAGGTGCCTTAAACTCTCCTCAACCCGCATTCTAGTTATCTCCATTGCTTCGGATGGGGGTTTTGGATAGTACACCTTTGGTCTCTCGTCCTTAACATCGATCCACCCCTTCCCTTTGAGATCCTGCAAGACGTCATAGATTTTTGAGTATGGCAAGCCAGCCTTTTTACTGACCTGATTTGCCGTTAACGGCCCTGACTCAAGTAGCGTGACGTATGCCCTTATTTCATACTCCGTTAGACCTACTTCCCTTAGGGCTTTTCTCGTTTTACCAGTAACCACCATGTTAATGAATCCACTCACATTATGTATTTTTTTTATTGTTACGCCTTCGTCGACGAAGGCATAACCTTTTTCACCAGATGATTAGTCTGGAAAGGTTATTAAACAATTAAATTCAGATAAAAAAAAGCGATCAGGCGTCATGAGCTGCTTGCAATTCAATTAAGAGGATGCGGAGATGGTGGAAAAATCGAAATCTGAAAAGTTTGAAACCTACTCGATGAGCATCTGCCCGATATGTATGAGAAGAGTGCCGATGAGAATCTATGAAGATGATGGGAAGATTTATTTAGAGAAGACGTGCCCTGAACATGGGAAGTTTAAGGATGTCTACTGGGGAGACGCCGAACTTTATAAGTGGTTCTATAAAAACTGGAACAAATCTAATTATATAGGTCAAGGCATGGAAAATCCGCAGAAAGAGATAAGCAAAGGTTGCCCGTATGACTGCGGCTTATGTCCCCAGCACAAATCTCACACAATTTTGGGCATAATCGACGTTACTAACCGATGCAACATGACCTGTCCCGAATGTTTTGCCCGTGCAGGCGCAGCAAAGTACGTTTACGAGCCGAGCTATGAGCAGATAGTGGGCATGATAAAAAACTTGAGGGCTAACAGCCCATGGGCTTGTAACGCCCTCCAGTTCAGTGGCGGTGAACCTACAATGAGGGATGATCTGCCAGATTTAGTGAGGGAAGCGAAGAAAGCTGGCATAACTCATGTAGAGGTGAACACAAACGGTATAAGAATATCTGATGACATAGACTACTTCAGGAGGCTTAGAGAGGCTGGCATGAGCACCGTTTACCTGCAGTTTGATGCCGCACCCACATCCCCGAGATCTGAAGAGGTTAACCTTAGGCTTCGAGGGAGGAAAATGAACGATGTGAGGCAACGTGTGATTGACAACGCTAGAAAAATAGGTTTAACATCGATCGTTCTGGTCGTAACCCTTATGAAGGGGGTTAACGATACGGAATTAGGGAACTTGGTTAGATTTGCAGTTGAGAACAAGGACGTAGTGAGATGCGTTAACATTCAGCCGATCTCCTTCTCTGGAAGGGCCAGAAGGGAAAAGCTGAGGAAGTTTAGGATTACCATACCTGACGCTTTAATCGCGATCGAAGAGCAGACGGGCGCGATCGTTTCAAGGTGGGATTGGAGGCCTGTGAACTGGCCTGTGCCCATCATAAAGGGAATGGAAGTGCTGAAGGGTAGGATGTACCCAGAGTTCACGATGCATCCTGTCTGCGGCGCCGCTACTTTTTTGGTCGTCGAAGACGACGGATCTTATAAGCCCATAACCAAATATGTGGATGTAGATAAGCTAGCAGACCTCTTCTGGAGGATATATTATCTCGGAATCACTGGTAAAGGTACTAGAGCGAAGATGGAGGCACTGAAGCTCCTCACCCTGATAAAAACGGGCCTCCTTAAAGACTTAATTAAAGATGTAATAACCGAGGGAAGCTATAAAGCCTTAGGCAAGCTCATGCGTAAGCTCATAATGTTAGGAATAATGCACTTCCAAGACCCATGGAATTTTGATGTAGATAGGGTCCAAAGGTGCGTCATCCATTACGCCCTACCTGATGGTACAATAAGGTCGTTCTGTACATATAACACGCTCTACAGAAATGAGCTTGAAAAGAAATATTCCATTTCGTTAGAAGAGTGGAAGAAAAGGACGGGAAAAGAACCTAACGAATACGATTAAGGGAGCGAAAATAGTTATAACTGCACTTTTAGAGTCTCTTGCCCGTTTAGCTACCGACCAACCCCTTCACATAGGTCCCCTCTTTGCTCCGAACGCTGGTCAAGGTTCTGATTTCAAAGGGTAATTTTTTATCTAAAGATAAAAACATAGCTTATTGGGTGAACGGATAATGGGCGGAGCAAAGAAGATGTCGCTCGCGCAGATCGAAAAGAGGCAGGCTCTAAAGGCAAGGAAGCAAAAACTTAAGGCGAGCAAAATATCTTCTAAAGCATACGGAAAGAGGGTCGGGGGCGTTCATATCCCAAATGTCTCGAGTGAAGAACTCATCAATGATCTTAAGGAAGCCAAGGCTGTCACACCCTACACGATAGCCTCCAAATACAATCTGAGGATGAGCATCGCTAAGAGGATTATTGAGGAGCTCTCGAAGCAAGGGATAATACAACCCGTGACAGGCAACAGCCGCCTGAGGGTGTACAAAGTTAGGATGGACTAAAGCGCCTCTATCTTCACTCTTACGCCGTCCTTGACCCTTTTAAATAACTCCAGATTTTCACTTATCCTTCCAACTGGGTTAACAGGACTATAGGGCTGAGACTCCTCAAAAAAGATGCATATGGATCTCCCAAGGGGCCAATATGCTATTGTACCCCTCTTAACTATTCTCTTGGCCTTTTCAGCTCCCATTTTAACGGGGATCTCAAAGTAGACTTCCTCATTCCAAATGTTGGCTCTGCCTTCAACAGGAAGCTTTTCTAATATCGCCCTAACCGTCCTAGGCGCGAGAAAGCGGATGAACTCTCCCTTGGCTTCACCCACTCCCTCAAGGACTATTTTGATAGGTATTCGTGAATTGTCTTTTCTATTCAATTTAATCCATAGATTGCTTTTTCATCGCTTTAAATATCCCCAACAAAATTAGCTTATCATCAGTGACTCAGAGGCACTTTTAACAGTCCTCACTATGTGGTCGAGTTCTGCCTTACGGATGGACGGGTGAACGGGCAGTGAGATGACCTGTTGAGAGGCCCTCTCTGTCTCAGGTAAGTTGACCTTACCGAAAAGCTTATGGTAGTATGGCATTTTGTGAATGGGGGTTGAGTAATAGACAGCGGCTCCTACATGATCTTCACGAAGTCGTTTTACCATTATATCCCTAACCTCAGAGTTCGCGCCCTTCAAACGAACTGTAAAGAGGTACCAGCTGTGTTTGCATCCTTCACGTTCCACTGGCATCTGAAGCCCTTTGATGGAACTCAGTTCCCCCATCAGAAACGTGGCGTTCTTCCTTCTGGCCTCTAAAAATTTTGGGAGCTTCCTCAGTTGAACTAGGCCTATGGCGGCCTCTATTTCTGGAAGCCTGTAGTTGTGACCGAGGGTCACGGACCTGTAAGGCTCCCTTTCTCCGTGTGATCTAATCAAACGGACCTTTTCCATCAGCTCTTCGTTATTGGTAGTGATCATCCCTCCCTCCCCAGTCGTCATGTTTTTAGTAGCATAGAAGCTGAAACATGCCAAGTCACCTAGGTTTCCTGCCTTTCTGCCGTTGTACTCAGCCCCGTGGGCTTGGGCAGCGTCCTCGATCACGAGTATCTCGCGATCGTGAGCGCAGTCTACGATGTGGTCCATGTCGCATGGGTGACCATACAAATGGACCGGGATTATGGCCTTAGTCCTCTTGCTTACGGCGTCCTCGACAGCCTCTGGATCCATGCAGTACGTTCTCGGATCTATATCAACAAATATGGGCTTAGCTCCGGTGAGAACCACGGCTTCAGCTGTGGCAACGAAGGTGAAGCTTGGCACAATCACCTCATCCCCTGGTCCTATCCCTGCCGCTAGTAGGGCAGCGTGTAACGCCGAAGTTCCGCTGTTGAGTGAGATGGCATACTTTGAGCCGATATACTCAGCGAAGGCTTTTTCGAATTTTGAGGCGAGGGGACCGTGGCCGCTCTTCTCGGTTAAGATGCCGCTCCTTAAAACCCTTATGACTGCCCGTATCTCCTCATCGCCAATGATTGGTTTATTTATGGGGATTATTTCTGAAAATGGCAAGGTGTCCCCTAAGATAAGGTCGTTTGACATATTTAAGGATAAGCTTTAAATACTATGGCTTGGCGTTTAAATACACTCAGAGCCTTGCTTGTTAATACCTCCGCAAAAGTTAGCAGAATCTTTGCTAATATCGATAAGGAGAGAAATCGTTGCCTGTCCAATTACAGTTTGTCAAACCTCTAACCAAATCATCTGAATAAGTGTTCGCCTCTTCGTCGATCCCATTAAGCTGACGCTGCCGCAAATTAAAAGCTACAGATATTGAGGGATAAAAGAGGGGCACAAGTTGGTGCACTCCTTTGCCAAAGAGGTCTACGAGGTGTAAATGCGTCTCTTGAGCGCCACTAAATTAGTGATGTGATGATCACCTCTAGATAAGGAGAGCGGGCCTCAGCATGTCAAGGGGGATGATGAGGGATGATGGATTAAGAGATGGTAAGACAAAGAGAAGAATTCTCATAGGGCCCCCAAGGTTGACAAAGTTTGAACGAGCTAGAATAGTCGGAGCTAGAGCTCTGCAGCTTTCCATGGGAGCCCCCTTACTTATAAAACAACCTAAAGGTGTGACTGACCCTATAGAGTTGGCTATGATAGAGCTGAAAAAGGGCGTTTTACCTATCACGATCAGAAGAACTTTACCCGATGGCACACATCAGGAT
>CAZTBK010000017.1:7939-14034 GCA_964611975.1 uncultured Candidatus Bathyarchaeia archaeon | reverse complement strand
CGGCTGCAGACCGGCTGAACACCGGTTCGAATCCGGTCCCCGGCTCCAGCACCTCCACTTATGGTCCCCTTACCATAGCCAGGTCTCAATCCTACAGGCGAAATTATACCAAAGGTGTTTTGAGAGGTAGCTCATTCGGGTGCTACGACATCGAAGGAAAGAAAATTATAAAAAACTCGTAGTTTAAATAATCAAGAGATTCTCAGACAGCGGTCGTGGTCTAGCCTGGTCTAGGACAAAGGCCTTCCAAGCCTTTAACCCGGGTTCAAATCCCGGCGGCCGCACCACCCTAAGAGCGGATATGTACAAACGTCGCCTCTAACTTCCCCATTCCCCCTGAGAGCGAAACGTTTATATAGTTGTATAGGGGTAGAATAACGTGCATAAACACAAAAATAATGGGATTTGATGGAGATGGGATACAGACACAGATACATGTATTATCTAACCGGACTGCCCGGATGGTTAAGGTTCGGCTTTTCGCCAGGATGGCTGGGGAGATCGCCGACAGGCCTACCGCCGACGGCCCAGTGGCTGTTGCAGAGCGGGATGCTGCCACAGTACCTAGCGTACCTCAGGACCATAACCCCAACAATACCTCCCACCGCATTTCCCACGGCACCTCCAACTGGAGTCCCACCGACTACCGGCGTACCGACAGTCCCAACAGCCCCATTTGCCCCGGCGCTCACAAAGGAGCAGGAGAGGGCGATGCTTGAGCAGCAGATGAAGGCATTACAGTCGCAACTGGAAGCGATCAGGAAGAGGCTGGAAGAGATAGGGGAGTGAATTCGAGATGCCTTGGGGACGCGGACGAGGGTGGTTCGGACGTGGATGGGGGTTCTGGGGATGGCCCGGTAACCCCTACCCTTTCTGCAGGTGGTTCCCCTGGTTACCTAGATGGTGGTGGGCTTATCCGGTATACGGACTCCCATATTACGGAACCACTTTGGTCTCACCGTACTTCGGATACCCATGGGTATGGTTATAGACCATACTGTTAGCGTTGAGAAGGGGTGATCAAAAGTGGGATGGGTCGGTTATCCGTACTGGTTCTGGTGGAGATACAGAGGGTTTCCATGGATCCCATGGTGGACAGGACTTTATGGGCCTATGATGCCCTACACGATGATCCCCAAAGAGCAGGAAATAGCGATGCTAGAGAGTCAAGAGAGGATGCTTGAGGATGCACTGAAGCGTATAAGGGAAAGGCTAGAAGAGCTCAGGAAACCAAAAAAGGTTGGGGAGGAGACCTAAAATAGAGGGAAGGTGACATATTGAAAGTCGCGGTTTCTGCAGTAGCTGGAAGTTTAGACGCGCAGGTTGACCCGAGGTTCGGGAGATGCCCATACTTCGTGATCGTCGACACAGAAACCATGAGCTTTGAGGCAGTACCGAATGTGAGCCAAGGCGCGCTAAGGGGAGCTGGAATCCAAGCGGCACAGATCGTAGCAAATAGAGGCATTCAAGCGGTCTTAACCGGAAACGTAGGGCCTAACGCGTTCCAAGCCCTCTCATCAGCGGGAATAAACGTGGTGACAGGCGTATTTGGAACAGTCAGAGACGCCGTTGAGAAATTCAAGAGCGGTCAACTAAAAGCGACAGCTACCCCCACGGGATTTGGATTAGGAGGTTTTGGAAGAGGTATGGGGCGTGGAAGTAGGCGTGGAATGGGCTTCAGGCGTTGGCAATCCGCGGTGCCATTTATTCCACAGGCACCGGTGGGCACTCCAGCAACACAAGCCGTGAGTCCTCAGATGTCAAAGGAGCAAGAGATCCTGATGTTGAAGAATCAGATGAAAGTTATACAACAGCAGCTGGATCAGATTAGAAAAAGGCTCAAGGAGCTCGAAAAGTAGTACTTTTTATAATTTGATTTTGATGGTTGTGAGTTTTAATGGATCATGAAAAAGTTAGGGTGGCTATCGCGACGGAGGGGGAGAGAGGCTTAGAGGATGTTGTGTCAAATGTCTTTGCCAGAGCAAAGACGTTCACTATTCTTGACATAGACGAAGGGAAGGTTAAGAACTTAAAGATAATCCAAAACGCCGCCGTGTCCTATAAATCTGGAGCGGGGCCTATCGTTGTAAAAACCTTAGCTGACCTAGGAGTAAACAAAGTGGCGGCCAGCGACTTTGGTCCCGGCGCATCAACGCTACTTGAGCAATTCAACATGGCCAAGGTCAAGGTGAATGCTGGTTCACGCGTAAGTGAAATCATAAAAAACATTTGACCTCCCCATTCAGGGTTTAATTGCCTTTCTATACTTATTAGTTGGAGCAGGTTTGTAAGCCGAAGAAATCGAACCAGCCGAGGATAGTCAGTAATCCAGCAATTCTGAATAGAAAATACAGTGCTAAGGAACCACCTTTAACTTGGTCGGCGGGAAGTCCCCTGCGGACCCAACGGCCCTAGACGGGGCGGGGGCCACAGATGATCTGGCCCTGAACCAGGGATGATTCAGCCGAAGAGGCTGATGAGCCTGGAAGCCCCATCCGTAAGGGTGGGGGCAGTTCACACGAAATGTAACTAGATTAAACACTCAGGGAGACTAATGCCTTGCCAAGATGGAGGCGAAGACGTGGTAGGCCGAGAAAGCCGCGCTGGATCGGGAAACCACCATCGGTTCAACATTTCATACCGCAGCTTCGAGACCCTCAAAGTCAATCTCAGGTTGAGAAGAGACCACCCATAGTCTTGACAGCCGCCGAGCACGAGGCCTTGAGGCTCATAGATCTGGAGGGGCTCACCCAGGAAGAGGCGGGAAGGAGGATGGGGATCTCAAGGGGCACGGTATGGCGAACCTTACAGAGCGCTCGGGGAAAGGTGACACGAGCCTTGGTTGAGGGGCGAAGACTAATTGTTGCCCCGTCATCTTAGAAACTAGTACCTCGGTTGTTCAGTTGAAAGCTTAGACAGGGCTCCATTCGAAGGGGCAATCAAAATCGATGTCAACTCGAAAGTTAAAGAGGCCCCTCCCAAGCTGGTGAGCATGATCTATGCGATTAGTTAAAAGGGGTAGAGACGCGTTTGCGGCGGTAGGGTGGCATATTTAAATCTCTGTGGGGAATGAATTAAAATGAGATCTAGACTAAGCAAAAACTCAGAATATAAAACTTTGGCGGAAATGACTCCCGGTCAGAGAGCTGTAGTAACTGAGCTCCTCGTCAGAGGCATGACCCGCCACCGACTTCTCGATCTCGGTCTTCTTCCAGGAACCGAAGTTGAAGCTGTGATGAGGAGCCCTTTAGGAGCCCCGACGGCCTACAAAATTCGGGGTTCACTGCTCGCATTGCGACCAGAAGACGCCTCAAAAATAAGGGTTCAGCTTACACATCCGTAGCGTGATAATGGAAAGGGAATAATTTGAATATGAAGAAAAAGGGGTATGACTTTCAGCAAGAGAGCCATGAGGATTTAGAAAAGGGGCATGACTATCTAGTAGCCCTCGCTGGTAACCCCAACACCGGAAAAAGCACCGTGTTTAACGCCCTCACTGGCCTTCGCCAGCATGTTGGAAACTGGCCTGGAAAAACCGTCGCCCGTGCCGAGGGGTCTTTCAAATACATGGGGAAAAGGTACAAACTGATCGACCTCCCCGGCACGTATTCCCTGCATGCCACCGCGATAGATGAGGAGATCGCCAGGGACTTCATACTCTTCACCCGCCCTGACGTCATTGTTGTGGTGGTCGATTCGACGACCCTCGAGCGAAACCTGAACCTAGTCTTACAGGTTCTTGAGATCTCCGATCGAGTGGTGGTCTGTCTCAATCTTATAGATGAAGCAACTCGGAAAGGTCTAAAGGTTGATGCAAAAAAATTATCGCTCGACTTAGGCGTTCCCGTCGTTCCCACCGTTGCAAACGTGGGCAAAGGATTGAACGACCTAGTTAGAGCGGTCGCTGGAGTTGCCTCAGGAAAGATACATACGAATCCACATCACGTTACTCTTAAGCCGGAGATCCGTAAAGCGCTCGACGAGATAACCCCCTATGTAAAAAGGGTTGCGGGTGACCTGCCGAACATCAGATGGGTTGCTATGCGCCTCTTAGAAGGAGACGACAGAATCCGCGAGGCGTTGGAGAGTGGAGAATTAGCATCTCTGGCAGAGTTAAACCAACATGAAGGGCGCCAAATGATGGCAATAACGCCAAAAAAAACTGAGTTGAAGGAGCTCTTAGCTCGTGTAGAGAGAGCGGCGTCCCCCATTCGAGAGTCCCTGGACGATTACATAGCATCCTCGATCTACGCTGATGCAGAGGTCATAGCATCCAATGCTATCACTAAGATCAATGCTCCCAAGATCGATCTGGACACCAAGCTAGATCGAATACTGACTTCTCGCATTCTAGGTTTTCCGATCATGTTTGCTTTTCTGATGGGCATCTTCTGGCTCACAATAGAAGGCGCAAATATTCCATCTCAGCTCTTAGCGGGGGGTATGTTTTGGCTTGAAGGCCAGTTTACATTGCTGTTCAGGTGGTTTGGAGCTCCGGAGTGGCTTGAGGGCCTGCTGATTCACGGAACTTATAGGGGGCTCGCATGGGTTGTGTCTGTCATGTTACCACCCATGGCCATATTCTTCCCCCTCTTCACGCTCCTCGAGGATGTGGGTTACTTAGCAAGGTTCGCGTTTAACATCGATCGACTCTTCAAGTGGGCCGGCGCACATGGAAAACAAGCCATCACTATGGCTATGGGTTTCGGCTGTAACGCCACCGGTGTCATCTCCTGTAGGACCATAAGCTCGCCCCGTGAGCGGCTTATCGCCATTCTCACCAACAACTTTGTACCATGCAATGGGCGTTGGCCTCTACTTATCTTGATGACAACCCTATTTGTGGCGCCAAAATTTCCGCCAGCTCTTTCGTCTGTGGCATCATCACTTGTGATGGTCGCCATCACATTGGTAGGCGTATTAGTGACCCTCATCATGTCGGCTCTACTTTCACGCACCCTGCTTAAAGGTGAGAGTTCATTCTTTGTACTAGAACTGCCATCATATCGTCGTCCAAACGTCCTGCGTGTTCTCTACACCTCATTGATCGATCGGACCATAAAAGTCCTGTACCGTGCCATAGTTTGGGCTATGCCAGCAGGCACCCTTATCTGGATCTTGGGAAATGTGCACATCGGGAGCGAGACCTTGATGACCCACATTGCGAGCGCTCTCTCGCCTATCGGGCTATCGATCGGCCTCGACGGCATGATTCTGCTGGCCTACATCATCGCCATCCCGGCCAACGAGATCGTCATTCCAACAATAATTATGGGCTACATGGGCACCAGCATGCTGGTGGAACCCGAAAGCATGGCTGAACTTCACGCGCTCCTCTCAACCCATGGATTTAACATCGTCACAGCGATCTCCCTAATGTTATTTTCGGTGCTCCACTATCCGTGTGCGACCACCACCCACACCATCTGGAAGGAAACAGGAAGCGTTAAGTGGACGCTGTTGTCGAATCTGATTCCTCTAGTAATCGCTTTCATCGTCTGCTTCATCGTTTCTCGGTCCCTTTACGCTCTGGGGTTCGGTTAAACGCTGAGGCTCTGTGATTTATAATTACGGCATAATCCATATTCCGTAGTCGGGAGCCGTCTTTCCTTCGGTCATCAAATTTTGTAATGATCCGCAAGAAGATCACCGTTTTTAAACGTTTTTTGAAGCAGCGATGATTTCGTGAGGATAATTAAGGGAGAACACCAATCCTCTTCTTAACTTCTCTCGCTATATTTTGCCAAGCTTTAAATTTGGCGTGGGCTCGCCTGTCCCCGAAAAAGTGACTGCATCTACAGCATCTATGTCTAAATGCCTGAGAACATTATCAAGATCGCCTATTACTTTACTAGCGTTGATGGAGTTTCACCTAACGCTTTTGGACTGGAAACCCGCACATTTGTTTTCCAAGTTGACAGCACATACAGTTGAAAGTGCGTCTCTTGGGTGGTGACTCCCTCCCATACGCCTGAAGGCGCAGGGCTTCCCATTTTCGTTCACCTGTTCCCGCTTCGTCGCTGAAGGCGGTATTCCAGGGAAGCTCGCGAGGTCCCGGCGTTTAAGGATAGCTTTTCGCTATTCCTCACATCTGC
>CAZTBK010000017.1:0-7929 GCA_964611975.1 uncultured Candidatus Bathyarchaeia archaeon | reverse complement strand
CATCTGCTGGTTCAGGGTTCGGTCACGCGCTGGCTGGTTTACTCCCCAGCCGAGCTCCATCCCACGCGGCTCGTTACCGTGTGGGCTAACTCTTGTCTGCCACCTCTCGGCTCGGGGCATCCGATTTAACGCGCTTAAGGGGGGACGTGCTTAAAAGGTTTACGCCATTTATCCCACGCTAAGGCGCGTGGGTTTTCTGGCTATAGCCTTGATAAACGGTTGACAAGATAGGTCTATGCATTTCCGTTCAAAGTCGAAACGACAGTCTTCCATACGTCTTCTATCTCTCGTGAGACTGTGCTATCGGGAGAGTATTCAGTAAGTGGTTTTCCAGCGACCATGGCTTCGGTAACGATCGGATCAAAGTGGATTTTTCCAGCGACGTCCACTTTATTTTTCTCACAAAATTTGACTATGGACTCCGTGTTTCTTCTATTTATATCATACATGTTTATGCAGACGAGGGGTAAAACATGGAAATGCTCGACTAGGCGTAGTATCCTCTTAAGGTCATGAATCCCAGACATAGTTGGTTCTGTGACTATGAGCCCAACGTCCACTCCGGTGATGGAGGCTATCACAGGGCATCCTGTGCCAGGTGGCCCATCGATCAGAACTAAATCGCACTTCTCTTTCTCAGCAATTTGTATGGCATTGTCTCTAACTAGGGTAACGAGCTTGCCTGAGTTTGATTCACCAGGTTTTAGCCTTGCGTGGGACATGGTTCCGTATTTTGTCTTTGAGATGAAGGCGTATCCGGAGACCCTTTCTTCAAGGCTTATCGCTTTCTCTGGGCAGACGATAACGCATACGCCGCACCCTTCACACGAGAATGGATCCACTTGATAACTTTTGTTTATGGCGCCGAATCTGCAGTTCTCTCTACACAAACCGCATTCTATACACTTCGCCTTGTCTATCACAGCCAGTTTCGAGCCCCTAAACTCCTGAGTCTCCAGAACCTGTGGGTGTAGAAGCATGTGGAGGTCTGGAGCATCGACGTCGCAATCAGCGATTACAGCGTTTTTGGTTAAAGTCGCGAAGGAGGCAGTTATCGTTGTTTTGCCTGTTCCTCCTTTTCCGCTTAAAACCGTCACCTGTTTCACTCGCTGGCACGCTCCGTTACTTCATTAAAGAGTAGCTGAAACTTTTCTCTCCACTCAGGCATTTCTGAAATGAACGGGATGCCACTGGAGTAAAGCTCGGCTACCCTCCTTTGAAAGGGAATTTCGAGCAAGATCGGGATGCCCTTCTTTTTACAATACTCGTATACCTTTTTGTCACCCATTCCAGCGCGGTTTATAACTACGCCAAAGGGAATTCTCATGTCTTCTAAAACTTGAACTGTCATTTTCAAATCGTGCAGGCCAAAGGGCGTAGGCTCTGTCACGAGAACGCAATAGTTGCTTCCCTTTACCGTCTCTATGACCGGACAGGACGTCCCAGGTGGAGAATCGAGGATCACGTTTTTGTCGCTTCTGATCTGCTTCTTGACCTCTCTTATCACGGGGACGGCCATAGGTTCCCCTACCTCAAGCTCACCATATACAAGCTCCAAGCCTTCGGCCAATCCCTTATTTATTGTCCCAATCCTCCGTTCTTCTTCGCTGATCGCCTTCTTTTGACAGACTATGGCGCAACCGCCACAACCATGACAGAGCTCTGGGAATACCAGAACTTTTTCGGGACCGACAAATATGGCGTTGTATTCGCAAAACTCAGCGCATTTCCCACAGTGGTCACATAATTCTTCCGAGATGACTGGGTTTGAGATGAAAACGGGTTTTGTTTCATATATTTTTGGGTGCAAGAGTATGTGGACGTTGGGTTCCTCCACATCGCAGTCTAATAGTTGAACATCCTCGATGGATAAGGCCATATTTACGGCTACCGTCGTCTTTCCAGTCCCCCCTTTTCCAGAAGCGACAGCGATGATGATCTTTTTGCTCATCTAGCTAACTACCAACCTTCTTTTTCTATGAGGGGATATTTTAGTGTAATTTTTCTGTCCCAATCTTTAGCCCTCATCTATGCGGTAAAGTAAACCCTTGGGCAGACTTCCCACTCCCTCAACATAGCTTTTTCAGCAAACTCTTTCGCCTCTACAAGCGTCTTTTCCCTCACTATCTTGGTCAAAGCGGGTCCAGAAGAGGCGGGCCTCTGGACAACCCAAATATAGAAATTTTGCATCCAAGATTCCATCTTCATTAATTTTCAAGTAAAAAGTTTTATTACGTATCCTCAAGAACCAGCGTAGCTTAAAACGACGCCGGATCGTCAATTGCGCCAACATTTAACTTTGTCAGCGGGTAGCTCCCTACGATAGCTGGGGGCAGTTCACTTATTACCAACTTGCTCTTTAAGCAAGCTCATGCTCAATCTGACCGATTAAAGGAGGAGGGAAACGCTAAAATACCGAGGATAGCCCTTAGGGAAAGTGGAAGAAGCTGCTAAAGGCTCGCATATATTATAAGGGCGTTATCCTCCTATACTTAAAGGTGTTTAAATGGGATTAAGATCCTTCTTCTATGAGTGTAAGAGGCTCATAAGGCTCTCGAGGAAGCCGACACGCCGAGACGTCTGGCTTTACGTGAAGATAGTCTTGGTAGGTTTAGCTGTCATTGGAATCGTAGGCTTCATGATTAGGCTTATTTCAACAATGTTCACAGGGTTTATCCCAAGGGCTTAAGGTGTGAATATGACATGGTGGAAAAGGGGAAGGGGGAAAAGGCCGGGATATTCGTCGTGAGGACGACCGCTGGCCAGGAAAGGAATGTGGCTGAGGCCATAGAGGCCAGGGTCAAGGTTAAGAAGTTACCTGTCTACAGCATTTTCGCGCCAGAAACATTACGAGGGTACGTCTTCATAGAGGCCTTAGGCCCCCACGTCGTTGATGAGGCGGTAGTGGGGATAAAACACGCCAAATCCCATGTGCCAGGAGTGGTTAGCATCTCCGATGTGGAGAAATATCTGATAACAAAGCCGATCATTGAGGAGCTGAGCGTCGGAGATACCGTTGAGATTACAGGAGGGCCATTTAAGGATATGAAGGCGAAGATAATAAGGATAGATAAGGTGAAGGAAGAGGTGACGATAGAGTTGCTGGAAGCCTCGTTCACCTTACCGATCACGGTCCACGCGGATTACGTGAAAATATTGGAGAAATCTAAAGAATGAGGAGGAGTTTGGGATGGGCGAGAAAAGGACAGTTCGTGCGTTGGTTAATGGTGGTGAGGCCACGGCCGGCCCACCTTTAGGGCCTGCTCTTGGACCATTAGGCCTGAACGTCTTGACCGTGGTAACGAAAATCAACGAGCTGACGAAGGACTACGCTGGCATGAAGGTCCCGATCGAGGTCACCGTCGACGTAGAGACCAAGAACTTTGAGGTTAAGGTTGGGACGCCCACATCGGCTGCGTTGATCATCAAGGAAGTTGGAGCTAAAAAGGGTTCCGGGAACCCTGGTGCAGAGAAGATAGGCGACCTGAAAATGGATCAGGTGATAAAAATCGCGAGAAGGAAACGCGAAGAGCTGCTGTCCAAGACTTTGAGGTCCGCAGTAAAGGAGGTCCTCGGGTGTTGCGTTAGCATGGGCATCACTGTCGAAGGAAAGGATCCGAGGGATGTGCAAAGGGAGATCGACCAAGGGTTATATGATGAGAAATTGAAAGTGGAGGATTTGAATACCGTAACTAAGAACCAGGCCAGTGCTGAAGGGTGAGGTAGGTGCCGCTTAGTAAGGAAGCAGTGATAGAGGCTATAGATAAAGCGAAGGGCGCCTCAAAAAAGAGGAGGTTCAAACAGTCGGTCGACCTGATCATATCCCTGCGCGATGTGGACGTCAAGAAACCAGAGAATAGAATAAACGAACTATTGGAGGTCCCAAACGCCACAGGCAAGAGGACTAAGATTTGCGTGATAGCAAATGGCGATTTAGCCTTAAAGGCCGAGAGGTCCGGAGCGGATAGGGTTATAAGGAAAAAGGACCTGGAGGCTCTCTCGAAGGACAGGAAATCGGCTAAGAAGCTAGCAGATGAGTTCGACTTCTTCATCGCGGAGGCTCCGTTGATGCCACTTGTGGGTAAAGCGCTGGGCGCGGCTTTAGGACCGGCTGGGAAAATGCCGACGCCTGTCCCCCCAAGGACTGCAATCGACAAGGTTATAGAGAAACATAGGAGGATGGTCCGAATAAGGGTGTGGAAACAGCCTAACCTCCAGACCAGCGTCGGGACTGAGGATATGCCAAGCGAAGAGATCGCTGAAAACGTAATTTCGATCGTAACAAGGCTAGAGGGAAAGCTCAAAAGGGGTATCAAAAACATCCGATCAGCTAAGATAAAACTCACGATGGGCAAACCAGTGAATATAAAGCTCTAAAATATCCTGAAGTAAACTGCAGTTACTTCGTGGTTAAGTAAAAAGTAAAGGACCCTTTCAAAAAAGTGAGAACTCCATGAGTTCGAAAGAAGTAGCTGAATGGAAGGTAAGAGAGGTCGACAACCTTGTCGGATATCTGGACAAATACAGGGTTGTAGCCTTGGCTAGCCTCTTCAAAGTTAGGGCGATGCAGCTTCAAAAATTAAGGAAGACGTTGAAGTCAGATGTTTTGATCAAAGTGACAAAAAACATGTTCATAAGACGAGCGTTGGAAAAATGCAAGAAACCCAACATCGCAAAGCTCTCGAGTTTTTTGAAGGGCCAAACCGCTTTGCTATTCACAGATTTGAATCCGTTTAAGCTTTCTATTCTCCTTACCAAGAATAAGATTAAAATTGCGGCTAAGGCAGGAGACATAGCCACAGAAGACATAATCATCCATGCTGGGAATACTGGGTTACCTCCAGGCCCTGCGATAACTGAGCTGCGTGAGGTCGGCGTAAAGACGACCATCGAATCAGGTAGCGTCTTCGTGACGGAGGATACGGTCGTGGCCAAGGCAGGTCAGATCATATCCCCAAGACTAGCTGGCGTCCTGTCAAAACTTAACATTAAGCCGTTAGAGGCTGGTTTAAGCCTGATGGCCGCCTACGACGATGGGTTGATCATCACGGGTGATGAACTGAACATAGATCTCGAAGAGAAAAGAAACCAGCTAAAAATGGCGTGGAACAGCGCCTTCAACCTGGCCCTCAAGATCCATTATATAACACGAGATACCATAGTGCCGCTTTTGCAAATGGCGAGCCAGGAAGCCAAGAAGTTGGCGGTTGAGGCGGTTTTCATATCTCCGGAGACGGTTCTTGAAATATTGAGCAAGGGTTATGCCCAGATGTTAAGCCTAGCAGAGAGGATTAGCCAAATAAATGAGGAGGCCATCTCACCGAGGTTAAGAGACGTAGTATTTAAAAGAGGGGGTTAAAAGATATTAAGGAGTGAAGGAGAACATAAAACTCCTATCATAGAATTGGAGAAGTGCTCTAAATGGAATACATATATGCTGCGCTTATGTTGCATGCCCTAGGAAAGAAGATCGATGAGGAGTCCATCGAGAGCGTCCTCCGGTCTGCAGGGGCAAACGTTGATAAATCGAGAGTGAAGGCATTGGTTGCAAGCCTATCTGAAGTGAACATAGATGAAGCCATAAAGCTTGCTCCTACTTTGACCGTAGCCAAGGCCCCAGAGGCTGCTCCTGCGCCTAAGGAGGAGGTGAAGGAGAAAAAGGTTGAGAAGAAAGAGGAGGAGGCCATTCAAGGCCTCGGCGCGTTATTTAAGTAATCCGATCTTCGACGTGCCTTTCGTCCCCTCCCTCCCATAATAGCTGTCATCGCCCTCCGAGTCTTCTTGCGAACATTTATCTTGCCCCTAAGAGATTTCACTTTAAAAAGGATGGCGTGTTGTTATTTGGTCGATTTCTGGGGTAAGGGCAATTGAGGGCTCTTGAAGGTGAGCTTAAACTTCATTTTTTCAATGAAGAAGGGTTCATCAGAAAAAGATGTCCCTCATGCGGTTCGTACTTCTGGACCCAAGACCCAAACAGGGAGAACTGCGGGGATGCACCATGTCAAGGATATACGTTTATAGGCAACCCTCCGACCCGGAGGAAGTACACGTTAAGTGAGATGAGAGAGTCCTTCCTGTCCTTCTTCGAGAGGAACGGGCACACAAGGATAAAACCATACCCTGTTATAGCGCGGTGGAGAGAGGACCTTTACGTCACGATAGCTAGCATAGCTGATTTCCAACCGTTCGTCACTGATGGAGTAATCCCTCCACCAGCGAACCCTCTCGTCATCAGCCAGCCGTGCTTGAGGTTTACGGATATAGATAAAGTTGGGCCAACAGCGGGCCGTCATCTGACGATATTTGAGATGGGGGGCCATCACGCGTTCAACTACCCTGACAAACAGATTTACTGGAAGGACGAGGCTGTCAGGCTTCACCATAAGTTCATGACGGAGGAGTTAGGCGTGAAACCCGAGTCCATAACGTACAAGGAGGGGATGTGGTCTGGAGGTGGGAACGCCGGGCCAGATCTTGAGGGGTGCGTAGATGGTTTGGAAGTGAGCACGCTGGTCTTTATGCAGTATAAGGTCCTTGACGGAAAGCTCATCGACATGCCGATCAAGGTCATAGACACGGGCTACGGCATGGAAAGGTACGCCTGGCTCTCCCAAGGGGCCTTAAGTGGGTTCCATGCGGTATATGGAGAGGTGCTCGAGGATATAATGCGCATGGCTGGTCTAGCCAAGATAGATGAGGAGCTCTTAGCTGAAAACACGAAAGCCTCCTCAGTCATGAACATTGAGCCTATCCTCGATAAGGAGATACTGAGAAGGAGGGCCGCCGAGAAACTTAACATGGATCCCGCAGAGCTGGACCGGATAATATCCCCCATAGAGAAGGCGTACACGGTAGCTGATCATACGAAGGCGTTGACCTTTATGTTGGCGGAGGGGGTGGTGCCATCCAACGTCAAGGTCGGGTATTTGGTAAGGCTTTTGATTCGCAGGGTTTATCGTTTACTAAGGGAGCTTGGGATAGAGGAGGGGTTCCCCAGGATCGTCGAGAGCCAGATACGATACTGGTCAGCGGATTACCCTCATCTGAGGGAGATGAGGGATGAAATCTTAGAGGCGTTATCTGTCGAGGAGGAGAAATACAAGAGGACGATAAGGAGGGGGATGGGATTGTTCAGGCGAATGGCTTCCGACCTTAAGAGCAGGGGTTTATCGACGATCCCTGAAGAGAAGCTCATCGAACTCTATGATTCACATGGCATCCCTCCGGAAATGCTCGAGAATGAGGTCAAGACATCAGGGATAAGCCTCTCCATCCCACCGAACTTCTATGGGATGGTGGCCAAACGCCACATTTCAGCCCCCCTGAAGGAAGAGCCCGCGATCGTGAAGGAGTTGAAGGATAAGCTCTCTGACCTCCCAAAGACCGTGCCCCTGTATTACGATGACCCATATTTGAAAAGGTTTAATGCGAGAGTTCAAAGGGTCATCAAGAGAAAATACGTCATCTTAGATAGGACTGCATTTTACCCTGAAGGTGGGGGCCAACCAGCTGACAAGGGGGTCTTAGAATCAAAGAGTGGCAAGGTCGACGTCATAGATGTGCAGAAGGTTGGGAACGTCATAGTACATGTCGTGAAGGGCGATCCCCCTAGTATGGGTGAACGTGTGATTGGGAGCATAGATTGGGATCGGCGCATAAGCTTGATGCGCCATCACGGGGCGACGCACATAATAACCGGTGCGGTCAGGAGGGTCCTCGGCAAGCACGCCTGGCAGGCGGGAGCCCAAAAGGGAGTGGACAGGAGCAGGCTAGATGTCTCACATTGGGCGAGGATCACGCCAGAACAGATAAATAAGATAGAGGAGCTCGCGAACTCCGTCGTCATGAGCGACGTCCCCATTAAGGCCGTTTGGATGCCGAGGGAGGAGGCCGAGAGAAAGTATGGGTACGTGCTGTACCAGGGTGGGG
>CAZTBK010000016.1:5952-14527 GCA_964611975.1 uncultured Candidatus Bathyarchaeia archaeon | reverse complement strand
TTTTTTCAAAATTTTGAAAAAATAAGGCGTAAATCTTAACCGAACACGGAGGATAATCTGCTGCAGCGCTCTCTCACGATAGGGTGAAGATCACCAGGGCGCAAACATCATAGCAGGAAGTACGAGGGCATCGGTTAACCCTCCTTATCTTCAAATACGTTGCTTCGAAACTCTGCTAGTGACTTGGTAGGAGGCCCCTTGAGCCTTCAAGCTCGTTATCTCTGTTACATATTTTTATAAAAAGTTTCCAACTCATCAACCAGTTTTACGAGTTAAGAACCCGTGAAGCGTGCTGGTTAGTCATTTTTAAAGTTAAAAACGCGGATTACCTTCTTCACATGGATGACCTCTTTTCTGATAACTGTAATGAAAGCTTTAAGGACGAGCTAGCGTAGTGATCATTTATGTCTGAAGGGCTAACCTCGATGAACTCGCCCAGTGCCCCTCGTCCATTCAGGCTCCTTGCTGGCAGCATGTGGGTCTTGATCGCCATGCTGTTGAACGGCCTCCTCTCCTGGCTGTGGACAGTCGCGCTGAGCAGACACTTCGGTCCTGAGGGGTACGGCATCTACAGCACCACGGTGTCCGTGAACGACGTCATCTGGATCGTCCTCTTCGGCGGGGCATTTTACGGTCTGATTAAATACTACTCAGGGCACCTCGCTGATGACGAGGGGAAGGGGATCGCGTACGTAGCCTCCGGCGTGAAGTACCTGTCCTCGCTTGGGGTCCTTGTCTCATCGACCATGCTCCTCTTAGGCCTCTCACTCGATGGTGCTTTGAGGGTGATGTCGATCTCGATAGCCATAGCGTCGTTGACCTACGGCCTGAGGGATGGCGCTAAGTCAGTGATCGCGTCCGCCCAGAGGATGGACTACGTCTCGATCATAGACCTAAGTAACATCATCCTCGTCCTACTCTCAGGATCTGTTTTGATCCTCGCCGGCTACCCAAGCGCCCTGATGCCGACCGTGATCGTCCTGAGCGCCGTGGGCCAGCTGGCCCTGAGCCTCTACCTCCTGAGGAGGTCTTCCCGATCGGCCTTTAAAGATATCTTGAGGCGTGAGAAGAGCTTTGAGTTATTTAAGGAGGTCTACAAGTTCGGCCTGTTTGTCTCCCTGAACCTGATCTCCTTCCACCTGATCAAGCACTCCGACGTAATCATCATGAAGCTCTTCTCGACGTTCACGGACGTCGGGATCTACAGCGTGGCGGATGGCTATGCCAGCATCATGCTTTACACGACATCCATCGCTTTGCCGCTGATCCAGGCCGTATCCGAGGCGTATGGAAGGGCGGAGTATAGGCTCTTGAAGGATTACACGTACCTCGCCATAAAGTACTCCTTGGTTATAGGTATCTGCTCCGCTATCGTGACTTCCGTCATGGCTGAAGGTCTGGTGCTCGACTTCTACGGGCAGGCATTCGCCCCTGCCGTTCAACTCCTGCGCATGATGGTCCCTGGGGTGCTTATGGTGGCAATAGCGTACAATTTATCAGCCATACTGGTCGGCCTAGGGAAGGCAAGGGTCAGCGGGATCCTGTTCTTCGGCACTCTCGTGATCTACCTCACCCTTCTGTTGGTCCTCATACCTTCATATGGCGCAACGGGGGCCGCCTTAGCCATCCTGATCTCCGGCTTCTCCGTAGACCTGGCCATCCCGTACTACCTCAAGAAGAGCTTGAACGTAAGGCCGCCGAGGGGGAACGTCAAGCTAGCTCTCTCCGCGGCCTTGACCATCGCCTTCTTGCACCTCGCGCCGAAGTTTAACGTCGCGTTGGTCCTCCTCGATGCGCTCGGGGGGATGTGCCTATTCGTCCTCTTACTGTGGGTGACAGGGTACATATCAAAGAAAGACCTGAAGATGCTAAGGCTTGCGATGTCCAGTCTCAGATCGAGGTGACGTCGTTTGCCCTTCGACCCCCTGATCTAACCTCCCCCTCTATGATGCTGAGGGGTGCGCCACCTCGAGGCCTCTATCCAAGAGCAACTTCGTCAGCGCGGCCGAGCGGATGCCCCTAATCCTGGCCTTCACCGAAGGGCAGCCCAGCTCATATCACTTCCCCCTCTTCTCGACCCTGTAAAGGCCCCGGGCCTTCCTCACCTCGAACTTCGCACCTAGGATCTCCTCGGCAAGCCAGACGTTTGTGTCCAGGTGCTCCGTCATGGAACGGGCGAGGTAAACGGACCCACCCTCGGCCAAGGCCATGTAGGGGACGAGCATATCTGCGAGGTGCAGGTCGACGGTGGCCCCGGACCTCAACTCCTCGAATAGGGCCTCAGCGGCCTCCTTGCCCACGTCCTCGCTGGGCTTGCGAACCTCTCCTATCGCATCCGCGCCCAAGAGGGCGCCCTTGTCCGTCTCCGTCCAAAGCACGATGGAACTCCCCCTCTGGAGGGGGTTGGAGGAATCGTACAGCACATCTATGTCTACCTCCACGCCCCTCCCCTCGAGGTACTTCCTGGCCGCCGTGGCTTGGCGCTCGGCGACCCTCCTCCCCTTTAGGAAAGTGCACACCGAGACCCCTCGCACCTTTCCAGCCCTTCCAGCCTCCTCTAGCCAGATCGGCGATAGCCTCCTACAGGGCTGGACCCTCAGGGTGACCTCGCCCATGCCCCTCGGGTAGTAGCCAAACCTGTGGACCTTCAGTGATGACCTCAGCCCCATCCTTTCGAGCATCGGCAATAGCACGAATCGCATGTAGTTGATGGTGGGCGAGTGCCTGACATCTGTGCCGCCCTTCGTCACATGAAGCTCCACGGTCTCTTTCGCGAAGGCACACATGGGCAAGACCGTGAGGAGGAGCATCGGTATGCTCCCAGCCGTACCTATCTCCGCCTCCACCGTCCCACCGACGATCTTTCCGGGCCTGAACCACACCTCGGTCGAGTTCAAAGCTGCTCCCTCCACATCGGCCCCGCACAACCTCGCCGCGGTGAGGAGGGCCTCGAGGTGTTGGGGTCGTAGCCCTGGCTTGCTGCGCCTCTTGCGGATGTTGTAGATATGGAGCTCTTCCCCGAGTATGCTGGCTAACGAGACGGCTAGGCGCAGGATCGTGCCGCTACCGCTCTTCTTGCTGCCGTCTATCTCCAACATGTCCATCCCCTGCGATTTTCAGAAGTCGCTCATGGCATCACCTTGAGAAACTCATGAACTCTGGTCATGGAGGATTTAAACAGTCAATCTGCGCCTCAAGATCTCCAATATTTTTCCATGTACCACGCCGTTCGTGGCGACGATCCTCTTCATGTAGGGGCTCCACGCGTTACCGTTCAGATCGGTGATGACCCCTCCCGCCTCCTCCAGTATTATGGCCCCGCCAGCTATGTCCATAGGCTTAACTGCGTAGGCGATGTACGCCTCCGCCCTGCCTGACGCTATCAAGGAAAGGCTCATGGACGTGACGCCGAGGACCCTGACCGTATTGACCGAGCTCGCCAGATCTCTGAGGGGCGTGACCGTCAACTTGGGCATTTTGTGAAATTTACTTTCATAGAGAAGCAACGACTCCTTTAGTCCCCTATTCGAGACAGCTATCCTCTTGCCGTTGAGGTAGGCCCCCTTCCCCCTCTCCGCCACATACAGCTCGTCGAAATAGGGAAGGTTCACCACACCTAAAATCACCCTTCCCTCGTGTTCCAACGCGATGGACACGCCAAAATAGGGCAGCTTACGGATGAAGTTACGAGTCCCATCCAGCGGATCAACCATCCAAATGTAATCGAGGTCGCCCTTGAGGAGCCCCCCCTCCTCGCTCAGGATCGAGTGGGATGGGTACCTTTCCCGTATAATGTCGATTATCCTTTTCTCACTTCTTATGTCCGAGTCGGTGACGGGCTCCCCTCCTGGCTTTATCCTCACCTTCCCCTCTTCGCCGAAATCCTTCATGAGCACGAGGCCAGCTTCCTTGGCTGCTGAGATTGCGAGTTCCTTCATTTTATCCCTCACACTACGCGCTCCTCATGGTGCTTCAGCTTTAACGACCTCCCTTCTACGTCTGCGCACTAAGTTTACAATCGGCGCTCAGGGAGCTTCGAGTACGCGCCATCAGCTGTCCTGTAAATGGCGAGCCGCCCGACCGTCTGCCAGGTCCCGCCTTCCTTGCGACGAACTTGGACCGTGATGACCTCCGCTGAGGGGTCCTTTCTTCCCTGCCAGACGGCAAAGTTCAGGTAATCCCCGTTAGGGAGCATCGCGGAGAAACGCGCCTTGGGCCAGGGCTTTTCGGACAATTAATACCCCCTCCTTCGATGTAAAAATAATTGTTAGGGGACTAATAAATTGACACCCCCACTCACGTAGGGCGGGTCTCGGTTTTTCAGCCATGGCTTCATCACGCCGAGTCCCGGGCGTGTCGATGGGGCCAACACAGTGATTATGTGGATAGTGCGACATGACCATAGATTTAACTTTGTCGGCGGGAAATTCCACATGCCTCAGCCGTGGATGAGGGCGAACATTTATATTTTTCCCTCATGGAAGTTCTCCCTTGCTAGGCATGGGGCAGGCCGAAGTTACGCCTGCGGAGATCGAGGCCTCCGTAACCAACCCTTCCACACGGGCTGCATGGAAACGGTCTCGCCGAAGGAGACTTCCGCTGTGGATGAGTGGGGACCGAGCCTGGTCGTCGAAGCAGGAAGCCCGCCTTCTTCAGAGGCGGGTAGCTCACGAGTACTTCCAGCATCTATCTTGAACCGCGAGGTCTGATGATCCACGATGGACCTGTTTGAGGCGATCAGGAACAGGAGAAGCGTCAGAGCGTTCAGGCCAGACCCCATCCCGGATGGCCTGTTAAACAGGATCCTAGAGGCTGCCCAATGGGCGCCTTCAGCCGGGAACTGCCAAGCGAGGGACTTCGTCATAGTCAGAGACCCGAAGGTAAAGGAGAAGCTCTGCACGGCGGCCCTGTACCAAAGCTTCATCGAGGAGGCCCCTGTCAACGTTGTGGTCTGCGCGAACGAGAGGAGATCGGCCGGGAGGTACGGGGAGAGGGGCAGGAGGCTCTACTGTATACTGGACGCCGCTGCATCCGTCCAGAACATGCTCTTGGCCGTACATGCGCTTGGGCTAGGGGCATGTTGGATTGGTGCCTTCCGAGACGAGAAGGTTGCGGAGGCGCTGAACTTACCTAGATGGCTAAGGCCGATAGCAATCATCCCTATAGGGTATCCGGCTGAGGAGCCGTGCCCGACCCCAAGAATCTCATTAGAGAAGCTGATTTATAGAGAACGTTACAAAGTGAGGAGTTAGGCCAAGGACGAGCTACTAACTCATGATCTTCGCCCTCGAAACCCCATCTTTGACAGTCACATTTATGATGTTCAATGCCTCCTCCTCGCAGATGTCGTGATGGGTAACTAAAATCGTCTGGGAGATCTGCCTCGAAGCCTCGCTGATGTAGCTCGCCAGCTGCGGCAGGTTCTCAGAATCGATGCCGTACGTCGGCTCATCGAGGATCAAAAGCAGACGAAACCCTAAGGCTTCCAGCAGAGCCAACCGTATGGCGAGCGATAATATCGTTTGGTGGCCTCCTCCAACCCGGGTGGCAGGTAAGGCCCCCCTCAACCCCTTAGGGTACACGCTGACCGCGTAGCGTTCAGGGTCGATTGATATAGCGCTGTAGACGCGCTGATCGGTCATCATCCCGTAATATTCCAAGGCCTTTAACTCAATGTGCTTGAGAAAGCTCCTCCTCCTGATTTTGATCGCGCGATCGAATTCCTCTGAGAGGACACGCGCGATGCCCATCATCCTCGTCCTCCGTCGCAGCTTCCTCAGGAGTTCCTCCGATGCCTTCAGCTTTTCCTCCAATTCCCTCTCGTTCTTGAGCTTCATGTCGAGGGCCTCCTCCTTCTCTTCGAGCGCCCCTCTTTTTTCCTCTAGCTCTTCCGGTTGTATTGGGAGGCGCTGCGCGATCTTAACCTTAAGTTCAGGGTCCTCGGGCTGAAGCGGCAGGTTCAGCTTCAGCAACATCTCCCTTATTGATGAGAGTTCTCTCTCGAGGGTGCCGCTTAAATCCCCAGCTATGTGCGAGTAATTCCTGAAATCACTCTCCACCGCTCTGAGCGCTGAAACCCTGCTGGTTAAGATGGCCTGTCTCTCCCTTAACCTGTCGAGTTCTGATCGCTTGGCCTCGCACTTGGCCTTCAACTCCCTCTCCCTTGCCCTTAGTTTTTTCAGCTCATCCTCATCCATCTGAAGGACGCCCCTGAGAACGTCTGGGTCTATATCCTGACCGCACGTTGGGCATGTGGCCATACCCTTCTTAAGGAGCGCCCATCGTTCCCTGACCTCGTCTTCAAGGGAGCTGGCCCTTCCCTTGACCTCCGCCCAGCTATCCTCAAGCTCACCCATCGTCTTAGAGAGGCTCTCAATAGAGTTCTCTAGGCTCTTCAGTTGCTTAGTCCAGTCTCTGACCTTCAGCTTGAGTTCATCGAAGGACGATACGCCAACATTCCTGAGTAACTCCTGCATCTTGGCCTTCAGTCCTTGAATCCCTCTTTTGCAATCGTCCCTTCTCTCTATATGAAATAGGAGATCCGTGAGCTCCATGGACTCCCCCTTTCGAACCACTTCCTGTAGTTTCCGTACCTCGGACCTCAACGTCTTGATATCATTTCTTATTCGCCTCAAGTTCGACATCAACTGAGGTATGACGAGCGTTTCGAGGCTCCGCGCCTCCGTGATGACGTCCCTTCCCTCATACTTCCCCAGCTCCCTCCTAACCTCATCGAGCTGCTCGCGTAGCTCCCTCAGCAGTGTTATCCCTATTATCGAGTCCATCCTGTCCTTCGGCGGCTCGAGGACCGCCGTAAGCTCACCTTGTCTCACGTAGACTAGATCGAGGAACTTCCTGAGGGATATCCCCATTAACTCTGTAATCTTAACTCGAAAGCCTTCCTCTCCCTCGATGTCCACATTCCTTCCGTTAATCGCTAGAGTCCTCTCCTTGGTCCTGTACCTGCCCATGTCATCTAAACCCCCCCTCCTCATGACCTCAACTACGTCTCCACTTCGTGGGCTCCTAAACCTGATGTAAGCGCTCATCTCCTTAGATCTTGGTAACCTTGAGACCATAAGCTTGGGTTTAACGCCCGGCACCTCGCCATAGAGGGCGAAGACCAAACCATCAAGGAGCGTGCTCTTGCCAGCTGAGTTCCTGCCCCTGATCAGGTTGAGGCCAGCGGAGAACCTCAGGTGGGCGCTCCTATAACCTCCGAAGTTCTTTAACCTGAGTTCCTCGATGATCGCGCTCAACCCTCCCTCACCTCCATTCTTTCGAGGACCTTCACCCACCGCCTCAAGAACGGGGCCCTATCTGAGCTTGTGAGGAGCCCTGTCCTCTGGCTTGCCCTCTCGTCCAGCGCGTTGTATACCTCCTCAATTATCCTCACGGCTTCTCTCGCAGGGTCACCTAGGGATTTAACTACCTCATAGGCGAACTCGAGGCCTCCACCGATGGGTGGGAAGGAGACCCGTCGATGTACATTCTGGGCTCGGTTCACCAATTCCACATGCAACAATTCAGGAAACGACCCCCTCAACTCAGCGAGCCTCAGGGCCAGTGACCTATCAATGGTGTGGGGATCCCCATCCGTTAAGCCTGAGAGCACCAGCCGTAGGACCCCCTCCCTTCCGGTCAGCCGCAGGGTGGAGGCGTAGGATTGAGCGCCCTTTAACGCCTCACCGATGAACCACGACGCAGGCTTGACCTCCTCCATGGAGACGACCTTCATATTACGGATCTCATGAAGAGGCTTTATCGGCACGAATCTGATCGATCTGCCATCTAGGATGTACACGCCGTGCGGCCCCTCGTCCGATAGGTCTATGGCCTCGGTCGACCCAGGGCTAATAAGCGTCATCCCATCCTTCCTCATCGGTTCCATCTTCTCATGGTAATGCCCAACCACGATCAAGTCCGCGCCCAGGCCCTTTAGGTCGCTTATATCTAGCACGTTATGCTTTGGGACGCCAGGTGGGATCTGATGGTAACCCTCGATGAAGTTATGAAGGATGAGGACGTTCATCCCGTTAGCCATAGAGAAGTTCTTCCTTATGATGGGCTTCAACTTCTTGAACTTGCGGGCTATGTAGGGATGGTAGCTGACCCCCATTACCCGTAAACCGTCGTAAACCTGGGCTTCCCCCTTACCTCGAAGGGTGTCATCACCTATGACCTTGAGGTATTTGGCGAGGGGGTGCTTGATGTAGTCCAACGCGCTACTCTCCATGGACCCATCATGGTTTCCCCTGACCGCGTAGATCATGACCTCGCCGCCCTCCTCACGAATGGAGTCGACCAGACGCTGCAGCTCCTCCTTTACGAAGACGCTGTCCCTCGGGGTCATGCTGCGCTTCTCGAAGACGTCCCCTGCATGGATGAGACAGCTTATTTTCTCCCTGATGAAGACGTCGATGGCCTCACTAAAGGCGTGCCTGTACGCCATCCTTCTGAGTTCCCCTATGGCCCTCGGTATGCATCTCCCGATGTGCGTATCAGAGAGTATCCCAATCCTCATCTGATCTTCCTCTCCAACATCACTCTGGCGCTCTCCTGACCCATGTCAGGG
>CAZTBK010000016.1:0-5852 GCA_964611975.1 uncultured Candidatus Bathyarchaeia archaeon | reverse complement strand
CTTCCTGCCTTTGATGATCATCGAAGAGGCGACCAAGGATATTACGGCGACCCCGATGAAGAAGACGATCGGACCCGCTGACACCACAGTGAATGAGGGCACTTGACTGACGGTCCCTTCGTAGAAGTCGTTCCCGCTCCAGTTCGCCACGACCGACCACTCACCAGCCCTATCTGGAATGAACGTGTCGTTGAACATGCCGTCAGGGCTCGAGATCACAGTTTTGACGTCGCTCCCTCCTCCTGGGCCGGTGTAGGTTAACGTCACTTCGACCGCGCCGGGGCTGGGCTCGATTGAGCCGAATATGTTTATCTGGTTGAGCAAGGGGATCACCTTATGCGAGACGGAGCAGGAGATGGAAGTAGGGATCTTGTTGAAGCTAATCGTCAACCTCGGCCCATAGTCTAAACCATGGGGGGAATCCCTTGAGTAGAAGGTAGCCATAAAGACGCCGTCTGATGGGGTTACATCAAGCTTGAGGACCTCAGTCAGGAGCTTATCCTCGCTTGCTATGATGTCCCTCACCCTGTCCGTCAGGGTCCAGTTATACCATATGTGAGTTTTGGATATCTGGACGGAACGGTCAGGCTCGAAGCTGAAGGATGGCATGCTGTCCCACGTGATCTCGGTTTCATTCCAAGTGTCATCTGGGCAGTAATGCGCGCTGACGTTCAATCCCGATCGTGAGCGGTCTATGTTATATAGTTGCAGCGAGGCATTGATTATCTCCAAACCGCTTGGGATCTCAGATAGGTTAAACATGATGTATATGTAGATATATTCGTGCTCGCGGTAATCCACGGTCAGATATCCCAGATCTCCGTAGTTGCGATCTGGCTCGAGGGAAGAGACCACGGAGTCAGCGACAGGTATGAGTGTCAACGTATTTGGGGTTGTGGATGCCTCCGCTCCGCGAGGGATTTTACCGTTGATTGTCAGAAGCAACGTGAGCAGGAAGAACGCCTGAACGGCCTTAGAGGAGATCGGAGGACCGATCGTGTACAGGATCTTCGTCTTTTTCAATCCGTTACCCACCCATGTGGAGCATCTGTATTTTTTCCTTTAGCTAATCCCTATGTTGTTACGAGCATTTATACGTACTGCTAACCTATGTGGAGATCTAAGATGCCCGCGGTCGCGCCGTGGCGATCGTTTAACCCTTTCGCATATGGCTATGTGATCCCTTATCCACTCGGCATTGGGGATATCGATGACCTTCAGACCAGGGAACCTTAGCTGAGCGATGAGCCTCGCCCGAGTATATGCCTTCTTCAGCGCAGTGACTATGACCTTCGAGCCGGGCTTCGAAACCCTGGTAATCTCTGAGATCGCTCGCCTTGGGTTCGGAATGTCTTGGATCATGGTGAACGAGAAGACCTTGTCGAAGAGTTTTTCCTTCAAGGGGAGGAAATCGGCGTCGCATAAGATCAGAAAGACTTTCCTAAGCCTACCACACCTGCGCTTCGCTACGCTCAGCATCCCCTTTGAGATATCGATCCCGACGACGAGCGATGATGGACCTACGATCTTCTCGATGAACAAACCCGTGCCGCACCCATCGTCTAGGACAACCTCGCCTTCCTCAACTCCTATGACATCAAGCGCCAACCTGTGCTTTTCGGATTGTTCCTCGCCGTACTGATCATCGTAACTGTTCGCCCTCGCATTATAGCTCTCCATCGTATCTCTCTTCGCACGCCACTCTCCCATGATTTCTGTGCTCCGCATCTGAATTACTATGGAGGAGCGCGTCTTGATCTCATAGTCGATATGCCTGGGCCTCTCTAAACGGATTGTTGGGCCCCTGACCTTTGTATCTACCCTCATCCTTTGCATCGAGCGTGATATCGAGTACCCTACCTGCAACCATACATCGGAGCCCTGACCGCCCTCGCAAGTTAAGGGGAGAAATGTCAACCTCCACAGACCCGTCCTATAGAACAGCGCTTCTTTATATAAGACGAAGGTCAAACTAAATCACGAATGATGAGGGAAGGAGGGAAGGATGCAGGAGAAACTGAAGGGGAGGTACAAGACCATCGAGGATTTACCTGGAGTTGGAATGGCGACGGCCAGAAAGCTCAGGGACATAGGCTTCAGCACGATAGAGTCGCTGGCGACGGCGACCATACGAGAGCTCTCAGCTGTGGGGATAGGGGAGAGGCAGGCCGCGAAGATAATAGGGGAGGCGAGGGGCTCCATCACGCTTCAGTTTATGCGTGCGGACGAACTCATGAAGATGAGGGAGAACGTGGAAAGGCTGACCACCGGGAGCAGAGCCCTAGATGAGCTGTTAGGCGGGGGGTTGGAGACCCAAGCAATAACGGAGTTTTATGGGCCATATGGGTCAGGGAAGTCTCAGATATGCCACCAGCTATGCGTGAACGTCCAGCTACCGCCAGACCGAGGGGGGTTAGAAGCGGGAGCTCTATACATAGACACAGAGGGCACGTTCAGACCAGAGCGCATCTTCCAGATGGCGAGGCACATGGCCCTAGACCCGCATGAGGTCATGAAGAACATAATCTATGCCCAGGCGTATACCTCTGACCATCAGATGTTGCTCCTGGAGAGGGCGGACAAGGTAATAAAGGAGAACAACATCAGGCTCATAATCATCGATTCCCTGACGGCCGACTTCAGAAGCGAGTACATAGGGAGGGAGACCTTAGCTGAGAGGCAGCAGAAGTTGAACAAGCACATGCATAGGTTGTTCAGGCTTGCTCAGGCGTTCAACTCCGTGGCCGTGGTCACGAACCAGGTCATGTCCAAGCCTGACGCCTTCTTCGGAAGTAAGGTAGAGCCCATAGGAGGGCATATAGTAGCGCATACGAGCAACACGAGGGTATTCCTGCGGAGGGCTCCCAGGACGAACGTGAGGATCGGGCGATTGGTCTCAAGCCCTTACCTACCTGAGGGCGAGAGGGTGTTCAGGATCACGGAGAACGGCATAGAGGACATGGTTGAGGCTTGATCGACATGGCTGCTCGAGGTGGAGGACGTGCGACAGGGTGAGGAAAGGAAGTTAGCGATCCGCTTCTTCCGGCTTCTCAAACAGAAGAACTTCGCTCAAGCGGAGAGGATCCTTGATGAGGCGAGCCATCGGGCAAGGGGCTCCGAATGGCGGAGGGGGTACATCCACGCACTGAGGGGGATGCTCATCGCATCAAGGTCTGGAGCTGACAGATACGCCTTCATCAGTAGGATAGGGGACAGGGACCTGAAGAGCGCCGAGATAGAGTTCGAGAGGATGTCAAGATTAAGGGAACCCCTGCAGACGAGCTTTGATAGGGGGATCTTCACCGCTTGGGCGGATTACATAGTTTTCCTAGGGAAGGGTAGGTCAAATTGGGAGGATGGAGGGCGCCCCTCAGGGCCTGCTCAAGGTGAGAGCAAGGTATAGAGCATCATCCAAGATGTGATCCATGTGAGAAGGTAGACCCCTATGCCCGTCGTGTAAACCTTCCTCGTGCTCTTCACAGCGCGAGACCTCGTTGTGAAGACGTATTTGAAGAGAAAACATGAAGCGAGGTAGGCGATCAGGCCTGTCGTTATCCCGCTTAGGCCCTCAAGTTTGAGGAGTGTGCAGATGAGGGCAGCGACTATCGCTAGGGCGAACCTCGTCCAGTAGATCAGCTCCAAGGGTTTATATTTGAACATCTCGGATCGATTCGCTTAATCCCTATGATTTCTCAGTTAAATAGTTTTGGCCTCCGGTTCTGTTAAGCCTTGATTCGTTGACTCAACTTCCACGCTTTTGCTCACGGCCTTATTAAGCATCACCAAACTTAAGGCTTAACAGAACTCCTCTTCATGTGCGAAAAGTTAATAATGGTGAATTATCATACTACGTAGAGGTGTTCAGTTTGAGCTTTTGGGACTACTGGTTCAGGAGATGGAGGCGGGAGCGCCACCCATTTTTTGAGGAGATGGATAGGATGTTCGAGGACATGTTCAGGGAGATCGAGGAGCTTCCGAAGGAGCTGCAGAGGGAGCGCAGGCTCCCGGATGGGAGCGTCATCAGGACGTTTGGCCCTGTGGTATACGGCTACTCGATGAGCATAGGTCCGGATGGCAGGCCGATCATAAGGGAGTTCGGGAACCTGAGGCCATCTAGGTTCGGGCTTCCCAAGGCCACCAAGGAGCGTGAGCCCCTGGTTGACGTCACGTCAGGCGATAGGGTGGTCCAGGTGGTCGCTGAGGTGCCAGGTGTGAACAAGGAGGACATAGAGCTGGAGGGGACCGAGGACACGTTGACCATCCGGGTCGATACGGAGAAGCGAAAGTACTACAAGGTCGTCGACCTGCCGGAGAAGGTCGACCCCAACAGCGCCAAGGCCTCTTACAAGAACGGCGTCCTCGAGGTCACGCTCAACAAGCTGGTCGCGAGGAAGCCCTCTGGTAGGAGGATCAGGGTCGAGTAGCGCGCCCTTTTTACTTAAGGCTGAAAATAGTGGGGATGGGATAGGGGACCTGGCCAAGATCAACGACATCGCTCATATTCCCAGGCACCATATGATCCGGGAGGTCTTCGAGGAACCCGAAGCCATCCAAGAGACCATTCGTGGTTGCTCTGAGGACCTCAAGACCTTCTTGGACGAGGCGATGGTGAGGAAGTTTAGCTCGGCTTATCTCTCCGGCAGTGGGAGCAGTTATTACGCCAGCTTGGTTGGTCAATACGCTGTATCCACGTTGACCAACCTCATGGCCACGTCCATTCCCGCCTCGGAGTTCTCGTCTTGGGTCTCCCCGACGGCGAGGGGCTTTTTGATGATCGCCTTCTCTCAGTCCGGCGAGAGCGCGGACATCCTGTCCTCCACAGAGGCGGCTCTTGGGATGGGGGGTAAGGTCCTGGCCATCACGAACACGCCAGGGAGCCCCCTCACGAGGGCTGCCAACTTCGTGCTCCTGACCCGCGCTGGGAAGGAGCTCGCTGTGACCGCAACGAAGAGCTACGTCTCCCAGCTCGCCGCGATATACACGCTCTCCATCGAGCTGAGCAGGTTACAGAGGGTCAGGGGCGAGGATGAGCTGGATGAGATCAGGGACGCCCTCCTCTCCGCCCCCAGGCTTGGGAGGGAGACGCTGAGGTCCACGGAGAAGGCGGTGAAGAGGCTCGCCGAGAAGTACAAGGACAACAGGTTCTTCTTCATCCTCGGCAGCGGCCCGAACTACGCCACTGCCTTGGAGGCGGCTCTGAAGCTCAAGGAGTCTTGCAACGTCTTCGCTGAGGGTTACGCCAGCAGGGAGTTCCTCCACGGCCCGATGCGCCTGGTCGATGAGGACACCCCGATGATCTTCATCGTCCCGCCGGGCAGGGATATCAGTGAGTCCATTGACCTGGTGAGGCGTTTCAAGAGGTTCGGCGCGCCGATAATCACGATCTCCGAGGACGACGGCAGGCTCAGGGAACTGGGGGACGCGATAACCATCCCGAAGGGGCTGCCGCCCCTGCTCACCCCGATGATTTATGTAGGGCCCCTTCACTTATTTGCGTATTACAGCTCCATCGCTAGGGGTTTAAACCCAGATAAGCCCGAGAAGATAGTTAAGGTGGTGAAGTAAGGTTGAAGATAAAGTGCGTCCTGTTCGATATCGACGACGTCTTGTACGATTCCTCCCTGCAGGTCGAGATGGCTAGGTTGAACGCTATCAGGGCGATGATCGAGGCAGGGCTCCCCTCAGACGTGGAGAACGCGTACCGCGTCCTGAAGGAGGTTGTCAAGGAGTACGGGCCTGATTACCCGAGGCACTTCGATAAGCTCTTGGAGCGGCTGGGCCTCAGGCAGGACCCCAGGGTGATCGCGGCTGGCGTGGTGGCGTACCGAGAGACGAACATGGCTTACCTGAGG
>CAZTBK010000015.1:3337-15158 GCA_964611975.1 uncultured Candidatus Bathyarchaeia archaeon | reverse complement strand
GTGGTGGGCCATCGGTAGCGGTCCTCGTATTCCCAACAACAGGTCCTCATCCCCTTCACGGTCGTGCCGCACATACTTATCTTCTTCACGGTCTTTAGCCGCAGTTTCCGCGTTCTGAAAAACACCCCGAGAAAGGTTTAGCAACGTGAAGCAGAAAGCCAACAAGCCTCACCATGATAGCTCACTGCCCATAATCCTTATTAATGGCATAAAGGGAGGAAATAATGAGAGGCGTAATGAGAAAAACGGGTGGTGCGAGTGGCTGAACTCTATGAGCCCTTGACTATGCTTGGAGTGATGTTGATCATCATCGGCATCGTGCTGGTCGCGTTGCCCCTGATGGCTAGGTACGCCCCCTCGCTGGAGAAGCTCCCGCCGATCTTAATTTACGTCTATCACCATGACGGTTTCTACTTCGTGACATCGCCGATCTTGATCATAATCTCGATCATATCGGTCATCATATTCCTGATAAATGTGCTCTTCTTGGCGTAGAATCGTAAGGTATGAAAAAGCCGATACTTGGTCATATCAGGCAACATCGCTATGCAAAGTCCCACGCAGATGGAGATTGAGCGTCTATCTCGAATAGCTGGTAACAAGAGTCCCTTTTGCACGGAGAAGAGCGGCATAGATGGCGTGAAGATCATAAACGCCCATCCGCTCAACCCCTCAAACATACGGACTTAAAGGGAAAGCCGTTCTCTATGATTCGCACTTAAAAAGTGGCGGACCCGAGGGGATTCGAACCCCTGACCTTCGGGTTAAGAGCGACAGCCAAAAAGGGTCGATTGCCCTATCTTTGACCGCTGCTCTACCTAGCTGAGCTACGGGTCCTCTCTAAAAAAGGAGAAAGCACAACGTGATTTATAAGTTTTTCAACGATACAAAATAGCGCGTGTAAGAGTTTTCATCTACTCCCGCCAGTCGAGTGAAGCTACTGGTGTGTCTATCCACGTACCCCAAGCAGTGGTGGATAGTCTCCATCTACCAGCACATGTGCCGAGTACCTCTTTCACTCCGTAATCCCAGGGGTTGCCCACAGTCGATGCAACATTCGGAGTGTACAGCACGACTGCTACAGCGCCTCTCGCACGCCTGCCATTAATGTCCGCCTCTACACTGCCGATGACATCGATGGTGGATGCTGCTTCGCTTGTGAATATTGAGCCACAGTGAGCGGAGTTCTTTCCGCATATGAACGTCGTGTTCCTTGCATCCCGTCCGATCCGCTTCTCGATCCAAGTGTTGTAAATGATCATAATCTTCAAACCTGTGCTCGTGAGAAGAGGTAAGTGCTGATGCCCACCATCGCAATAGTGAAGCCGACCAGCGCCCCTAAGGCAATCAACCACCCAAACAGACCCAGCATCGGAGTTCCTGTTCCCAGCAAACACCACCGCAACAGCTCGACTCCATAAAACAGAGGATCAAATAACATCGCAACCTGAACTAGAAACGGCGCCAAATCGATAGGAAAGAATACCCCTGATAGTATGAACAACGGCCACATCACAAATGTAGCTAGCAACTGAAATGCATGAAAATCGTCGAGAACTGAACCGATGGCAATCCCTAGCCCTACAAAACCAGCGGCGATAAGGAGCATGACTCCCATGGCTGCTACTGCGCCCATTACCAGCGCGGGAGTTGGCGTGAAGGCACCCATGAGACCAGCAACTATCATCAGCATTATTCCCTGGATTGACCCGGTCAATGCACCCCCAAGGATCTTGCCGAGAACTATGCTAGTGCGGCTTACAGGTGCGACTAGCATCTCTTTCAAGAAACCAAATTGACGGTCAAAGATCACGGAGACACCAGAAAATACGGAGCCAAAGAGGAGTCTCATGCCTATGATGCCCGGTGCCAGATAGGAGAGATAGGTAACGCCGCCGAATCCACCGATGAAGCCGCCCAAGCCTAACCCGAAAGTAGCGAGAAAGAGTAAACTCTGTGCTACTGACGCGATGATTCTCGCCTTAGCTCGATAGTAACGTTTCAATTCGCGTAACAGAATTACATAAATTGCTTGTCCAGACAATGGTTGCACCATTTCACATTTTTCCTCCCTATTTCCTTGTTTACATCAACCTCTAACCCGCTGTCCACGGGCGTGTCTGATGATGCGACGGCGTCGCATAGCCTCTATAAAGCTACCCCGTTCCTCCCGGATTTTCCGCCCTGTCACTGAGAGAAAGAAATCGTCCAGTGTCGGCTTATGTAGCTCAACCGACTCAACTACCGCACCAGTTCTATTAACTAACTTAATAATCTCAGGGATCCGGCGTCCACCATCGTCTACTAATAGATTCAGGCATTTCAGACTTCGGCTCAGTTGACCGTTCGCACCAGCCATGCCCTGCACAGTCATCTGTCGCACGTGTTTAGACATTTTGCCTCCTCCACCAAAATCATCGAGGTTAGGTCCAGAGATCATTCCGATCATGTTCTCGCCTTCGGACGTACCTCGCATCATCTGCAGCATACGACTCATCGAGACTTGGCTTTCGCCACCCGTAACCACATCAACGCGTTGTATCCAGTCCTTTTTCTCTAATAAAGGGCGGATTTTTGTAATAGCCACTGGGTATTTGAAGGTCAAACTCACGATGTCGCCTTCAAGGCGCGCCTTCAGCTTGTCCGGAGTGCCCAGCGCGACGATCTTGCCCAAGTCGATGATTAGGATGCGGTTACAGAGGTGATCGGCCTCTTCTATGTAATGAGTGGTCAGGATAATTGTGATGTTCTCATCTCGATTCAAGCGTTGGATAAGTTCCCAGATAGCGCGTCTGGTTTGAGGGTCTAAACCCAACGTTGGCTCATCAAGAAAGAGAACTGGGGGATGGTGAAGTAGCCCCCGAACAATTTCCAATCGGCGCTTCATGCCGCCACTGTAGGTCTTCACGAGGTCATCGGCTCGATCTGTGAGCTGGACCAATTCCAACATTTCCTTTATCCTCTGCTCTCGCACATCTCTTTTGAGGCCGTATATGCGACCATGAAAGTCTAGGTTCTCTCTGCCAGTCAACTCCATATCAAGTGTAGGGTCTTGGAATACGAAGCCAATGCTGCGCCGGACCATGTCTGGCTCTTTGAGAACGTCGTACCCGTTTACAGAGGCGGTACCACTAGTCGGTCGCAATAGCGTTGACAGCATGTTTAGGGTAGTGGTCTTACCAGCCCCATTAGGACCGAGAAAACCCAAGATCTCCCCTTTCTCCACTTCAAAACTTATGTTGTCAACTGCTCTTACAGTTCCGTTGAATATTTTCGTCAGATTTGACGCCTGGACGATTGCGGTCATCTCTTCTTTTCCATCCTCTTGCCGATCTCTTTTGAAACCGCATCCAACTCTTTTCTCATTTTCTCAATCGTTAAAAGAGTCTCTTTCAGATTTCCCTCTGGGATATATCTTACGCCTTCTCTCAGATGATGCAAGGCTCTCTCCAGCATTCGAAGAGCGAATCTTGGTCTTACTCCCCTGCGGAGAAAGTCCCACCAGAAGGCTCCGAGACAACTGATTCGGTCAGAAATCTCCTCGATATGCTTCATATGCTCCTTCAGGACGTCCCTCCCCCTCTCTGTGATCCTGTAAGCCTTCTTCCCCCTCTCCTTCTCCGCACTTGGCACCTCCTCAATCAAACCTTTGTCCTCCAGCCACATCAAGCTTGGGTATATTGACCCTGCGCTAGGCCTCCAGAGGCCATTTGACCTCTTTTCCATCTCATCCATTATCTCGTAGCCGTGCATCGGCCTATCGGACAGCAGCTTCAGTATATAATGTTTCAGGAAGCCGCGGGGTATCGCATGTGGCATTCTGAATGGGAACGACCTGTGAAAGCGCACTTTTCTCCTTCACCTCAATATAATATATTGAATGTGATATATCAAATGTTATATATATAAACTTGACTCTATAAGCCAAAAAACTGTCAGGACTCAGCGATGAGGGTGATTTTGATCCTCTTCGTAGGGTCTTGAACAGCCCGTATGATGTCACGTGAGAAATCACATGCAGCCTTGTCCGATTTGACCATAAGCGTTCTACCGCACACATACCTGCTCTTCCTCGCCACGAGGTCGGTCGGGTGCTTAAAGCTCAAATCAGGATCCCCATACCCCATGGCCGACTCCCTAAAGGAATCAACCTCGATGATGACTGAGATCTTAGCACCCTCCCTCCTGGCCGCCCGCTTGAAGTCCTCACCTAGGTCCGCTGCTCCCTTTGATGCGCCGACCGCGATGATGCAATCCCCCTTCCTCGTCAGCCAGCGCTCCTTCGTTATCTCGAAGGTGGATCTGTTCCTGGCCGTTATGTTCCTGTGCCCCCAAGCATCGATAACCTCAACTACCTTCAAGCAAACCACCGGAGTGTACCTACATTTATCCCCATCGTGAAATTCTGCTTTTGCGACCCTTTAACTCTTTTACATCTTCACCTATTCCCACGTAAGCTATTAAGTTGTGTAGGGGCTCTTGTTATATGAAGGCTACTATGTCGGAGAGGACATGCATAGAAGAGCGGAAGGAAAGGACTATTAAGAGGTTAATAGCCGAAGGCATCCTTCGATCCCCATCCGTGATCAGGGCCATAAGGGTTGTCCCACGAGAGGAGTTCGTACCACCCTATCTGAGGAGGCACGCGTACGTGGATACCCCTCTGCCGATAGGCCACTCTCAGACCATCTCAGCCATTCACATGGTGAGCATGATGGACGAGTACCTCGAGCTCAAACTTGGACATAAAGTGCTTGAGGTTGGCTCCGGGTGCGGATATCACGCTTGTACGATCGCAGAGATAGTCGCCCCGTCCACTGAGGACCATAAGAGATGGGGCCACGTCTACACGATCGAGATAATCCCAGAGCTGGCTGACCTCGCCCGGAGGAACATCAAAAAGACAGGTTATGCTGGCAGGGTCACGGTCATCTGCGGGGATGGGGGCCTGGGCCTGCCCTCCAAGGCACCGTTCGACAGGGTCCTCGTGACAGCATCTGCCCCGGATGTCCCTAGACCGCTCATCGAGCAGCTCAAACCAGGCGGGATCCTGATAATCCCTGTTGGCGGCTTATACTACTCTCAGAGCCTGCTGAAGGTCATGAAGCGCGCTGATGGAAGGGTTAAGAGGTCCGTGTTGTGCTCTGTGGCCTTCGTACCCCTCACCGGAAAATTCGGGTTCAAACGATCAATATAATTGATAATTGATTAATGTGAGGGTTGTGGGGCATGAGGTCGAGAGGAGGGAGGGTCGTTATTGCGGCTTCGATCACCGCCCTCGCCGGGATCATCAGGCTATGGAACGTAACCCTCATCCCTGGGTTCAGGATGGATGAGGTTGGGGAGAACCTGCGAGCCATGCTCATCTACGATGGTGTGAACTTCCCCCTGACGAACAATGCCCCCTTCATCGGGGCGCTCTACAACTACTTGATAGCAGCTGCGTTTCACGCAACTGGTCCCAGCATGATAATAGCCAGGCTCGTCGTGTTCATATTTGGGACGTTAACAGTCACTGGTACGTTCCTCTTGGCGGAGGAGATGTTCGATGAGAAAGTCGCAGTCATCTCCGGTTTGTTGCTAGCCCTTCAACCAGGGCACATCCTAGTCGCGAGTCACGTTGCTTGGTCCGCCAGCCTAGCGCCCTTTTTCGCCGTCTTCACGCTTTACTCCTTCTACAGAGCGGTGGAGGGGGGAGATGAGCGGTTCTGGATTCCGACGGGCTTTCTCGCTGCTCTCGGGATGCAAGCCCACCCATCCACCGTGGTTACCGTGCTCCTCGCGCCTCTCTTTTACCTGATGATCACGAGGAAGCTACTGACGACCGTGAAGTCAAAGCAGTTCCTCCTCGCCGTGATCGCGTTCTGCGTCGGCTACGTGAACATGATAGTCTTTAACATTCTCCATCCTATGGGCTCGATAACCTCCATGTTCGAGGCAAGGTGGACCGGTGTGTCAGAGCCGCTGACTATTAAAGTGTACTTTCGGAGGTTCATCTTCATCCTGTTGGAGTACCTCACGATGCTCTGCGCTGGTGTACCGATAATATCTTGGAAGGTCCTCGTCTCTAACGTCTGGTTCTACGCGTATATTTGCGCCTTCTTCTCATCCCTCGTCTTAGCGCTAAAGGGCCATGGTAAACGAGATGCACTTTTGTTGTTGACGTTGCTCATCGGATTCCTCGTCTTGCCGATCGGGACGAAGGGAGTTATGACCGTCCGCGTGTGGGGCTTCGCCTGGGGTCCTCATTACCTGCAACAGCTTTTACCGACCTCCATGACCCTGATCTCCTCTCTCGCTGGGCGGCTTACGAAGCCCACGTTTGAGAGGGCTGGTTCGAAAGAGGGGTTGAATGCGAGGACAAAGGCCAAACCCAGCAAGAGGGCGATCATATTGGCTTGTGGGATTATCCTGCTCATGGGGTTGTGGCCATTCACGAACCTCCTCAGGTTCTACGGTGTGTGCGAGAGATTCGGCATTACGAACCAGGTGATCATCGACGCTGAGCACATGTTGAAGACGCTATCCGATGAGGACGTTGCCATATACATCGATAGGTATGCCTTTCAGTCAGCCCTCCTGGCTCGCATCGCCATGATATCATTGAACCGAATAGACATATCTCATGGGCTGCACGGTGGCCTATCCCGGCCATCGGCGTTCATGAAGGAGAACGTCGGGCGTCGTAAGCTCCTGGTGTTCTCGCCCCCGTCGTTCGAGGCGCACAAGTCATTCTTAAGCTCGGATGCTTTTCTAAGTCATGTCATAAGGATCCATACTATCCGAAATTCCATCGGTCAAGAAGTTTACTTCATCGTCGAAGCCTATTAGACGAAGATATAAATTACGCTAAAACCGTAAGTTTAGCGGTTTGAGGGTTTTGGCGCCTCCAGACCCGCTTCGACCAAATCCCAATCAATCCAGAAGCTTATGACCACGCTTGATACAGAAAGGCAATATATCGCAAGAAGTAAATGATGCATCATCGACCACTTATGCGACATTGTGCCATAAGGGTGACTTTTTCATCCTTATGATATCCTTCATACGCGTCAGACGATTAGGGTAAACTCTCGCTCTGCTCCGTTTTTTGATCTGTAGTTAAGTTAAATGTTTGTCTGTTACATCGTAAGTTTTATTAATGCAGTCGATGGATAGGGGGTTTGGAGAATAAAAAATGGAGAAGAAACTTTTAACTTTGCTTCTGTCGATCGTAGTTGCATTGTCTTTAGCCTCTTTTTCTGCTGCAGATGTCCATGCTCAGGTGGGAACGATTTATTCGAAGTATACGACCAGTGAACCTGATTTAGATGGAACTATCCACGCTTCAGAGTGGGCCGACGCGATATGTTACGAGAACGTCGGAGAAGACGGGAAGTTCACCATATATCTGATGCATGGCGACGACTTCTTCTACATAGGTCTCAAGATCAAAGACAGCACTCATAACGTTGACGACTGGATCTCAATCACATTCGACGAGGGTGACGACGGGGGACACGGAAGCGGGTCTGGAGACGGCGTTCTTACTGATAAACAGGAGGATTGGAAGGGCATCACAGGAGACGGGGACCTCATCGATGGATACTGGGATACTAAGGGTACCCTCTCCGAATTCTGGTATCCTGGATTCGGAGTATCTGTAGACTTCGAAGCAGCTATAGACTATCACGTTAACCGCTGGGAAGTCGAATTCAAGATACCTTTCCAAGGAAACGATGGTGATCCGAAAGATCCCAGTGATTTGAACATAGCTGTGGACGACGCTCCAAGAATGGAGATTGATCTCAGAGACATACCGGCGGGGTTTATAGTCTATCCTGAAGACTCTGACTACAAAGACCCTTCCACATACGTTGAGTTGAAGTTTGACAACGAACCGCCAACGATAAGTGGCGTGAGCTACGCGCCAACAACCCCAACTCCGGACGATGAGGTAATGGTTTTCGCATCTGTCACGGATGATGTGTCCGGCCTCAAGTCAGTGACTCTACTCTACTCCATAGATGGCGGGGCAACGTGGAGCAGCGTTACTATGACCAAGTTCGTTAGCATTGAAACTGGGGAAGAAAAATATAAGGCAGAGATCCCGAAGCAGGCTTCTGGCACGACTGTTCAGTTTAAGGTTTCGGCCGAGGACAATGTGTTCTTCTCTGCCGAGTCTGCTGTCGCATCCTACACGGTGAAAACTTTGATCTTCGGCATGGAGCCAATCCTCTTCTACGGGCTGATAATAGGCCTCGTCGTCGCCATCCTGATCGTGGTCGTAGTAATCGTTCTAACGCGAAGACCAAGGCCACCAGCTGCACCACCGACTCCGCCCGCGCCGCCCGTAGCTCCGGCTGTAGCATACTGCCCACACTGCGGAGCACCCGTCAAGCCCGGGGACGTCTACTGTCCGAAGTGCGGGCAAAAACTGAAATAAATCTCCCCCCTTTTTATGTTAAAACTTCTGGTATCGAATTTTCTTTACTAGGGAACGTACTACAGAGAATAGACAACATGGTTGGTTATTCAAGCACCTCTTTCCCACCACAGAAGCTGGTGATGTACCCGGTTGCGGTATGGGCCGCCTCAAGCAAGGTTTCTTCGCTTATCCCAGGCACGCCACAGACGAGTATCACAATGTTCTTCGTTTCACTCGTAACCTTCGACGCCTCAGCATCTCTGTAGGGATACACGGCCACGAGCTTCTCAGCGTCCGAAACCACGACTTCGTTCCCATTCAAATGGAGCCGCTTCTCCATGCCTATGCCGAGGAACTCTTCTCCATCCCTAGCGAACCTCAGCGTCAGCTCTCCCCGCAACTTGTCTGCATCGAAGACCGCTAGGGCAACCATGGTTTTGACCGAGGCCATGTTGTAGGCGTCGACAACGCTGTTTATGCTAGGGATAGGCTTTCCAGCCAATATCCTCCTAACTAGCGCCTCCGCGGCGGGTCGGTTCTTCGTAGGGTCGACTCCAAGTTTCCAGAAGAAGTCCCTGTAGAGCCTGAATATCGGGACGTCTTTCAGAGATTCCAAGTTAAACTTACTCTTCGTTTCCTCGATCAGCCTTTCCTTAAGGGCCTCAAGCTCCGGATTCGTTTTCTCAACCTTTACGTCGTTGACACGGCGGACCAAAACCTTTATTCTTGGAAAACGTGTTCTTACAGCTTGTTCGATCCTCAAATAACACACCCTTTATGCTTTTACCCTTCTTAAATCTGTTTAGCGCTTGGTCTTATAAAAGCTGGCAGCTAGGCATGTTCTGCGCTTCTTTAACGCCAGGACTCCAGACCTTGATGATTTCTCTATCAGCTTCTATGGCAAGTGCAAACCGTTTCAAGAGCGAAGGGCGTATAAAGGAGTCGGTTAAAGCCTTTAAAACCCGGAAGAGACGTGAAGGAAACTCAGATGGCAAAGAGGGTAAGAAAAAATGGGGAGCAAAAAGAAGAAAAAGATGATGACCGGTAGGCCTGGCAAATTTTGGTTATAAGAACAGGGATCGTTGAAAGCTCGAACATTGAATGTTAAACCACCCCCATTTTGGGTTATTATCTTCAAGCTTCCTGAATCAACAGACCTATTTAAAGCGCTCAATCGTAGAAGCCAAAAATCCAATATAGGGAAAAAAAACATGATCATGAAAATTTTTAATTAGGAAGAAGATTCAGATCGATCGTTTTCCTCAAATTGTGAAACGAGATTTAAGGGTTCAGCCCGGTCTCCCTCACTCTTCTGATGTAATCCATAACTTCTCTGTCCTTTAGGTCATACCACTTTTGATAGGCGTCCGCGACAGCGAAGAAGGGGCCCCTCCTTATGTTTAGACAGATAAGTTTGTCAACGTGCTGTGCAACAAGTCGAGCTGAGCTGGGCGGTGCTGTTGGAACAGCAACTATGACCCTCTTGGGTTTTCGTTTCTTAACAGATTTAATGGCGGCCAACATGGTGTATCCCGAAGCTAAGCCGTCATCCACCAAGATGACCGTCTTGCCGATCAGATCTGGAAGGGGCCTGTCTCCTCTGAACATCCTGTTTCGTCTCTCGATTTCCTCCAAGACTTGCCTGGCGAGAAAGGTAATCTCCTCCTCCTTGAGCCCCAGCTCTCTCACCAATGGCTCATTCAGGATCGTGGATCCATCTGGTGCCACCGCCCCGAATCCAGCCTCTGGATTGTACGGTATCTGTACCTTGCGCGAGATCATCAAGTCCATCGGTATGCCGAGCTCTCTGGAGATGGCGTACCCTACAGGCACCCCGCCACTTGGTATGGCAAGAATGATCGCCCCCTCGATCTTAAGCTTCCTAAGCTTCTTCGCGAGCATCCTCCCAGCATCCTCCCTATCCTCAAACACGTAAAGCATGTCCACCAACGATTTCTCATAGATGATTTTACCGGGCATTTTTCCCTCACCATTTAAGATTACTGATAAACCGCTGACCCAGCTCAAGCCCCTCAGCTAACCGTTTATAGATCACGCCCCTTCTATATTATATATCGTTGGTCTCATTGTTTGACCCAGTGAAGCTCGCTCACGAGACTGAAAGGATCGTCACAAGGGGGATCCTGAGGAAGTACTACAGATTTAGGCCCACGTCCTTCTACGGCGGGATAGCGACAGCTGACTGCGTCGGGTGCGCCTTGAGGTGCGCCTTCTGCTGGAGTAGTTTCCCTAGGGATCACCCTGAAAGGATTGGAAGGTTCTACACCCCGGAACAGGTCCTCGAGAAGCTGAACTCGATAGCGAGGAAGCGTGGCTATGATCAGCTGAGGGTTAGCGGGAACGAGCCCACCATAGGAAGGGGGCATTTGTTAAGGCTCCTCGATCTCGTGGATGAGACGGGCTACAAGTTCATTCTGGAGACATCCGGTGTACTCATGGACAAGGAGTACGCAGATCAGCTTTCGAAGTTCCACAATCTACACGTGAGGGTCAGCCTGAAGGGGACTTGCGAGGAGGAGTTCTCTAGGCTGACAGGCTCTGTGCCAGAAGGGTTTGAACTGCAATTGAAGGCCCTGGAGAACTTATTGGACGCCGGCGTGTCAACCCACGCCGCCATCATGAGGTCGTTCAGCAGAAGGGAGGGTTTTGAGAGGCTCCTGTCTCGTCTGAGGGAGATCAGCCCGAACTTATACATTGAGGAGGAGTACGTCGTTCTCTACCCACCAGTTATTAGGAGGCTGAAGGCGGCCGGGATTAAGCCGCTCATCGCGTATGATCAGGCAGGTCGGATCTGTGAGTACCCTGGCTAGCACGAGCGATCGCTCTTTAGTACGGCAGCTGTTCGCTTGGCCTTCCCATGCTGAACGGCTATGAAATCCGAATAAGAGACATGATCGCTTGGAGCTTGGTGGTTTTCATTGCACAGTACAAGCAGGCGGTGAGGGCTCTGGAGGAGAAACTTGAGGGGTGTGCCCTGGAATATAAGGAAGGGGTCTTTTTTACCGTGACATGAGCCCGTCTTTTGAATCTCCTATGCGAGGGGTTTTCCGATCTTCTAAACCTCACTTCCCTGCCGATTCTAAGCGCCTTTCTAAGGTAGATAAACCTCTATATAGATGAAAAAGGGTTAAAGTTTTGGGAGAAGATATTTCAGGAAATATGGAATTTGTGAGATGATAAGTGGATTAGTCCAATGAGTTTCTATAATTTTTACTTCTTACTTTCTCGATGATCCACAGCGAGGGCCCTCTCCATTTTTGAGGACGTTGCTCACGTTGGTGTGGACGCACCTCACAACTGCCGTACGAGTATATAAACGAAGTAATTTTTGTGATAATTTCCCTTTGTAGATGCTTTTTATTTTATGTTTTAAATAAACTAAAAGCTGAAAAA
>CAZTBK010000015.1:0-3327 GCA_964611975.1 uncultured Candidatus Bathyarchaeia archaeon | reverse complement strand
TAATGACACTGTTTATTTTTGAATATATCGTAGGAGCCTTGGTGCAAAGGCGAAAGCCCTTGGGTTTACCTAAGGGCAAGTAGGCGCCCTGGCGAGCAGATCTCGCGGGATCTCTGCCTTATGCGCGCAGGCGGGGATCAGAGCGAGGTTCGCCCAGCTCGAAAGAGCTAGGAAAAGCTCGCCGAAAGCACGTATCCATGGGCCAAGGTCACGTCAAGACAAGGTTAAGGGCGAGGCCGAGTCGAGACGTAAACCGAGGCCATGGATAAGAAGCAGGAGTTGGGTCCCTGCAGGCTCCTACCGCGCGCGATTTTTTACGAATAATACGCCAGAAAGCCCCTTCTTCAGAGGGGGGATGAATGGCGTAGAGTGGGGACGAATAGTGATAAAACTTAGACCTCTCGATAGGATGCGCCTAAGGGTCAAGGATTTAAGTTCAGATACGACATCCATCCTGATCTGAAGCGATCACGTTCCCTTTGGGGTCTCTATCCTTGTTGTACACGGTCAGAGGGCTGGAGGACGGCGCTAGAGGGGTAACCATCCGCGTGCGAGTTCTCAGGAAGGCCAGCGCTCGAATTGTGAGGACGAGGGATGGGAAGGAGCACAAGGTCGTTGACGTTATGGTTGGGGACGGGACCGGGACGACGACCCTGGTCCTCTGGGATGAGATGGCTGATCAAGTATCGGAGGGGGACATCGTAGATATCAGGAACGGTTACGTGAAGAAGTTTAAGGGCAGGCTCCTTCTGAACGTGGGCAAATATGGTGAGTTAGTTAAGGTCGAAGACGATGAATTCTTGACGGCAGAGCGCATCTTTAAGATTAAGGGAAAAAGATATAGACATCGCTAAGATTAGATATTGATAACCCAGAAAGCCCTATTAGTGCCTGGTGCACGTGTTGTCAGAGAAGGAGAAGTACGTCAAGCTCAAGAGCCTTGATGACCTGGTCAAAATTGTGGCCCCCTCACATGCGGCGTTCCTACAGCACGTCGAACATAATGAGAGACACATCTACTTCATCAATGTGATGTTCCATGATGGAGGATCCCTCATTTACTACGTTAAGATGGACGAAAAGATCAATGCGAAATACGTGGTATTTAACATGATCAGCGGGAATATCGGGTTTAGCGATACCATAAGCACCGATACAAATTTGAGGTTTATCCCTATCATCGAGGTCGAGAAGCAGAACATCCTCACTGAGGAGATCCTCACTTCATAATCAGCGACAGGGATCGCCCCTTTAAACCGCGCCCAGGCGCGTCCTCTTAACTTCTTCTAAATTCTTAAAATTTCTGGACGGAGTCGAGGGGGAGATTAACCCTTTTGTAGCAACAGAAAACTTTCACGCGACTATATACATATGATAGAAATCCTCTCTATTTCATATAGGTGACCGATAGTCTTTTTAATCCATAACTATATAAAATATGTCGGGTCTGACTAGGCGCCTAGGATCCAAGCCAGTCTCGCCCAAGCCCATCCTCGCCCGTCCACTCGCCCAGCCTTTACTACCTCGCCCAATAACTCGCCCACATACAGCGAGGAGTCGGTAATCGCTCATCCTGTGGCCGCATCAGAGGGAGATCTTCCCATCTATAACTATCTCCTGACTTCTACCATCCGCGAACGTAACCCTTATCGTTGGCTCGCGTATCAGGAAGTCCATGTGGTTCGCCGAGTTGTTCTTTCCTCCTGTTGGGAAGTCCATGTTCCTCCCAAAGGCGACGTGCGCAGTTCCGAACACCTTCTCGGCCTCCAAGAAATGTCTCACGACCCTTGCCTTTCTGTTTATCCCGATCGCCATCTCGCCCACCACTGACGCCATGGCGTCCGTGGTCAGAGCCTTTCTCACGCGATCAAGGGTCTCCTTATCTTCCCCCTTTATGCTCATTGCCCTGCCATTTTTGCAGTCTATCGTTATGGGCTCCTCTATTGGCCCTATCCCGCCTATGGCCACATCGCAGACCAGCTTGCCGTTGAGGCTGTTCTCGATCGGCCCCACGGTCACCTCCCCTGTCGGAAGGTTCCCCCATCTCTGGTTCGTTATCTCCACGTCCGTGAAGAACCCTCTTCCGCGCACAGACATCTCCACGTCTGTCCCGCCGGGTGCCGTCACCGCTATCCTCTCCGCGCCCTCCGTCGAGGCGATCATCTCATTTGCTAGAACTCTCATCTCCCTGTACTCGTCCTCACTCAACGCTAGACCACCCCTCGTCAGCATGTCGATGGTTATGCCGGGTCCGTGCCCCAGCCTCCTGTCCTTATTTCTCGTCTCAAGGTGAATCAGCTTTATGCGGAATGGGGTCTCCTCCGCAGCGTCCCTTAGGCAGTTGACCACCAAATCAGGTTTGCTATCTAAGATGATCTCCGTCAGAAACATAGGCACGTCCTTGCGGAACGAGCGTGGGTCTGTCTCCAGCGTTACGATCCTCGCATATAGTCCCAGCCTTAGGCCTGCGATCGCGAAGGCCTCCCCGATATCCATCTTCACGTCATCGGATACGGTGAGAATCTTCTCTCCAGGGCAGGCATCCATGACCTCTTTGAGCGCATTGCTCGCATATTTGACAGCCATTTCGTTCATATCATCGTACCCCCCATAATTTTATTTCTCCAATTCAATTCCTTTTAATACATTCATCCTCTAGGATTGTTTCTATCGCATTTATCATTAGCCTACATATACTCAAAGATATTAGCCGCCTAATCGCCTGATCATTTTTCTCCCTTCCTTTCCGATTATGTCATAAATCAAGATGATAAAGTATAACGCTTGAGAGCGTATCAGACAGTTAGCTGAAGCTAATGATGCGGCGACCATAAATGCGAATAACACCGGATAAATCGAGTGCCTAACCCATCGGTAAGGCCTGTCTGTGATCAGCTTGCCCCGTCCCTTTAGCACAAATGATTTTGATCAACTTTCCAAGGTTTTGTAGGTCCACAGCAACAAGGGGAGGCTGATCGTTCTCAGACATGTCCCAATCTAACGCAGCCATGCGGGAAACGAAGGCTGAACCAAGGCGTCCATTCAGGACATATTACGTAAAGGAAGAAAAAACAAGAGGGATATGAACACATAGTAAAACGTAGCTTAACTTCCCCACCCGCTCTGCCGCTTCTTTCAAACTCTTCCACGATGCTTTTTGATGGGTCTTTCGACCATAGTAAAATCTAATCAAGGCTAATGGAAGGTACAGGATCATGACAAGGACCCTGAACGTCGGTTCACTGATCAAGCCATCGTCCCTCCTGCTCTCACCAGCATAAAGCCGAGCAGACCAAGCATTAATTCTTTTACTGGACCGTTAAATGG
>CAZTBK010000014.1:11062-16149 GCA_964611975.1 uncultured Candidatus Bathyarchaeia archaeon | reverse complement strand
ATAATGCAGATTTGAACCGGGCCGTAAACATCGCTAAGAGTTTCTCTTCCTATATGGAAGAGGACGGGACCGCATTCGACACAGCCCTAAATAAACTTTGAAGCGATGAACCATTCATATCAAAGGGAGCTGCCAGAGAATCTACCGACTTCAGTCATATAGGAGTGTCAAACAATAGAGGGTATGTGAACTACCCCCAGCTCGCGCGGGGCTTCCCGCCGACGTATTTAAAGTTGTTAAGCCCAATTCATCTACATAGCTGAAGATAGAAGTTTCCTGGGGGGATTCTGTAAGGTTTATAACTGATCATGCCATTGGTACAACAGAAGCATCGATCGATGGGAGAAATTTAAGATGGGACACCGCAAGAAGCATGCCCCTAAGCGCGGTTCACTAGCTTACCTTCCTAGAGGACGTGCTAAACGACACTTTGGTAGGATAAGGTACTGGCCTGACATCGATGTGGACTCTCCGACCCTTCTCGGTTTCGCCGGCTATAAAGTCGGGATGACTTATGTTTATATCGTTAGCGACCGCCTTGGTTCTCCAATCTATGGCCAAGAAGTGTTAATCCCGGCCTCCATAATAGAGACCCCACCCATGCTCGTTTGTGGCTTTAGGGCTTACACTCAGAAGGTCGATGGTCTTAAGTCCACAACTGAGGTGTGGATGAAGAGGCCCTCAAGGGATCTAAAAGGGATGCTTACGCTCCCAGACGAACTCGATGAAGAGGCAGGGCTAAAGAGAGTCGAGAGATCGTTGGACAAGATCTCTGAATTTAGAGCCATATTGTTGACTCAACCGAGGTTAGCGGGCATAAGTCAAAAGAGGGGCACGATCATGGAGGTAAAAGTGGATGGGGGGATGATCGAGGACCAGTTCGAATACTTAAAGGAGGTCCTCGGCAAGAAAATTCACATTTCGAAAATCTTTAAGGAGGGACAGTTTGTGGACGTGATCTCCGTCACAAAGGGCAAGGGCATTCAGGGACCTGTCAAGCGTTGGGGCGTCAAGACCCTCCAGAAAAAATCTAGGAAGACTGTTAGAGGTGTTGCCTGCCTTGGCCCATGGACGCCTGGTTATGTTATGTACACCGTCCCTAGGGCCGGTCAAACTGGTTTTCACCAGAGGACCGAGAGGAACAAGAGGATCCTAAAGATTGGTTCTAAGGGTGAGGAGATCACGCCCAAGGGCGGGTTCCCGCATTACGGGGTCATCAGGAGCAATTACATCATCCTGAGCGGGAGCGTCCCAGGCCCAGCAAAACGCCTGATAAAGATCAGGTATCCAGCTAGGCCGCCCCCTCATATCCCTGAGAGGCCCCCACAGGTCACTTATTTAGGTCCATTACCCACCGGATAGTGAGCATCCTTGAAGCAGGTTAACGTTTACACTCTAAGCGGAAAGGCCGCGCGAAAAGTCACCTTACCAAAGATTTTCCAGACACCGTTCAGGCCAGACGTCATAAGGAGGGCAGTTATAACTTTACAATCGCACAGAATTCAGCCGCAGGGCCGCGATATTATGGCTGGCAAGAGGACGACTGCTGAGTCGTTAGGGGTCGGCTTGGGGATATCCAGGGTGCCTAGGGTCAAGGGCTCGTATTACAGGAGGGCTGGTCAAGGAGCCTTTGCCCCTGGGACGGTCGGAGGAAGGCAAGCCCATCCGCCAAAGGTCGAAAAGAGGATCTATAAACACATCAATAAAAAGGAGAGACTCCTCGCGATTAGGTCTGCAATTGCAGCAACAGCGGATAAAGGCTTAGTAGCTTCTCGTGGTCATATCATTGAAAAAGTCCCAAGCTTACCCCTAGTTGTTTCAGATCGAATCCAAAGGATAAAGAAATCAAGCAAGGTTAAAAAAGTCCTTGAAGCTCTAGGTATCTGGCCAGATGTTGACAGGGTCAAGTCAAGGCGCAAAATTCGGGCTGGAAGGGGCAAGATGAGGGGTAGGAAAACTAAAAGGGGGGTCGGCCCCTTGATCGTGGTTTCAGAAGATAAGGGGATAAAAAAGGCGGCGAGCAATTGTCCTGGGATAGATGTGGTCGAAGTCGAGAGCCTCAATGCTGAGCTGTTAGCTCCAGGAACCCATGCTGGAAGGCTCACCATATGGGCCGAGTCCGCGATAAAGAAGCTGAACGACCTATTCGCAGGAGGCATCTAAGTGGCTAAGCTCACCCCGAGAGAGGTGATACTCTACCCAGTTATGACCGAGAAGGCTGTTTCTCTCATCGAGGCAGAAAATAAGTTGACCTTCATCGTTGACAGAAGAGCCACTAAGTCGGACATCAAAAGAGCAGTCGAAATATTATACGATGTCGTTGTATCGAATGTCAACACAATGATTACACCTAAGGGTTTGAAAAAGGCCTATGTGAAACTCCATCCAGACTACAAAGCATCCGACACGGCCATAAAACTTGGAATATTGTAAGGAGGGTAAATTTTGGGTAAGAGGATAAGAGTTCAAAGAAGGGGGCGGGGGAGCCCGACATTTAAGGCCTCAACCCATAAAAGGATCGCCCCCGGTAAATATCCGATGGGGATAGATCATGATGCCCTCTTAAAAGGTGTGGTTAGAGAGTTAGTTCATGAGCCTGGCAGGGGCACGCCATTAGCAAAAATCGCGCTCCAGAGCGGGGAGAGTTTCTATACGCCCGCCTCGGAGGGCGTTTATGTGGGTCAGGAGATGTACATCGGTTCAAAGGCCCCCCTTGAGGTTGGAAACGTTCTTCCTCTAGGCCAAATACCATCCGGGACGATGGTGTGTAACGTCGAGCTAAGGCCAGGTGACGGGGGAAAAATTGCGAGGGCATCTGGGGCTTATGCAACGGTCATCTCTCACACCCCAGATGGCACGGTGGTGAAGCTTCCATCTGGGAGGAGCGCCGTCCTTAAGGATTCCTGTATGGCAACAATAGGTATCATCTCTGGAGCTGGTAGGGTGGAAAAACCGTTCTTAAAAGCCGGTAAGAAAGCTCATTGGATGAGGGCAAAGGGTCATAAGTACCCAATTACGAAGGGTGTGGCTATGATAGCGGCCGTTCACCCTCACGGAGGTGGGAGCCACAAATCCTCATCGATGAGGGCGACGACCATTTCAAGGAGGGCGCCACCTGGTCAGAAGGTTGGGTTAATCGCATCCAAAAGGACTGGAAGGAAGAAAGGAAAGAGTTAAATAAAGTCACATACATCAAAGAATTAGTAGACAAAAGCGCATCAGGGCTTGAAGAAAGTGAGGTGTCGCAACGATGCCGAGAGAGTTCACATATAGAGGGTACACAGAGGAAGACCTAAAGAACATGTCGATGGACGATTTCATCTACATCTTACCATCGAGGCAAAGAAGGTCCCTAAAGAGAGGCCTCACAGAGCAGCAGAGGATACTCATAGAAAAAATAAGAAGGGCAAGAAACGCAGCGAAGAATGGAGTGAATATAAGGACGCACTGCAGGGATATGGTGATAATTCCGGAGATGATAGGGGTGACAATACATGTACATAATGGAAAGGAGTTCGTCCCTGTAGAGATTACTCCAGAGAAAATAGGCCATTTCTTGGGAGAGTTCGCCCCGACAAACAAGAAGGTCGTCCATGGAGCACCAGGGATCGGAGCAAGCAGAAGTTCGATGTACGTGCCTCTAAAGTAGCGCTTGTGAAGGGAATTGGAGAGTTCCAACTAAAGGGATTCTTACAGTTAATTTCCCTTCAAAATCTTCCCTATTCTCCGAGAACGTAAAGATTTATACGTTGACCACTTATTTCTTTTCTCAACCTTCCGTGATGTTAAATTGCCGAATTGGAAATACTCAGTGGTGGGTCTGGACCCAGATAAAACAGCGATAGCTAGCGGCAGAGATCTTAGGATATCACCTAAGGCAGCCAGAGAAATCTGCAAGACGATCCTACATATGAAGCTATATGAGGCCAGAGAGTATTTACAAGATGTTATAGACAAGAAAAGGCCGGTCCCCTACAGAAGATATAAAAGGAAAGTGGCCCATAGAAGAGGGCTCGGGGGGTTCTATGCGGGGCGGTATCCCGTAAGGGCAGCTAGTGAAATAATCAAAATCCTAGATGCTGCTGAGGCAAACGCGACTTTTAAGGGGCTAGATCCAGAAAGGCTAAAAATCGTTCATGCCGCTGCTCAAAGGGCTAGAAAGATTAGGGGGTATATCCCTCGAGCATTTGGGAGAGCATCACCGAGGAACGATGTCTTGTGCCATATCGAATTAGTTGTTGAGGAGGTGTGATAAGCGCATGACCATCACCAAACATTTCATCGAGGAGGCGATTAAAAAGGCTGAGATTGAGGAGTTTCTAAGTAAAGAACTGAAGAAGGCGGGGTTTAGTGGTGCTGATGTAATAAGGACGCCTCTAGGGACTCATATCACCGTATATGTCATGAGGCCTGGACTGGTCATAGGAAGGCGGGGAGAGAGCATCAGGAATCTGACGAAGACGATTGAAGAGAAGTTTGGTTTAATGAACCCTCAGATAGCAGTAGTTGAAACAGAAATCCCAGAGCTTAATCCACGCATCATGGCATCACGTATCGCGTCAGCATTAGAGCGTGGGATGCACTTCAGAAGAGTGGGATTCTGGGCTGTAGACCAAATAATGAAGGCGGGAGCTGTAGGAGCAGAGGTCGTAATCAAGGGAAAGTTAAGGACGCAAAGACACAGATATGAAAAGTATAAAGCAGGTTATTTCCCTAAGGCCGGCGATCCAGCCTTAAAAAACATTAGAAGGGCGGTGGTCCACGTTAAGTTAAAGCTAGGAGTCATTGGAATTAAGGTCAGCATCATCCCTCCGGAGGCCAAGTTCCCAGATCAAATTATGATTAGACCTCTTATAAAAGAAACGGCTGAAGGAGGGCCTGTAGCACATGAAGTAGAGGGAGGGGTACAAGGTGCCGTTCATTAGGTTACGAGAAATTCGAGAGATGGACCGTAAAAAAAGGAAGGAAAAGCTTGCTGAGTTAAGAACTGAGTTAAGCAGGCTCAAGGTAATGATTAAGGCTGGAGGAGCCATTGAAAACCCGTCGAGGATTAGAGAAATTAAGAGGACGATAGCTCGTATCTTAAC
>CAZTBK010000014.1:0-11052 GCA_964611975.1 uncultured Candidatus Bathyarchaeia archaeon | reverse complement strand
TATCTTAACTGTCGATAACGAAGAGAGGTCTAAGAAGTTATAGAAGAGCCAAACCCTAAATTTACATGAGGCAAGGAGACGATCGAATTGAGAAATATAGGCATACCCGTGACCCCACCAAAAAAAAGTTGTAAGGACCGAAATTGTCCATTCCATGGCACGCTTTCCGTCAGGAAAAGGACCTTTAGTGGAGTGGTTGTCAGCGATAGGATGAACAAGACCGTTGTGGTCAGAAGGGATTACCACTACTACATCCCTAAATATAAAAGATACGAAAGGAGACATAGCAACATATTTGCCCATAACCCACCCTGCATAAATGCAAGGAAGGGGGATAAGGTGAGGATAGCTGAGTGCCGCCCATTAAGCAAATTGGTGTCATTCGTCGTAATTGAAAAATTGGAGGGAAGTTAAAGTGCCCCGTCCCAAGACGCGCGCTGTTTCCGCAAGGGGAGTAATTGATTACCATCCTCATATTGCGAGGGGGCTTCCAGTCGGGGCGGTCATAAACTGCTCAGACAACTCTGGTGCAAAAGTACTCAAGATAATTAGCGTAATAGGCTATAAGGGAAGGCTCAGGAGGTTGCCATCTGGATGCGTTGGAGATATGGTTCTGGTCTCTGTTAAAAAGGGGAACCCTGAGATGAGGAAAAAGGTTTTACCAGCTGTCATAATTAGGCAGAGGAAGCCATACAGGAGGAGGAGCGGAGAATGGGTTCAGTTTGAGGATAACGCTGCGGTGCTCATGACACCAGAAGGAGAGTTAAAGGGATCAGAAATTAGGGGACCTGTATCTAAGGAGGCTGCTGAAAGATGGCCAAGGATAGCAAGCGCCTCAAGCATCATAGTGTAGGAAGAACTGGAAATGAGAAGCTCGTCAAAAAAACCTAGAAAAAGGAGAAAAAGGCTCTACGAGGCGCCTCATCACGTGAGGCGCAAGGAGTTTTCTGCGCACCTATCCCCTGAACTCAGAAAGAAGTACGGGACAAGGGCAGTTCCAGTGAGGACAGGCGATGTGGTCACTATTGTGAGGGGGGACTTTGCAGGGATGGAGGGTAAAGTAACGAAGCTGAATTTTAAGAGGCTCAGGATAGCTATCGAGGGCGTCACAAGAGAGAAGGTTGATGGCACCACAGTTCCCGTTCCCATCCATCCATCGAAGGTTGAAATAAAAAGGCTAAATTTGGATGATAAATGGAGAAAAAAGATCTTGGACAGAAGGGCAGAGTCTAAACCGGTTGTTTTAAAGAGCGAGAAAGTGATGTAGGGGCCGCATAGAGGGGCTTTAGATGGGGAAAAAAGGCGGATCGCATCATTTGAAAAGGATGGCCGCACCGCACTATTGGCCAATTCATAGGAAGGAACGTAAGTGGACTATAAAGCCAAAACCTGGGCCACATCCATTGGATAGGTGCTTACCGCTCTTGTTAGTGATAAGAGAGGGGCTTGGCTTGGCTAAGACAAGAAGGGAGGGGAAAATCATACTATCAAATAAAGAGGTCAAGGTTGATGGAAAGATCAGATGCGATGAAGGCTTTCCTGTCGGGCTCATGGATGTCATTGAGATACCAGCAACAAACAGAGCTTATAGAGTGCTCCCCTCGACTAGTGGGTTGACTTTGCATGAGATAAAGAAAAGAGAGAGAAAATTTAAGCTCTGCAAAATAGTAAACAAGAGGACCGTGAGGGGAGGGGACATTCAGCTCAACCTTCATGACGGCCGGAATGTTTTGATTAAATTGAAGGACCCCAAAAGACCAGAAGAAGACGTGTACAAAACGTCTGATGTATTAAAAATTAGGATACCTGATGGAAAAGTTCTGAAGCACATCAAATTCCGTAAGGGGATAGTGGCGATCGTAACCGCAGGAAAAAACGCAGGCAAATGGGGCAAGATCATAGGAATCAGGCGGGAGGGAGGGGCTCCAGTGATCGTGAACTTGGAAGACCCCGATGGGAACAAAATTCAAACAACCATTGACTATGTATTTCCTGTGGGAGAAGAAGGACCGTTAATTTCGTTACCAGAGGAAGGAAGATGATCGATCGATTAACATTAGCAAGGAAGAACCCATCAAACCCCATGCTCAGATCGAGGGTTGGGAAGGTCGTCGTTAACATTTCCGTAGGTAAATCTGGCGAGCTTCTTGAAAGGGCTATGAGGGTTCTAGAAATTTTAACAGGGCAAAAGCCGTGTAAGAGGACGGCAAAAAAAACTGTAAGGGATTGGTCAATACGGAGGGGAGAGCCCATAGCATGTGTCGTCACACTCAGGGGACAGAGGGCCATGGACTTTCTAAAAAGGGCCTTTGAGGCTGTAGGAGGCAAACTCTCAGCATCGAACTTTGATCGATGTGGGAACTTCGCCTTCGGAATAAAGGAGCATATCGAAATCCCGGGCGTGAAGTATGACCCAAATCTAGGGATTTTTGGCATGGATGTTTGCGTTTCTATTGAAAAACCCGGCTATAGGGTGAAGAGAAGGCGCAGGGCCAAATCCGATGTTGGAAGAAAGCAAAGAGTGACGCGCGAAGAGGCGATTAATTACATCAAAGAAACATTTGGAGTGAAAATTTTATAGTCCATACTTTACTTGCATCTCAGGGTACGAATAAAGAGGGGCATCCTTGAAACGCCCTTACACATCCAGATATCTATTTTGTGACTAAGAATAAAAGGACCTTGTAAGAAGGGGGTCCTTAAGAGGCTTTAATGAGGGGGGCTGGACGAGGGGAAAGCAGTTTAGATTTTCGAACGCCTACGTGCCTCATCGGGATGACGCTTTTTGCTTTATTGTAAACATCTGACGCTATTTTCCCAAGGACCGCTTCTTGGACAAACTGTTCAAAGCTCAAGTTCTTTGCCTTTTCTTCCAAAACTTTTTTCATTATCATCCTGACCGATGAGGCCTGTGAATTTTTAACCCTCGAAACTGAAAATGCGACAACCGAGACGCGGAGTTTGTAGCCATCTTTTGTAGATACGTTAAAGATGCCATCGATCCGGGTGCTCCCGCGCCTCACAAGGCTTCTCAAGTAGTCTCTGGAGTATTCATGCCCTTTAAACATCGTTTCAGCTTTATCTCCCTTAAGGCCTGTGATTTGAAAGTAAAGCTTGATGTGTTGCTGAGAAAAGTCGCCCGTAAGCTCATATAGCGTTGTTTCAACTACTCTACCGATTAGCTTTTTCGGATCGTCGGCTGGCACTAGCCCAAGTTCAGATTCACCAAAATACCGTGGGCTATGGACTACATACCAGTTCTTCATCACCCATTTATCTCGGACCCTCCTTACTTTCCTCGACAACTGACAACGTCCCTCAAACGATTAAGTGTATGTAAAGCTTGATGGTTGTTGAATAATTTTCATTACTCATTTAATAAATTTCTAATTGCCTTCTCAGCCACCTGAATGCAGGAAAGCAGGTCGTCAACGGTCGATCTGAGCGTTTCAAGTTTTCTGCTACATTCAACGAGTGTGACAACGGCACTTCCTCTTCTACGCGTTTCAACGCTTAGCCCTGCAGGTGTTTTTATGTTATCCGGAGATACCGCCTTAGCTATAACTCTTGCTTCTCTTTCAGTTTTATATCTTAACGTTATAATCGCTTTCACGCCGTACCCCTTCTCAGGGATCCTTTAACAAGGTTTTCAACAAGCTCTATAAAGTCATTCTCATTACCGCTCGGTATCTGAGCCCCGGCCGCGACGCCATGGCCGCCTCCTCTTCCAGAGAACCTCTTTGAGGCTCTTTGAAATATCACGCCTAAATTAACACCCTTCTCGACAAGGGCGGGCGTCGCCCTACCCGAAAACTTGACCATCCCATCAGATTCGCGCGCGAAAGCTATTATGGGCTTAGTTGACTTTAAAATTCCTGTTGTGGCCAAAATCGACGTGATAGGGCTTATCATTTTTTCATCTATAACCTTTCCTGAGATGACGTAGATGTTATCACGCTCCTGTATTGCTCCTGGAGTCTCGATGAGCCATCCGATGCCCTTCGCGATCGTTTGTCTGTATAACTTTAAAATTTCAAGTGCCTCATCTAATGCTTCTCCACGAGCGCCCATGCAAATAGAAACACCAAGACCTGCTTTATCCATCCTTCCACATGCGTTAAGGAGTGATGAGAATTCCCTAGCATCTCTTAAAGGTGTCCACCTATCTTCATGGGTCAAAGTATATACAGCACCAATGAGGTTTAACGAAATGTCACTTGAGATCCCCTTCGTCGACAAAAACTTAACTATCTCAGAGAAAAGCTTTTGTTTATCTTTCATGCTGAGGTCTGAAAGAGTCACCCATTTGCCGTTTCGTTTTATTTTAATCCCTAAATTCACCAAGAAACCTAGGCATGCATCCTCTTCACCGCTCAAGCCAGGGATAAAGGGGTTTGTTGTGTAAGCCAAGGCTTTATAGATTGGTCTAGTCTCCCTGCCATAAAGGATCATATCCGAGTTGACTTTCATGTATCCCGCTTCGACCGCGTCCCTTACTATCATATCATTAAAACTGAACAGCCTTCTCCTCTTATTAGTGTCCTGCAAATCACCAAGAGCGCCAACGACCGCTACACAAGATAAGTCGATGTTCGATCTACTTAGGGTTTTAGCTGTTAAATACGCAACTCCTGCCCCGCTTATCTCTTTAGACCCATCGAACCCTTGAAGATGTGGGTTAACGTGAATGAAGTTCCTTACAGGTAACTCAAGCGGTTGGTGATGGTCCAGTATGATGACGTTATTAGAAAGCTTTTCTTTCAGCAAGTCGAGGTATCCGCTCCCTAAATCTGAGAAGATTATGAGGTGCGCTTCTGAGTCAAGCTCATCAACTAGAGATCTATCGATCTGCTTTACAACCTCTATACGGAATTCGGCATCTAACCTTGATAGCATCTTTCCAAGGATACCAGCTGACGCTAAGCCGTCAGCGTCTAAGTGAGAGATGATCTGAGTGAAGCCACCCTCCTTAACGTTTTCGCGGATGACCTTTGCGGCCTTTTTAATGGTTTCAAAAAACTTGATCGTCCTGCTAGTTTGATCGTTGATCATTCCGAATAACCAGAAGTTAGTTAAAATGTGCCCTCAGATGAATACTTCCATTCCTTTGGTAAGACGCCTCTTTTTCTATAGTATTTCGCTAACCGTCTGATCTTTGATTCTATTAACCCCAATGCTCTTTTATTTACGTAGTCCTTTTTATTCTTCTTTAAATGCTCTTTGAGACGGGCTGCCCTCTTAAGAAGGTTGCTCAGGTCTTCAGGAAGCCCTGCTGTTAGCTTTGCTTCCCTCATTATTTGCGTTATCCTTTTCCCCGTGCTAATCCTTACAAGGGGGACCCCGTATTGGTCTCGGAGAATAACTCCAATTTTACTCGGCGGATTGCCTTCTTTAGCAAGCTTGATGACCTGTGACTTTACCTCCTCAGGGCTTAGTTTGAGCCAAGGAGGTGGTCTGTTAATTACGGGCCTTATTGAGTGTGACTTTCCCTTACGAGTCAATGCCATCCATTTCCTTTACAACAATTTTAACTTCCAATTCCAAGATAAAATTATAAGTTATCGCTTATAACGCACCTTGGGCGCTAATTTTAAGGTACCATTTCGCAAGTTTTTTTAAGGCATTCGCTCTATGGGAGAGGGCATTTTTCTCCTCCATAGTCATCTCAGCGAACGTCCTGCCATCTCCATCTATTGGCACGAATATTGGATCAAAGCCGAACCCATTTGTCCCCCTCTTTTCCTCAGAAATTTTCCCGGTGACCTCTCCTGAAAATATTTTTTTTAAGCCGTTCGAGGCGTAAAAAGCGACCGAGGATTTGAACTTCGACAGCCTGTTTTTCTCGCCCTCTAAAAGCTTCAGAACGCCCTCCGCTCCTATCGTCCTGTAAACATAGGAGGAAAATGGTCCCGGGAACCCATTTAAGGCATTTATGAAGAGGCCAGCATCCTCAACAAAAACCGGCAGGAAACCCATCTGGGATGCCTGTATCACGGAAACCACAGCTACGTCTTCAATATTATCGGTTTGGATCTCCGTAGCCTTAATGTTAACCCTAGTTATTTTTATCCCATATTCTGAGAGCACGTTTCTCGCTTCCTCAAATTTATTTGGGTTGCTCGTAGCGAAAAAGATGTTTTTCATATCATTGACCCCCCTCCCTATAATCTATTAAGCCCCTCATAAATTATCGATTCATAAAGAGGGGCATGAATCAGAGCCTTTCAGCTATATAACGTCCCCTTCTACTTATCTCTTCAACCTTTTTGAGCATCTCCTTGGCCGTCTTCAAACCCATTTCCTTCGCATAGCCCCTCATCAAGATGTCAAAACACTCATCTGCATATCGGTGGTGCATGCCTTGCAGAGACCTCTTCATCAGAAATAGATCCGTCCCACGGTCTTCGGTCTCATTTGAGTGCGCCCCTAACCCAAAATCTATAAAGAAAAGCCTACCGTTTGAGATTATCATGTTTGATGTTGTTAGGTCTCCATGAATTATGCCGTTCTTATGTAATCTGCCTATCAATTCTCCTATGTTTAAGCATAGTTTTTTCCTATCCTCAGGACTTAAATTTTCTATAGCTTCCTTGACCCGTGACCCCTTAATGTGTTGCATGACGATTGTCGTCGAGGACGTATCGATGGCGTAAATTATCGGGGTTGGAACACCAGCAAGCTTAGCGTCATGCAGCAGCTGAGATTCATGAACTGTTCTCGATCTGCGTATGTTGAGATCGAGCCTTGGAATTCTATATTTTTTCCTTATCCTTCTCTTAAGGATGACGTTTAATCCGTGCCACTTCTCAGCATATAGATCTGCTTCAGCTCCCTTCTTGATCATCATCCCTCATTTACCACATCCAGGGTATGTCCACCTGATCGAGGCGCCACTTCGGCTTTACAAAGCTCTTTTCAACGTCCACTTTAACACCATACTGGTAGGCTAAAACCCCTGTCCACGCGATCTGCGCACCACAGTCACCACTAAACCTCTTTGGCACAACGAAGAACTTAGCATGGTGCTCCTGAGCGATCTCTTGAACCATAGATTGAAGCCTTTCATTCGCCGCTACGCCTCCGGTCAAAAGAACTTCTTTTTTCTCAGTGTATGCTAGGGCCCTCTCAGTTGCCTCCGTCAGCATAGAGAACGCCACTTCCTGCAATGAGTAGCACAGATCTTCGATCCTCTCTCCCTCCTTAAGCTTCTTCACTGCAGCTGTAAGCAGGCCCGAATAGGAGACGTCGTTCCCCTTCACCACGTAAGGAAGGTCGATGAAGCTTTCCCCCCTCTTTGCCAAGTCTTCAATGGCAGGCCCTCCAGGGAAGCCAAGCCCTGCCTCACGGGCAAAGACATCCAGGAGGTTTCCAAGGGTTATATCCTCCGTTTCTCCTAGAATCCTCCAACGCTTCGCGGCATAAGCAGCGATCACGGTATGACCTCCGGAAACCAAAAGGACAAGAGGATCTTTAGATCCTGTTGTAAGCCTGCCTATCTCTATGTGTGCAACCGCATGGTGAACAGGCACGAGTGGTTTGTTCAGCCATATGGAGAGGGCTCTAGCGAGGGTTGCCCCTGTCCTCAGCGCTGGGCCTAAACCAGGCCCCGTCGAGAAAGCTACAGCATCTATATCACGCGGTGATATCCCGGCTCTTTTGAGGGAGAGCTTTAAAACCTCCGGAGCTACATTAGAGTGATGTTGAGCAGCTTCTCTAGGATGGATGCCCTTACCTGGCGCAGGCACGTAAGTTGAGTTCACATCAGAAAGAATTTTGCCTTCAGAAGACGCTAAGCTAATGCCAAACGTGTGCGCCGTGCTCTCGATACCTAAGCAAACCACATCCTTGCTCAAGGACCTACACCGGTTCTACACTGATCCCAGCGTATTACTTATGTATCCATAGGTGAGTTGAAAATCTTGACCGAGCTTTTCCTAAGAAGGAAATTTATCTTCATATATCTTTAATTTTCTTAACCCTTTACATCATAATTAGAATTAAAGAAAGAAGAGGATGCATATTTGAGCTTGAAACCATTGCCTGAACAGCCTGAAATTAATTTAGGCACCTTAGGCCACGTTGACAATGGAAAGTCGACCCTGGTTCAAGCAATAACAAGCGTCTGGACGGCCAAGCACAGCGAAGAGCTACGGAGGGGAATCACGATACGCGTGGGTTATGCAGATGCGGCCTTTTATAAATGCCCTAAATGCGGATATTACTGCACAGAGGACATATGCCCTAAATGCGGAAGCCCGACAAAATTTTTGAGGGCCGTCAGTTTTGTGGATTGTCCAGGTCACCACAGCTTAATGGTTACGATGTTATCTGGAGCTGCCGTCATGGATGGGGCTTTGCTCGTAATCGATGCCACCAAGGCTTGTCCCCAGCCTCAAGACCGTGAACATTTAGCTGCTGCCGATATCGTTGGGATCAAGAGAATCATAATTGTCCAGAATAAAATAGACCTGGTCAGTCGAGAGAGGGCTATCGAGAATTTTAAAGAGATCCAGAGATTCGTTAAAAACAGCGTGGCAGAGGGCGCCCCGATCATCCCTGTTAGCGCACAGCATTCCTTAAACATCGATGCCTTAATAGAAGAGATCGAGAAAAACATACCAACGCCAAGGCGAAACATCGAAGGGCCTCCAAGAATGTGGGTTGTCAGATCCTTTGATGTCAATCGTCCAGGTAGACCAGCTGAAAAAATTTTAGGGGGCGTCATCGGCGGGTCAATTTTACAGGGTGTTTTTGAGGTTAAAGATGAAATCGAGATTTCCCCAGGCATATCGATTAAGGAAGGGGGGAGAACTCGATATGAGAGCTTGCAAACTGAGATCGAGAGCCTAAGAGCTGGCGGAAAATCCGTTAAAAAAGCCAGAGGTGGAGGGCTCGTCGGCTTAGGAACGAGCTTGGACCCATCGTTGACAAGGGCGGATGGTTTAGTTGGCAACCTAGTTGGGAAACCTGGTAGCTTGCCTCTAGCTTCCGATTCTCTAACACTGGATATGAGGCTTTTTGAGAAGGCCATCGGGACAGAAAAGATGGTCAAGGTAGATAAAATTAAGGCAGGGGAGGCCCTCGTCTTCAATGTTGGGACCGCTGTGACGGTTGGAACTGTAAAATCTGTTGAGGGCAGTTTTATAGATGTATCGCTTAGAAGGCCAGTTTGCGCCGAACCTGGAGCCAGGGTGGCCGTCAGCCGTAGAATTGGAGAGGGGTGGAGGCTGATAGGTTATGGGATAGTTAGTGGTTGACCCCTTTAACCTCATGAAAAATGTGAAAAAGTTGAGGTGAATGCCCTTGCCTGTACGCGTGATTTTAGACTCGAATTTTCTGATGGCCTCAATTCAATTTCACGTTGATGTCTTTAGGGAGCTCGATAAGTCTCTAAATCAGAAAGTCAAAACTGTAATGCTATCCCCTATCTATGAGGAAATTCAACGGATCGCCTGTGGTAAAGGCGAATTGGCAAGGAGGGCAAAGCTCGCTTTAAGAATGGCGAAAAACTCAGAAGTCCTGAAGGTCAAACTTAAACCAGGAGAGTCGGTCGACGATTCGATAGTAAGGTTGGCTAAGGAATGGGGATGCCCCGTTGCGACGAATGATAGGGAGTTAAGAAGGAGGCTACGGCTGTTAAGTGTGCCTGTCATTTATCTTAGGCAAAAGTCCAGGTTGGCAATCGATGGGAGCATAAATCCTTCGTGAATCAGTAAAAGCTAACATCTAGAGTCGTTACGTAGGAAGTTAAGGGATTGTCGCTTTGACCTCCTTAATCTTCGCCTGCGCTGCTGATAACCTTGCAATCGGCACCCTGAACGGTGAACAACTCACGTAGTCTAATCCTATCTGATGACAGAATTCTATCGAGCTCGGCTCTCCTCCGTGTTCTCCGCATATGCCTATTTTTAAGTCCTTCCTGACCTCCCTACCCAGCTTTACGGCAATCTTCATCAGTTTTCCGACGCCTGAGCGATCGACAACCTCAAATGGGTTTATGTGAATTATCTTTTTATTCAGGTAGTCATGCAGAAATTTGGCCTCGGCGTCGTCTCTACTAAAGCCCCATGTTGTCTGTGTTAAGTCATTCGTACCGAATGAGAAGAATTCAGCGTAGTTAGCTATCTCGTCAGCGGTAAGAGCTGCCCTTGGTATCTCTATCATCGTCCCGAATGAGTATTTTACCTTCACTCCAGCCTTCTCCATGACGTCTTCAGCGACTCTTTCTAATTTTTCACGTAAAAAGCGCAGCTCATTCGCCTCACTTAATAGGGGTATCATTATTTCTAATTCAACAGATACCCCCTCCTCTCTATAAAGTTCTGTCGCGGCCTCGAAGATGGCGCGAACCTGCATTTCATAGATCTCAGGATACCGGATGCCCACTCGACAACCACGGTGACCTAGCATCGGGTTATGCTCTCTTAAGGATTGAACCCTCTTCAGAACCTTCTCCTTCTCCTTCAGAAGGTCTTTATCTTTGCCCTTTAACCTTAGAGCTGTTACTTCGACCAACAAGTCCTCGAACCTAGGTAAAAACTCATGCAGAGGCAAATCTAGCAACCTTATGCAAACTGGTAGGCCATTCATTACCCGAAATATCTCTTTGAAATCCCCCTTCTGCATCGGCAAAAGATCTCTCAACGCTTCCTTCCTTTCCACCTCGTTTGCGGCTAAGATCATCCTTTGAACAATCGGCAGCCTATCTTGAGCGTTAAACATACGCTCTGTGCGGCAGAGGCCTATCCCATCGGCCCCGAACTCTCTGGCCTTAGCGGCGCCCTCTGGAGTGTCCGCATTTGCACGGACGCCCAGGGTTCTCACTTCATCAGCCCACTTCAGTAGCTCATTAAGTTCCTCGCCCAGTTCGGGCTCTATAGTTGGGACTTCACCAAGCATAACTCTGCCCGTTCCACCATCTATAGTAATAGTTTCACCCTTCTTGATGACGAGGCCCCTCGTATAGAAAGTCTCCCTGTCGAGGTCGATCTTAATGTCGTTACAGCCACAAACGCATGGTTTACCCATCCCCCTGGCCACCACGGCAGCGTG
>CAZTBK010000013.1:0-16347 GCA_964611975.1 uncultured Candidatus Bathyarchaeia archaeon | reverse complement strand
TAACCATTGTGGGCAATCTGCGCCCCACCCTTGAGACCGAAAACAGAGAGCCAGCGAGGAGAGCCATCCACGAGTTGTTCATGGAGCATGTGATGTCTCACGCACCGGGCTACAAGAAGCTGATGAAGTGGACTAATATCCCGATCCTACCAACCCCCGCCGCAGAAGGCATGCAGATGCAATTAATAGCTAAGACCTTAAACGCCAATGTTTTGGGGGTGGGGCTCGGTGGTGCAACTACAAACGTCTACTCGATCGTAGATGGTAAATTCCTTAGAACCGTGAGCGCTAATCTGGGAATGAGCTACAGTATATGCAATGTCATGAAAGAAGCTGGAATCGCTAATATCATTCGTTGGCTCCCCTTTGATATATCCGAGAAAGACTTGGAGAATCGACTAGTGAACAAAATGATTAGACCCACAACGATCCCTCAGACATTAAAGGAGTTGATGATTGAACACGCCGTAGCGAGAGAAGCCCTTCGTCTGGGTCTTGAACACCATAAAAAGCTCGCCCGTGGCCTGAAGGGAGCGTTGAAGGAGCGTACAATGGAATTTGAAAGATTCATACAGATGGAAAAAGAAACTTATATTGACATGATGAAAATTGATGTAATAGCAGGTACTGGAGGATTACTATCCCACGCTCCAAGAAGAGCGCAGTCCCTCTTAATACTAACTGATGCCTTCCAACCAGAGGGTGTAACGAAGCTTTTTCAGGACAGCGTCTTTATGATGCCACACTTAGGAGTGCTGTCAACGGTTCACGAGAAGGCGGCATGGGAAATCTTCGAAAAAGATTGTCTAGTGAAGCTCGGGACAGTCATCGCCCCGAAAGGTGTAGCTCAACAAACAGATGAGGCACTCACTGTAACCCTCGAAATGCCCGATGGATCGACCTATGAAGAAAGACTTAAATTCGGAGAATTAAAGAGGATCCCGCTAGATGATAGGGAGAAGGCCAAAGTACTCATTCAGGTGACCAAGGACTTTGATGTGGGTTCAGGTCCGGGCTGTGAACTCGAGACCACGGTTGAAGGAGGTGTTGTGGGCGTTGTAATAGACGCCCGTGGTAGACCGCTTAACATGCCAGAGGATGACAAAACGCGAAAGGTCAAACTGCTTGAATGGTTCACGGCTTTAGATCTGTATCCTAAGCCCTTTCTTAAAAGAGTGAGGTCTGAATTATGAAGCAAAAAGTCGCTAAACTAGCGCACGCGTATTCACCGGGCCTAAAGGTCAAAAGAGAAACGACTGTTACAAAAGTTAGGAGGCTCCCACTACCTGGGGAGGTCCTCGTCAAGGAAGGAGAAGCTGTTGACTTTGAAACGGTGGTGGCTAGAACTTATATACCCGGCGAACCGCATCTCATAAAAGCAGCTTATTTACTGGGACTCGAGCATTACCCGAAGGATGTCCTCCGGTACATGGTTAAGAAGATTGGTGACCCTGTTGAGAAGGGTGAGGTCATCGCGAAGTATTCACTGCTCTTCGGTTTAATAAAGAAGTCTTGTGCGTCGCCAGTTAAAGGTTTTATAGAGAGCTTCTCAGAAGCTACAGGAAACATCGTGGTTAGAGAGCCGAAAATTCCTGTTGAGATTAAAGCCTATGTGCCAGGTAAGGTTGTTAGGGTCCTGCCTAGGGAGGGTGCAGTGATTAAGTTAAATGCAGCTTTTGTTCAGGGAATCTTTGGAATAGGCGGTGAAAGGAACGGTATCATAAAGATATCCACCTCGCCGAGGGACGTGCTGGATAGTGATTCAATAACGAATGAAGACGAAGGTAAAATCTTGGTAGGGGGTTCCATAGTCACGGGAGAGGCGCTGGCTAAAGCTATTAAGGTTGGTGTGAGGGGCATAGTATGCGGAGGAGTAGATTATGGAGAACTGACCGATTTATTGGGCTATAAAATAGGGGTCGCCATAACGGGGGAAGAAAAAATCGGACTGACAGTGATAATCACTGAAGGCTTCGGTAAAATGAACATGTCCCAAAGAGTTTTTAACCTACTTCAGCAGTTTGAAGGCTGTAAGGCGGCCATATGTGGGGCCACGCAGATCAGAGCGGGCGTGATGAGACCTGAAATAATTATTCCACTTGAACGGGTCCCTAGTGAACGGGTCGACAAAGAAAATCTCGCGGGTGGAATGAGGCAGGGGACTCCTATTCGAGTAATTAGAGAGCCATACTTTGGGGCGATAGGAGTGGTAGTTAGTCTGCCTGTGGAACTGCAGAGGATTGAGACAGAATCAAAGGTACGTGTAGTGAAAGTCAAGTTGGAAGACGGAAGAGAGGTTATCATACCGAGAGCTAACGTTGAGATAATTGAGGAATAAACATCACCTTCTCGCATTGTTAACTGACTACTGCGTACGTGACTTCTCCTCTGATTCCTTCTTTAAGGCTTCCACGCGTTCAATAACTTTCTCAACGTTCTCTCTTTTGCTGAAAAAAGCTATGAGGTTCTCCATCCTGTCTCCAAACAATGGGAGGAGTGGTGCAAGGATGAGTAAACCAAAATGGGCACCCATATAGGAAATAGGGCTGATCATCTGCAGAAACATTGTAGCCGGGACTTCCATGCCGCTTCTGACAATGAGACGAGCTACTTTCTCAATAATTTTCTCTTCCTCTTCACGAGTAAAGGTACTAGGGAGATAGAAACCGTCTCCTGACATAATTAATCACTTATATTAATAAAAACATGAACGATATTAAAAATTTTCTAATATGCTACGTCAAATAGTTAAATCGAGGCGGCCATCTCATTTCCATGGTAGTTCAAGTCCAGCCTTTCCACGTGTCAGTTTTTGCCATTTTTCGTATTGCGTCAAGGATGTTATTTCTCTAAAGCGTCGACTTAATTCAATAATTTGGGATTCGGATAAGTGATCTGTTCTATATCCCAATATAGATGATATGGGTAACCCCTCCGCTAACCTTTTATAAGCATTGTAAAAATCAATGAATTGTCGGAACTTGAGTGAGACGCCGTATTTTTCAGGATACAAAAAACGAGGACAGCAAGGCTCCATTTCGATAGCGTTACAGCTCAATGATACAATAGGATATTCTTCAGCTATCCTTTTACCAAGGTTAATGGTCTCGTCAAAATGTTTTTCCGTTTCTCCCGATAGGCCAGATGTAAAATATAACTGGATGGGTATCATCTCTTGTTTTGCATTGTCAAGCCAGCGGAATAGTTCCGCGTTATCGTAGTAGAAGCCCTTATTCAGTTTACGTATATATTCAGAGCCAGATTCTGGAGAGAGGCTCATTGTAGAATAGAGAGGATTAAAAGTACGTTTGAAGTCTCTGAAGAATTTTTTATTGCAAGGTGACCATAATAAAAATTCTACACTGATATCGATTTTTTCCTTTCGAATCAGATTAAATAGCTCGTGATAATATTTACGTTTCGCTGGGTACGGATCGAAGTCCATGTATGTGCAAGAGATCTTCATTTCTTCAAATCTTGCTAATGTTTCGACAACCTTCTCCTTAGAACGGAAAATTGGGGTGTGACGACCAGTGAGCATCCGAAAGGCATTTTCTCCTCCTCCGCAATAGGAACAATTCACGGGGCATCCTCGTCCAAGATACGACCATCCCTGCGTCTTAAGTTTAGCTTTGTGAGCGAACGGGTCCAGATCGCCGAATTGAGAAATAGTTCTACGATACTTATCGAAATTTGATAGTAAAGTAAAGTTAGAAAAACTTAGTCGATCCAGATCAGGTACATCTGCGATGTACCTTTTACTACTTTTTTTCAGCGACTTTCCATCGCGGTATACCAAGTTTGGTACTTCTTTTATTTTTGCGCTTGATCTACGCCTTAATAATTCGAGAAGGGGGATTTCAGCATCACCCCTTATCACGGCATCAACACTGTTAAAACGTGATAAAATCTCTTCGGCGAAGAACGATGCGGTGAATCCTCCGAAGACTACAAATGCGTTTGAAAATTGTTTGACGATATCAGCTATTCGTATTGCATCATATGAGTGAACATACCAATGCAAATCAATTCCTACAAGAGACACGTCATATTTTTTAAGCAGACTCTGGACGCTAAAACTTCGATTACACATTTGTTCTAATCCTGTGTGAATTATCCTTGTTTCATATCCTTCCCTATCCAGCAAGTCCGCCATAGCTATTGTTCCCATCGGCATGATGATGTATGTGACCAAGTCAGTTGTTATCGAGTTTGGTGTTTTGAGATGCGTTGTGGGATGGATGAAAAGGCAATCAATTTTTTTCACGAACTATCGCACCTTTTTCCTTAGTAGTTTTATTGTATGAACCATTTTAAACCCATATGACTCTAAAACGGTCTTCATAAACGTTTGTTCGTTATTTATTTGAGCGACTTGACATACTTCCAACCCTTTCTGTTTCATAATATGTAAGACATGGAATAGAAGACAACTAAATAATCTGGTATCCTCTACCCTTAGAGCCCAGTTGAAAATTTTCCCGTATTTGAAGGGATAGCTCTTGAAGGTGTAATAAAATAGAAACGGAACTGGTGAGCGATATTTTCTGAATAGTTCTAGTAAATTTGGTGACCATTGGAGGAATCCATCTAAGGACTTTCGTAAGAACCATTTAGATCGTTTGTGCGCAGCGGATACTGTAGCATTGAAAAAATAAGGCATTCTCTGGTTCATTATTGGGTCTTTAGTGGAGAGGGTATAAGCTTTTATAGGAAATTCACGTATACTTTTTTCCATTACTGCAAACTTACTTTGGTTAATGCTACTGATGGTATAACTATTGCATGTATGGTCCCCTTCCCTTTCCTTCTTTTCAACTTCACGTATACTTTGTTCGTAGCACAGTATAGCTCTCTCTTCGTAAAATCCGTGTTGTTGAAAAAGAGATAGATCGCGTTTTTGTATTTGCATATTGCTTAAATCATATGAAAAATGTGAGAGAGAGGTTGGAAAGGCAATGGTTGGATTACTTTTCTCATGAAATTCCACTTGAATAAATTCACTATTTGCAAACCTTGCGAGTTCTTCAACTTTTGTAAGAAAGAAGTCAAATACTTTCTTAATATTAGACCTATCAAACCAGTAAGGATGAGTAAGGAACAGAATGAGATTATCTTCATCGTTAACGTAGAAAAAGCTAAAGCAGAACATCTTGTCGATTAAGAGGCTGTCTGGAGCTACCTTGGAAATCGTTAATGGGTAGAATCTTTGTAAGCTTCTTCCATGATAATTTATGATATTTGAAATCATTCCAAGTGGAAACGACACAAAATCAGGGCCAGAATAAATGAAGGGTGCCTTCCTAAATAGAGCTAATGGTATGCGACTTTCTATTTTAAATTCCAATGTGTATCCTAGTAATCAATTAAGTGTTTAACTAAATAAAATTGCTGTTATTACAAAATTGGTTTTAGCGTGAAATGTCCTTAATCTTTATTTTGGTGAATAGGTTAGTTCTAGTATGAAACAACGAAGAAAACGTTTTTAATTGGGCTTTGTACGAGAGCCTTCCCCCATAGAGCGTGAAGCTGGGTGTCGATGCCACGGGCCTACATCAGTCTAGCGAGACTGAGCTTAGTCCTCAACCAGCAACAGTGGCAGACGGAAATACGTTAAGCTTCATGCATTGTTCAATATTGAAGCAAGAACCATAGAGACGTTTAAGCAACACTAGGACAGCAGCACGAGTGTAGGCATCTTGAAGGGTTCCTTGCCAACCTAGACGATATAGAATACTTGATGGCGGACGCAGGCTACTTTATCCAGAAGAAACTGCAGGCTCATAGCTAAGAAAGAGGCACGCCATACATCAAGCCGAATAAGAACAGCCTAACGAAGGCTAAGGGCTGCTGGCCGTGGAAGAGCATGGTAACACTGTTCAAGAGACATCCGTGCATCTCCAACCGCTTCTATAGATTGCATCCACGAGTCGAAGCCGCTGGCACTCTCTGAAAAGCTTGGTCGGAGACGTCGTCAGAACCAGGCAAACCATGAAAGCTGAGATCGGTCAAAAATCACCTGCTACAACCTTATATGGACAATCTGAGGAAAACAAGGATTTTGAGCTTAACCCCAAAACCCAAAAGTTTTTAAATGAATAAATGTATAATGAGAAAAATTGATGTAAAATGCATGTAAGAGTATTCGAGTTAGTTACATTTGCACTGCTTTGCCTTCTGATATATCTTGGTATCGCGCGGGCAAAAAAGACTAAGCCATACGTCCGACCATTTCCAGCTCTCGAACACATAGATGAGGCTGTTGGTCGCGCCGCAGAGATGGGGAAATCAGTACACTACTGCACAGGCTGGGGTGGGTTGAATGATGAGTGGGCACCTGTGACCACTGCGGCCTTAGCTATAATGGGTGAATTCGCAAAGGCGTGCGGCAAATACGGGGTTCCTATGAGGTACAGTTGCATTAGATCACACATTGTTCCAATAGCAGAGGACATAATCAAGTTTGGTTACGATACAGGAGGTCACCCAGAGATGTACACTCCTGATATGGTCTACTATACGAGTGAGGAGCAGAGGGCCCTCATGTCGGCGATGATGGGTTACATCATGAGGGAGAGGCCGGCGGTCAACTGTATATTTGGAGCAACTAAGTATGAGACTATCCACTCTGTCGGTACCGGGGCTATAGCTGGATCTATGCAGTTTGCTGGCACGCCAAGGCTGTACTACCTACCAATTATCCTATGCACTTGCGATTACGCCTTAATTGGCGAAGAAGTGTACGCTGCAGGCGCTGTCGTGACGGGTGAACCGCACCAGTTAGGCAGCGTTAGGGGAGTAGACTTCTTCAAGATGATTATAATTGCACTCATCGCGATTTCTGTGATTCTAAGCTCGGCGGGAACGGATTGGTTCCAAAGACTAATTGAGTTTGTTGCGGGGTGAGTATGTATGGCCGTTATCCTCAAAAGAGGGGAAATCCCTATCATATTATTCACCGTAGTCTCAGGCATCATACTATTCAGCTACTTTACCGGTCTGATTCCTGAGGTGGCTGATGAGCTAATAGGCTGGTCGATAATATTGGTGTCTTTCTCTTACATTTTAGGTCTGGTGACTCTACTTCGCTATCATCTGGTAAGAATACGAAAGCGGGAAAAGTATTGGCCTTATAGCGCAATCCTATTGGCATTCTTCTTAATGTTCCTCGTATCTGGCCTACTAGGCGGGGTGGGTGGGTATGAAGGAATAGCTGTAAGTAAAGAATTTAAGGACTTCCTATGGTTACACATGCTTGCGCCGTTGCAAACAGGCGTACTCTCCTACGTTGGGTTCTATATGTATACGGTTTTCTTCCGAGGAGCGAGAACACGCTCGTGGGACATTGGGATTATGCTGATAACAGCCATTCTGCTTATGCTATACACGGCACCGATTGGTGCGGCTATATGGCCAGGGTTTGTGCCGATAGGTGCTTGGCTCAAGGACGTGGCCAACTCAGGCGCATACAGGGGAATCATGATAGGAGTCGGTATAGGATTGATCGCTTTGTGGTTGCGAGCGGTACTTGGATACGAGAAATCATACCTAGGTGGAGGACGGTGAGGTAAATGGCAGCCAAAACTGAGTTAGGAAGATTCCCAACAGCGGACAGAGTGATCTTCCTAGTATTTCTCATACTGATATCGACTCCTCTAGTGGTGCTTATTGGACTGCCGATACCTATAAGCGAATCAACAAGGAAGAGCTACGAGTTGATGAATAGCTTAAAGTCGGGAGACGTACTTGTGATGTGTTTTGAAATGGATGTGGGTGCTTTCCCCGCGTTAGGTCCGGGTGACATGGCTGCACTCAAGCATGCCTTTACAATGGTTAAAGAAAAAGGTATAAAAGTTATTATATTTGGAACATACGAGTCAGGTGTCAAAATATACATAGACAAAATTCTCCAAGAGACAAAGGAATACTGGGAATCCCTAAATTACGGCGTGGACTGGGTAAACTTTGGATGGATTCCAGGACACGAGACCGCAATGGCAACTTTCGCAAGGGACGTTCACACTGCATGTAGTGTCGATGTGTATGGGACCCCGGTAGATGAATTGCCTATTATGAAAGACATTAAGACGATTAACGATGTAACAGGGATATGGTACACCACATATTCAAGTCCAGACATGTTACCACGGCAATGGTCCCCTCTTGAGTGGCCGGGACTCAAATGGACCATATGCTCCACCCTCTTCGGCACAGTCTCGTGGCTTATGCCTTACGTAAATGCTGGTTCGATAACCTCTTATGTAGCCGACCAACGCGGGGGCGCCGAATATGAGGTACTCATAGGTAAACGGGGTCTTGGCTGTAAGTTTATGGATGCTCAATCGTTAGGTCACATCTATGGTATAGCGCTGATAATAGGGTCAAATGTGTACTATCTCTACACACATGCTAAAAAGCCGAAACGTAAGGAGGAGTGAGGAAAACATGGAGTGGGTATTAATAGTGGAAGCTGTAATGATGCTGCTTATATGGAGCTTTTTATACAGAGAGAGCCTTTTCTACAGACTTGGAGAACACATATTGATAGGTATATACCTTGGATTCTCAATCTATATGGGGATAGACGTTCTCCTTAAGAGAGTGTTCGTCCCCCTCTTAAGTGGTAACGTAACTGTTGGACTTGCCCTATCTATAATACTTGGATTCCTCTTCTACACACGATATGTTAAGCCGGTGTCGTTTATGAGTCGATGGTCAGTTGCTGTACTAACTGGATGCGGCTCCGCGGTGGCCGTGTCTGGCGCGATCAAAGCTATGATAGTTGGACAGCTACCGCAAGGATCATGGTTTGCAGAGGGCATAACTGGTTTCAATAACTTCGTGATGAGTATTGCCACCGTCTTCGTCATAGTCTACTTCCTCTTCACATTCAAACCCACACGTTTACTAAAATCTTCGGCGAAATTCGGGCGCTTCTGGCTGATGATATGCTTCGGAGTTATGCTAGGCACATTCCTGCTGTCAAATATCGGCTACCCAATTGGAATGGCGATGAAACTACTGACGCCACCTGCACTGTACGTAACCATAATAGCAATTTTGCTAATAGCCGCCGATGCCTTATACAGGCGAATCAAGGGGACTTAAACTAAATCCCCCCTTTTTATCTAACAACTTAGTCCAAGCTTGAGGTAGGAACCATTTATTCTCACTATAATATGGATATGTGAAGTTTGTCCTGTACGATGCCTCTAGGTCAAGGTACTTACCACTGATTCAGTATCACCCATCTTTCAAATGTTCCTAAGATTTATCATGGCAAAAATAAATTTACCATTTTATTATTTTAGATCCGTCACAAGAGCTATACAAGGCTTATGCAGTAAAGTGGTCGTAGACGAGCTTAGACACGGCTGCTATAGCTTCTTCAGCAGCATAATCGTCGGCGGCATCCATCGTGAAGCAGCAGAGTATGTAGCATTCTCCCTTGTCGAGCAAGTATATAATGCCGACATCAGGTCTTATGCCCGGTAGGTTACCAGTTTTACGTGCCATCTCAACTTTGTTTCTCGGTAAATACTTGGGAATCCTGCAGTTATCTGTCTGGCACTTCTTCATCGTTTCGATGATGGCGTTGCATGACGCTTGAGATGCCGCTTCTCCACTCTCAATCATCTCTAACAGCCTCAACATTTCTCGTGGCGTTGTAACGTTGTTATTCTCCACCCTCAGCGTCCACGAATTAGGGTTGAAGCTCCTGCTTCGCGTTCGCCTCCTGAACAACTCAATAGTCCTCTCCTCGGGATTAATGTCATCAAGCCCATAGAGGCCGAAGAGGAGATCCCTGCAATTTGCTACCACCTTGGTCTTCTCTAATCCAAGTTTTCGCAGGGTCTTGTTAATGTTCTCCTTCCCCACAAGGTTGAAGATGATGTCTGTGGCGGTGTTATCGCTTATGATTATCATTAACGTCGCAAGGTCCTGAACTGTAATCATTAGCCCCGGGTTAAGTTCCCTGAGGACGCCGGAGCCTGGAACCTTGTCGTACTCCTTTAATGTTATCTTACGGTTGAGTCTTATTCTTCCAGACTCCACTTGCCTGTAGAGCTCGACGATGACGGGGACTTTGAAGACACTGGCGGTTGGGAACAGGTCGTTTCCGTTCACAAAAGCCTCTTCTCCTGTTCCAAGGTGCTTCACAGCCACGCCTAGCTTTCCCTCGAAAGCCTTGGCCACCTTCTTTATCTTATTTTCTAGACTCAAACAACATCACCCAAACCAAAATAAAGAAAATGTTAGAACTTTATATAAATGTATCCGAGGAAACTTCTAAGCCTACCCCCCTTTTTGGATTTCAATTTATGCCCATAAGTTATATATTAATAAAGTATTCTAATAATAATAAGTAATGAAGGATTGCTTATGTTTGACATCTTAATCAAAAAAGGTATAGTCGTCGATGGTACTGGTAATCCTTGGTATAGAGCCGATGTGGGCGTTGAAGCAGGGCGGATCGTAGCTATTGGGCGACTGAGCGGCGCCAAGGCGGAGCGGATCATCGACGCTGATGGCCTTGTAGTGGCGCCTGGGTTCATCGACATGCATAGCCACTCCGATCTGATGCTACTTGTCGAGCCAGATGCGAAACAAAAAATCATGCAGGGGGTGACCACAGAAGTTATCGGCCAAGACGGACTCTCCGCGGCTCCTATGAGGGCTGACGCCGTGGACCATTGGCGAACATACATATCAGGATTCGACGGTGACCCAGATGTTGACTGGGATTGGTCAAGCTTCGGCGATTACCTCAACCGCCTGGAAGAGACTGGGACATCAACGAACGTCGCCTCGCTGATTCCTCATGGTAACGTACGGATGGTTGTCATGGGTGAGGACAACAGAAGGCCGACAGATGCCGAGCTGAAGGAGATGCAGCGGTTAGTCGCCGCTTCGATGGAGGAGGGTGGTTTTGGATTGTCGACCGGTCTCATTTATCCACCATGTGTCTATGCACAAACCGACGAGCTTGTGGAGCTCTGCCGCGTTGTCGCCCGATTTGGCGGTATCTTCGTCGTCCATATGCGAAACGAGGGTGATCAACTCCTTGAAGCGGTAAAGGAAGTTGTGAAGATAGGTAGGGAGGCAGGGTTGCCCGTCCACATATCTCACTTTAAGGCTTCCGGTAAGGCGAATTGGGGTAAGACAAAGAAGGCACTGAGGTTGGTGGAGGAGGCACGTGCAAAAGGTGTAGATGTCACAGTAGACCAATACCCTTACACAGCGGGATCGACTACACTATCCTCGCTCCTGCCACCTTGGGTGCACGAGGGAGGGGTGGATAAACTAGTAAAGAGACTTGAAAGTGCCAAGGAACGGGAGAGAATGAAAAGGGATATAGCTCAAGGCATTCCATGGTGGCAGAACTGGGTGGTCGACTGTGGATGGGAGGGTATATATGTAAGCTGCGTTGGCACCGAGAAGAATAAGCCATTAGAAGGAAAGAACCTAGTAGAAATCGCTAGGATCATGAATAAGCCCGACGAGTTTACAGCTCTATGCGACCTGCTTTTGGAGGAGGGTGGGACAGGACAAATGATAGTTTTTTATGGGTCCGAGGACGATGTCCGCTATGTCATGCGTCATCCTGTTCAGATGTTCTGCACCGATGGACTCCTAGGCGGCAAACCTCACCCACGAGTATACGGCACCTACCCACGGGTTCTAGGCCGCTACGTGAGGGAGGAGGGGGTTCTCACATTAGAGGAGGCTGTTCGGAAAATGACATCGCTACCTGCGCAGACATTAGGACTGAGGGATCGGGGAATGATTCGCTGCGGGATGGCGGCCGATATCACGATCTTTGATCCCGAGACTGTGTTGGACACTGCAACATATCAAAACCCACATCAGTTTCCCATTGGCATAAAATTTGTCATTGTCAACGGGCAGATCACGAAGGAGAATGGAAAGCATACGGGAGTTTTCGCTGGGAAGGTTTTACGACACGGTTGACCTCTTGAGATTTCTCTTATTTTTCAACAACGTGACGCTTTAATCGCCCAATAAGCAGATCCACTCCGATGAGAAGGCCTTTTCCGCGCATGTCTCTCGCGCGCTATTTATTAATTAGTCAAATTACGCACCATTATTTCCAAAATTAGTAAGGGAAGGAAAAAGTTGGACTTTGACAAATTATCAAGAGTGGACGGGTGAATGGCGCCAGCTTGGCCTAGCTAAGGCGGAGGATTACATGACGATCGATTTGTCCCATCAACGATCTTTTTAAGTTAGGAGTACTATAAAACTTCTTGGAGCGTTAAGAATGGAGGGATGTTATTGAAGACCGCGTTAAGGGATCCCACCGTAGTGATTGTAGAGGAAAAGGATGTAAGAATGGGGAAACCCACCGTCATTACCGGCTTCCCTGGTCCGGGTCTTGTTGGAAGTGTGGCGGTCAGGTACTTAACTGAAAACCTAGGCATGAAGAAAATAGCGTACGTGAAGTCTAGGCTGATCCCACCTATAAAGGCCATTACTGCCAACAAATTGAAAGCTTTGAGCCCCATCAGGATATACATGAACACACAAGGAGACCTATTAACCATGTGGTATAGCCCTCCGAGTGTTATATCACCTGCGGCGTACTGGGACATCGCCGAAGCATTGGTGAATTGGCTACACAGGAGAACTAAAGAGGTTATATTCCTAGAAGGGGCTCTGATTCAGGAAAAGGCAAAACCTAAGGTGTTTGCCTTTTGTTCCAACTCTAGAAAGCTTCAAGATCTCCGTCAACATGATATACAACCATTGTCTAACGGGATCATCGGGGGGATCAGCGCTGGTATGATTGATGTGTGCTTAACACTGAAAATCCCTTGGGTAGCACTTTTGACAACTACAACGCAGCTGGATATCCCCGACTTTCAGGCAGCTACCGTGCTCATTGATGCTCTGAATAAAATCCTTAGACTAGAAGTGGATACAGAGCCGCTACTAAGGGCAGGGAAACGGAGAGGAAGGGGAAAGGGGCTCCTCCGATCCTTAAAGAGATCCGTGATAGGTAGGAGCTAGGTAATATTGTTCATCTACGTCCTTAAGAGGTCCTATCCAGTTTAAGATTTCTCTCATATACTCCTATTGATGAGTTATTTTTGACATAAAATATACAAGGGAGCAAATAACTCAGTTACCTCAAAGCTCTGAAAACTAATTTGAATATTCTCTTAAAAATCTGGCCAAAAACATAAATAAATGAAGGGAGATTACCGCTTTCTTCTTAGTATTTTCCCTGGTCTAGCCCCGGTGTGGTTCCCGTTTTCCACTACAACTTTACCATTCACGATTACGTAATTTATTCCTTCAGGGTATTTATGAGGGTCTTCGTAGGTTGCTTTATCTATTATATGAGCTGGGTCGAATACAACTATATCTGCCTGAAACCCCTCTTTTATAAGCCCTCTGTTTTTTAGCCCTATTTTTGTGGCGGGTAGTGATGTCATCTTTCTTATAGCTTCCTCTATTCTTATTAATCCATTCTGTCTCACATATTTTCCGAGAACTCTTGGAAAGGTTCCGTAAACTCTAGGATGAGGTTTTCCTCCTGCGCTAGGCCTCGTTAGCCATGAATCTGAGCAGATCGATGATAATGGGTTAGAAATTACTGTGCTTAAATCTTCTTCACTCATTGCGAAGATGACTATAGTAGCCTCTCCTCTTATTTCTAGTATGAAATCGAATACTCCTTCGTAGGGTTTATCTAGCATATTCTTCTCTTTTAAGATATCTTCTAAATTTTTCCCTTCATATTTCGTGTTTGGCGGGCAGGAGGATATCAAGATTCCATCGAGTCCAGCTGATTTAATCCAGTTTTCTCCTCTGATTCTGTCTTCGAGAAACTCTCTCCTTATTCTTTCCCTTGTTTTTTTGTCTCTTAACCTTTCCATCATCTTTTCTGTGCCGCCCTCTAGAACCCATGTGGGTAATAGTGATGTTATTGTGGTGCTTCCAGCAGTATAAGGATAAACATCGCAGTTTACTTCGACTCCATCTTCCCTAGCTTGCTCCATCATCCTTAGAGTAGCATTGACTTTTCCCCAGTTTCCTCTCCCGGCCGCTTTGTGGTGAGAAATTTCAACAGGGATACCGCTCTTTTTTCCTATGTCTATAGCTTCGCTTACAGCTTCTATTAATGTGTCACTTTCACTCCTAATATGAGATGCATACACCCCTCCATACTCTGCTACAACTTTCGCTAATTCGATGAGTTCCTTAGTCTTAGCATAAGCGCCTGGAGGATATATAAGCCCGCTAGAGAGCCCGTAGGCCCCATCTTTTAAAGCTTCTACTAGGAGTCTCTTCATTTCACTCATTTCTTCTTCAGAGGGATCGCTTGCGTCAAACCCTTTCACAGCTATACGTATAGTCCCATGCCCCACTAAAGGAGCAAGATTCATAGAAACTCCTTTTTCTTCAACTTTTTTGTAATATTCACCTAGGGTCCTCCAATTCCAACCATAATTGAAGCCATGCACTAAAAATGGTGAAAGGTACCTTTTCAATAGTTCCAAGTTTTCAGGGTTTACAGGTGCCATGCTTGCGCCGCAGTTGCCTACCACGGCTGTGGTTACACCTTGCATTATGTAACTCTCAGCATTCGGATAAGCCAATATAGTAAAATCTGAATGGTTATGTATATCGATGAAACCTGGAGAAACTACCATTCCCTCAGCATCGATTATTGTTTCCCCTCTTTTTACACTCCCTATTTCTTTTATTTTTCCTTCGCCAATTCCGATGTCTCTTTTAAACCAAGGATTCCCTGTTCCGTCAATAATTCTACCGTTCTTAATTACTATATCAAATTCGCACATTTTAACTATTATTGTATAACAGGAGTATTTAAAAACTTTTTCTCCACTTACTTTTAACGCCGATAGGCTTATCCATAAAAATCCGTTCAGTTAATGCACAATCTCGTAATTAGTATTTTTTATTTTTAAGATGCGCGGGTTTTTCTTCACTTTTGCTTCAAAGCCTTTGATAAGGGAGTTATAATATTTGGTTAAAGTCCTTGCTCCGAGTGACTGGCGTCTAATATGGATAACTGCGCCGCTCATAATGAAAAAACAGGTCGACGCTATCATCAGAGTTGTTGATCAAAGCATAAGTGAAATGGAAAAAAGTTGTAGACATAACGCCAATTATCTAGCTATTTCGTAAATAAATATAAAGATGTCTCATTCAATCAAGGTAACAAGGAGCGGGACCTAAAGTTGTCACAGTTAAAATATGATGATTTGAAAGGTAAGGTTGCGATTGTAACAGGCGCGGCACGGGGAATAGGTGAAGCGGTGGCAAAATCCTTAGCTGCAAATGGTGTGACAGTAGTGGTGAACGACATAAATATCAAACAAGCAAAGAAGATAGCCCAAGAAATCGTAGACGAAAATCAGCAAGCCGTAGCTATTCAAACAGATGTTTCTAACTATCAACAAGTCGCAGAAATGGTGGATACAGTTTTAGAAACCTATGGAAGAATAGACATTCTGGTAAATAACGCTGGAATTCTACGTCGACGTAGAACAATTGAAGAAATTGACGACGAAGAATGGGACCTTGTAATGAATGTCAATGTAAAAGGCGTCTTCAACTGCTCAAAGGCAGTAATCAAAACCATGAAAAGGCAAGGGAGTGGAAAAATCGTGAACATATCCTCATCCGCTGGTAAAAGTGTAAGTGAACTAGGTGGAGCACACTATACGGCATCAAAGGCAGCTGTTCTTGGTTTAACAAGACATCTGGCGCGAGAAGTAGCATCATTTAACATCAACGTCAACGCTGTGTGTCCCGGTTTAATCGACACCCCTATGGTGAGAGGTTCCACCTCACCAGAGGAGTTAGAAGCACAAATAAAAGCTATTCCGATGGGAAGATTAGGAACTCCTAAAGAAGTAGCAAATCTCGTTCTCTTCTTGGTTTCGGATGTGTCCTCTTACATAAATGGAGCCACGGTAGATATCGGCGGAGCAAGCCTATTGATTTAAAACTACGGTAACAAAATGCGAAGTTTACCAGGTTGGTGCTTGATGCGTCAACAAGGAAAATAAAATCCGTCGGGCAACACCGCGGTAGTCGGGGCAAAGATGGCGTTGGTTTCGAAGGAAGCTAGAGACCGCTGCGATGTTATCAAAAAAGGTTCGTACATCGAACCTGCAACCGGCCCTGAATTTGACACAGAATTCTTTAGTGCCATGTCCATTTCACATAAAGATCTAGGCAGATTCCCATCGGTTAATAAATATTTTAAAAATCATCAGATCGAAGTTTATTCTGTTACTTTACGTTATAAGGAGCTTTTTCGAATCGCTTCTGGAGCTAGCACCGAGA
>CAZTBK010000012.1:0-18859 GCA_964611975.1 uncultured Candidatus Bathyarchaeia archaeon | reverse complement strand
AAGGCGAAGGTGGTCGCCCCATCGGCCATTGGAGACAGCTCCAGAATCGGAGAGGACTCGGTAATAGGCCCGTACGCGGTCATCGGGAGGAACGTTGAGGTGAGCAAGGGGAGCAGTATCGACCGGTCGATCATCTTCCAAGACGCGGTGATCGATAGCTTCACGTCGATCAGGGGGGCGATCGTCGGGGAGGGAGCGATCGTTGGCCGATGGGTCAAGATAGAGGAAGGGTGCATAGTTGGCGATCACGCCATAATCCACGATAACGTCACCCTCACGAGGGGCGTCGAGATATGCCCGTTCAAGGAGGTGGAGGGCAGTATCCTGGAGCCTGGCAAGGTGATGTAGCTCTTAGTCCACATAACGATAGGCCTTGTCTATCCCATTTTTGCGGCTCCACAACTGCTCTGGCCTGCCTTCCGTCGATCGTACGTCCTCAAGTATGGTCTTGTCTAGTAAGATCGCTGTCGCCGCACGATACGCGTCGAAGGAACATACGTCGTACTCGTTCATGAGCATCGACGCCCTCAGGGACCTCTGGGCTTAGGTTTACCCACTCTATGTTCCTTATGCGCATCGTGGCGTTTATGGCTCTTATTGGTCATCTGAGCGCCTTCCTGTTAAAAACCAGATTGTCATCTTCTCTATGGTTGCTACTGGTACGTAGGCTCCGATGATCTCTCCTGAGCTTGTGAGCCTAGATATCCTCTCGTCTGCTGGCTTGAGCCTGTCCTCCCTCTTGATGAACGCTAGCAGAAGGTTAGATTCTACAAGAACGGATATCACCCTTTGAACTCCTCTTCGACGAGCCTCTGGGCAATCCCTTAATGCTTCCATCCTCATCTCATAAGCCAGCTCCTCCACATCCAGCATCGATCTTGTGTAGAAAGGTGCGCTTGAACCCGCGAGGAGGGATGAGGACACGATCATGCGCATCATTGAAATATCGTTTAAGATGTGCGGCACCATGAAGAAGGGCGGCTGAAACGATGTGAGACCAGAGGCTCCTTTCAGATATCAGGGCTTATAGACTTAGCTGAACTGTTAGGAGGTTAGGCCTTTTGGGCGTGAAGCTGTCGTAGGCTTGTGAAAAATAAGCGGGTTTGCCCCATAGTCTTTGCGTTAAGCGGGTTGATCTTGACGATCAATGGGAAGTCCTCCACAGCCTTCCCGAGCATGAGGCAGTGGTGCGGTGGAAGTTCACGGGCTATGATGTTCACAGTCTCAATATCGACCCTTGTGGCCCGCGATACTGTCTCTAGGTCGTTCTCATTAGTGAAGTTGAAGAGGAATATGTTGTCCGCCTGCCTGTAAATGCCCTCGCTGATGCTGTCTGGTTGGTTCGTTATGAAGGTGGTGAAGACCCCTAGGTGCCTCATCCTGGTGACCACATCGTCCCAGTAAGTATCCCTGAGATAGAGGTGAGCCTCCTCAGCGAAGAGGAAGATGGCCCTGACCACCCACCGTCTTAATAAATGGGTAAACTTGCTGAGCAGGAACTCGACTATTATCCGGCGGAACGTTGGAGGCAAGTTTTGAAGGTTGAACACCAGAGCCCCGCCTCCCTTTATCTTGGTCAGCACGTCCTCCAGCGTGATGGCTTCCTCAGCGTGGTCCGTGAAAAACCCAGTGCTGACTAAGCTCTCGTACCTGCGGAGAAGCGCGTCCTGGACGTAGTTGTTTTTCACGCTCTGTATCGCCTCCCCAAGTTTTCTGAGCGAGAGCATCCTCCTCCTCACTAAGTGATCCCATATCCTCCGGAACTCCCAAGCCGACGTGGCCGGGAGATCGAGAACTGAGCTCATCACGTTCAAAAGGACGTTTAACCCGGCGTATTTCAGGGTCACTTTGAAGTTCTCCCCTGGGGAGAGGACGATTATCCTGTCGTAGAACGGCCCCTTTCTACCATCGCTCGTGTATCCCAGGTTTACGTACTCTCCGTTTATATCGAAGACGACGCATATCCCTCCCTTGGAAATTAAGCCCAGCACGAGTAGCTTTGAGAGGTGGGATTTCCCGGTTTCCTTCTTACCCGTTATTATGTTGAGCTTCCCGTCGAGAGAGGAGAGACCTATTGAGACCTTTGCCCCGCTTTTCGTGGTACCGACGTCTATTGAATCGTGTTGGTTTAAACCAGCCATCTCGATCAGCTTTTCATCTGGTAACCTCTCAACCCTTGAAGTGGAACGGGATGGGACCCACGATATGTCGTCATCTAGCCTCTCGTTGACGACGCCCCTCCTTATCTTACAAGTGAAGCTCTTCGCATCCTTGATTATGTTAACATATGCCTTGGTCTCAAGAGGATCTAGGTCTTTTCCATCGACCTGGCCAGCGGAAGGCTCGCGTAGTATGTCTTCAAGGATCCCAGGAACGTTCGCATACCCGGTATTGACGACCTGAGCGATCAAGCCCCTCTTAGCTGCCACATCATTGATAAGGAGGTAATCGCCCTTCCTCACGTCCTCTGGAGGGCAACAGACCACCTGAAGCGTGTTCCCATCGATCTTATAGATGTGCATCATATGTACGTTCACCGTTCGGACCTCGACGTTGGAGGCCAGCGTACGGCCCAAATAGGACCTGACGAATATTGGGTTTTCCAACGATCCTCATCCCGTAGTTTTCAGCTATGTAACGTTGCATCCCAATCACCTCACTCGCAGAGAACCTCGTCGTAATATGCGCTAGCCTGAGCGTCTCAGGGTAGCTCTCGATGACCAGATCGTTCCCTATAAGCCTCCCAACGGCGCTTATCCCCTCGCCTTCTGGGATCTTTCTGTCGATATCCAGGCGAAATGAGAAGCAACCTGGGGCTAGCTTAGCAGCGTAGACCCTCCCGAAGAAGCAGGCGTTATTGCCGTACTGGAGGCGAATCGCATCATCTACCTTTAGCAAACAGGGGGTTTCCTCGTCATCTATCAAGTCGGCTATTCTGCGGTTGGCCACGTAAAGCCTCGTCTTCTTCGAAAAGGCGAGGACGATGTTCCCCCTATCTCTAGCGATTTGCAACATTTCGCTCAGGATCGATACTGGGCTGTCAAAAGTCCAAGCCGTCAGAGAACCATCCCAGAGGATGAGCGAATTACGACAGGATTGGCAGACCAGTTTTTGAAGCCAGCGTTCCAGGAAATTGCGGATGCGATCGGGCATCAGCCACAAATTCGGAGCTGAGACGCTGTCTTTGGACCCGAAGTAAGTTTGGCGAAGCTTGTTGTACAAGATGTGCCTATTGGATTCCGTGACGTGGAATATGAATGGACCATAACGGGTGTACTGATACCTGTTCTCATATCTCCACACAACGCTACCTCGCACCGCGCAGAGTATCCCATCGTGCGTCTCCCCCAGCTCGATGCTCGAGGTGTCTATGCCGAATACTGGAGTGCCGTCCACGACAGGGTGAAGCTTAACCTTTTTTAAATGTCTGAGATCTGCTATGTTCGCTTTGATCTCGCGCTCACGGCTTTCAAAATCCTCGACACCCAGCTCAAGTAAGTTCACGTACCTCGGCCTGAAGCTTAGGTCGGCTATGTTTTTCAGCGATCCGCATCCTAACGTCATGAAATCCTCCGGAGAGGTACGGCTGAGGTCAGCTAATTCCATAGAAGGCCCTCCTATGGTCTTGTGCTTCGAAAAGATATCCCTTCGGCCCCTCTCCTCGAGCGACGAAGGGTAAGATTCTTATATGAGAAGGCGCAATCTCTATACCTGTGTGACGGGTTAGCATTAACCGTATCACCCCCTACGGATTGTCGCGCGGAGTCTTGTGGTGGCCCCGCGCGGCCCGTCGCACGGCCGTCGTGCGCGATACGCTCACGTTTTTGCTAGGACGTAGGAGTACTCCTGATCTCTTTTCAGGCGCCTCACGACTCCCTCCTTCGTCAAGCGCGTGAGGGTCCCTGAAACGCTGCCTATGGAGTAGTAGACCGCGTTTGCCTTCATCGCCTCCATTAGCTCCTTTAGGGTTCTCGGAGTTCTGCCCCAGTCAGTAGATAGAAGCTTCATTATGGCGTCCGTGACCCCTGACGGGGCCTTGATCGACGGCAGCTCAGCTTTAATCGCAGGAACGCGAGCTGGGGCCCTCGCTCCAACAATCCTGCTTGGGATGGGAGCCTCTGAGAATGCCTTTGAGACCTTGCTGACGATTTCAGAGATGTCATCTAGAGTATTAATAACCTCTCCCCTAGATCCGCTCACCTCGACCTCGCACTCCCCAAGCTTTATCCGAACAGTGAAACGATCTTCAACCAACCATCCTTTCCTCCTTCAGGGCCTTCAGCCTTGGCATGATTGACCCTTGAAAGTGCGCGATGCCAACGTCCGTGATCTGATACCTTCCCCTTCCAGCCTTTTTGACGATGCCCTCCCTTAGCGCCCCCACCATCTCATTCCGGATGGTCTTAACGGCTTTGTCAACTATCTTGCTCAGTTCTTGGATGGAGAGGAATGGCTCGGGTAGCTTTTTTAACTTATATCCGATGTACGCGGCAACGAGGCTTGAGATAATAGCATCACCGGCCGTGAGCTTTATGCCAGGAATTAAGATGGGCCCTTCTGGGGCGATCTTCACGATCTGAGAAACATCCTCCATCAACTTCATGAGGTCTACCGTGAACGTGACCTTCGAGACCACCTCGAGGTTTGGAAAGACCCGGCTTAAGAAGTCTACTACGGCGTGAAAGACCTCATCCGGCCCTCCCTCCATGTCAACCTTAAAGTCCTTGTACTCTAAGTGGGCTTTGATCTTACCTTCATTAACCAGTTCCCTTTCCCTCCTTTGAAGGCAGTTTAATCTTTGGTAGAACAGTATCACAGAAATCTTTGATCCCTAAAGTCGTTATCTTATACTCCCCTCTCCCAACTCGCTTGACCAGATTCTCGCCGACCATCTCGCTCAGACGCCCCGCCACTGCACCTGGCTTTCCCTGGGTCTCCGTGATCAAGTCCCCCAGAGACATGGTCTCCTTATCTCGCTTCGCAAGCCTATAACCGAGGTACGCCTTTATCAGCTGCAAGCGGATCGCTTCCTTATCGCTCAAGATGCCGCTCGGTATGGTCGAAATTAACCCCTCGTCCGTGATCGCGATCACTCCCTCCATGTCCTCTATGAGCTTCTCAATATCCACTGTTACCACGAGTCTAGATGCGAGGTCATAAGCAGGGCATACCTCGCTGATGAACTTGATCACGCCTCGGATCACCTCGTCGACCGTGCCTGTAAAATGGCTTTCCAACTGACCGTATTTTACCGATGCCTCAAGCTTCTCCTCTTTAGACATCTTACCCCCTTCCCGTTGACCTCAACCTCGGTATCACGTTTTCCTCAACCATCCTGATACCGGCCATGGTCAACTTGTATCGGTCTCCATCTTTGATGACGAGCCCCTCTCTCTTCATCTCGCTGAGCCTCGAGGGCGCCCCTGGGGACAGCTTACCGCTCAAGTTCAGCAACCTGTAGAGTTCTGATGATCTGGCGCTGGTGAGGGAATAGAGGAGGACCGCTAAAGCTTCCTTATCGCTGATCCGATCCTTAGGCACGGTCAAGACCGGCCCATCGGTCGTGCTTTCAATGATCCCCCTTAATGAAACCCTCTGTCCGAGAGAGGGCTTCGAAAGGATCGCATCGACCTCTCTGAGGGCTTTAGGCAACCCTTTCAAGCTCTCCAGTATCTCATCTAGGGTGGCGCCCTCTACTTCGAGCTCGCCGAACTCCCTTTTGATGCGAAGCCGGTATCGGCCCATGGAAATCAACTACGTATATTAACGTTAACGAAACATTACGTTATAAATCTTTCGGTTATATAAAAGCTTTCGGAGTCAATTCATTAGTTGATAACTGGTTAACTACCTACAGCTAAAGCTCCTGGGCTTGCATGTGAATCGTAATGGTCGATTTCAAAGTCGGCATCCATCCCTGCTTTAGGCACGTTGAGGGGTGCCCATCCAGACCAAGGCAGCTTGAATCTGGAGAGGTTGGAGGAGGCGAGATAGTCAGCGTTATGCTGGAAGCCAGAGTTGATACAATGGAAAAGCGATCGGCTTCACCTTCTTTTGAACGGTCGAGATGGACGCGTATATCCCGTCGGGCTTGTAGATAAGTCTGAGGCTCTCTCGTCCAAGTCCATAGAAGGCTTTGTGAACCTAGGCACGTATGCAGTTTCAACTTGTTAATAGAACGACGCCGCTCGGCTCAAATTCACCTCTGACCTCATACCCGATGCGCGTTGAGATCTCCCTTGCGAACCTCCTGATGTCCTCCATCCTAGGCATGGCCCCCCTCGGCAGCCTCCTCTGGCTCTCCCCTACCCACTCGTAGGCCTTCACCTCGACGAACCTTGGCTCAGCCTTCTCGATCAGCTTTGAGTATCCATCTGGATCCTTCATGTTGTAACCCTTGATCATGGTCAGCCTTATCACCTTCCTCGTATCCAGGCTCGGAAGCAGCTCCAAGGTCTCATTCAACCGATCCCAGGCCTTCGGAGCCCTAGGCCTCGCTATCTTATAATAGGTCCTTTTATCTGGGCCATAAACGCTAACGTACAGCTGCCAAGGTAGGGGGTCGATCTCCTCCAGCCTTTTGGGCATGGACCCATTAGTCACCAAGAATGCTATCATATCCCTCCTCTTAGCTGCCTCGACGAGCTCACCGATCCTCGGGTAGAGGGTGGGCTCCCCGGTCAGGCTCATCGTCATCATCGTAGGCCTCAGGGCCTCATCAAACTTCCTCTTATCGACCTTCGGGTTTCCCTTGAAACCCATGAGTAACTCCCTTCTTTTTTCCACGCACCCGTCAACTATTTCTTCAGGCTCATCGAGCTTTTCTGCGAAGGGGAACTCTTTCCATTCCATGCCCCTGTCTCCGCTGTGCAGCCTCCAGCAGTGCAAGCAATGATAGTTACAACCGAGGTATGGGGTCATCTGCATGCATCTGTGGGACTTGACAGGGGGATACCAGAGCTCCTTGTAGCAGACACGACCGGCCCTCAGGCTCTCCTTCGTCCAGTAGCAGATCTTTACGGCGGAGTGCCCTCCCACGATCCTGTACTGCTGCCTTTCCAGTATCTGCCTCAACTTCTCGACGGGCCGGCTCTTGCCTGAAAACATAACCATCTACAAATATGCTTTTGATAGTGAGCCTTTTAATGTTGCTCTTATGCCGGAAATCTTACGTGAGATTTGATTCATCATTTCTTGGGGATTTGAGAAAAGCGGAGTATAGCTTTTTCCATTCCACATGAAGACCCGCTGGAGGCACCTGATCGTCTCCCTGGCTTTTCTCGGGAATTCTTCCGCGTCATGAAGCTTTTGCCTCACGGCGCCTCTTTTGATCATGAAGAGGCATCGTGCTCTCCCTTTTTCCCTCGGTGCCCTTGCTTCGGACAGGATTTCCCGTATCTTAGTTCTATTTCCTCTGTTATGATGAATAGACGACCGAACTCGGAAACAGGTCCCTCATGAGTTCTGGGACAGGAACTCTTTTAAGGTGAGGTACGCTTTCGTGGCGTGATAGAGGGTGTAGTAGGCTCTGATCACGGAGCCCTCGTAAAAACGTCTTCAAAATCCTTTTTAGCCCTTTCGAGGCGTCGTTCTGCCTTTTGGAGGCGCGCCTCCACTAATTTCATTACTCTAGTGGGGAGCGTGACCCCGTTTTTGAAAAACCTGCCGTAGAAATTGGCTGCCCTCTCCCTTTAATCATGGAATTTCGCCTTCGTTGTAGACGTGCATCAGCATGAGGCGCCGGTTTCAATGTGATGGGGTTCACTTATCGATGGGACTCCTTGGTTAGGGCATGCCACCACACCTTATCCCAGCCATAAAAATCGTTAGGAGGGTTGGCAAAGTGTACGGGGTGGATAAAGATGAGGGACCTTAGGTCAATTGATGAGGGACGCAGGGTCAGAGAGGTTCAAAAAGGCGCCGATGAGGATGCTAAGTGAATTAAACTCGGCTTCAAGGAGAGTCTGTCGATGTAGTCCTGTCCTATGATGTTTGCATTACATGAGTTTGGGAGGAGGAAGGAAAATATAGGATGGATGAGGCCCTATGGAGCCTGGCTAGCTAAGGGGCTAGCTAGAGAGTCGTTATCCCCTTCTGTGTGAGCGGCGCTAAGTTGATTGGCAGAGTGGGTTAGGGGGACTCCTCCCCGGCTGCGAGGGTTCTGATGTAGTCTGAGGTGTCTTCACAGAGGTCTGCTGTTTGTTCCAAAGAGTCTGCGAGGGCCTTAAGCTCCAGGATCGTTGCGCAACTCACTTCTTTATCGTACTTGAAGAAGAGGTACTTAGTTTTTAGGTACTCTTCGTCGAGCCTGGTTTCAAATTCTTCAACCTTCTTTGCACAGTCATTTACCCTGGAAGGATCGACACCAAGTATCTCTAGGCAATCACCCAAGGCTGCGGAGCACTCGAACAAAACTTCTACAGTTCTGACGAGGGCCTCCATTATTTCTTTTGGAATTTTTTGCCCCAATAGGACTTTCGTGCTTCTTGCTGCATCTTTCACGCGATCTGCCATCATGTCTAGGCGTCTGACAAGCGACATGAGGTCCTCGCGGTACTTCACAGGAAGACTACCCTTCGATAACTCCTCGAAAACAGATCTTCGAAGGTCGTCGATCTCATCCTCTTTCGAGAAGAGCTCATCTAAGGATTTTGCAGCCTCGTCCTTTTCGCCCTCGGAAAAAGCAAGTATAGCCTTCTTAAGGTCATCAATAGTCTCAATAGACTTCGTTATCTGATCTCTAGCCGTCTTAAGGGTCTTCGTCTTCCTCCGCTTCTCGAACCACCCAAGTATTTCTCTAACTGACAACACACTCCACCTCGTGTAGATACTTGAATGAAAATAATAACCCTGATCATCTAATAAGCTGATATTTTTCTGTGGCCCCTCCCATTTTACTTGAAGCGGCACCAATGTAAGATATAAGAATGTATATTTTAAGGTTAAGGCCTTGTTAGAGTTAGATATAGAGAGGTTACGCTTGAATCGGAAAGGAAAGGAGTCATTTGTAACGAATGAGAAAATCGGTGTGATGAGCTTACTGATTTGCGGAGTACTCTTGTTCATATGTTCACTTGAAGGGGTGGAATATGGTTTCAAACTCATGTTTAGCGATTGGGCAAATCTCATTTTATCAATGGTAGAATCTGGAGCAGCACCTTTTATCAGCCTAGCGGTTGGGGTGATTGCCACTACCTTGCTTGAAAGTAGCAGTGCCGTGATAGCGACCACCATGATGTCGATGGCAGGTATGGTTGAAAGCGGCTTACCCCTATCCTCAGCCATCCTTTTCGGGATTCCTATGGTGATGGGAGCAAATATTGGGACAACTGTTGGAAACACTCTTACCCTATTCGCCATTAGAAAGAGTACGACCAGAGAGGAGTTTAACTCCACCATTCCCGGTGTAATAGTTGATGACATATGTAAATTCTTGACCGTTGGCCTCCTCTTCCCCCTCGAGGTTACTACAGGCTTTTTGAGTAAGACCGTGACAACATTAGGATCCTTCATTTATAAGATATTGAAATTGGAGAGGGTTTTACCTGTGTTTGAAGAGACAGTAATCGACATCCTCATAAAGGACCCAATAATAGAGCCTATGGGAAAAGCCTTTACCGATTTTTTTGGGCCTCGACTGGGCGGGATCTTTTTCTCCGCATTATGGTTTGCGATGGTAGTGATCTCAATAGACTTTTTCATAACGAAGGGTTTGAAAAAATTGGTACGAACTGACTGGGCGGGCAGGGTCTCATCGGCATTTGGCAGCCCCTATAAGAGCTTTGCAACCGGATTTTCCATCACATGGGTCACTGGAAGTAGTTCCATCGGTACTTCCCTAGTCATCCCAATAATAGCAACAAGAATGGTGACTCTAGAGGAGGCCTATCCCTACATATGCGGATGCAGCATAGCGACGACGGTGGATTTAGCCCAGATATACGGCTATATCGCAGGTGGCGTTGTGGGTATTATGTTGGGGTTGGCACATGTCGTTTTAAACATTTTGGCTCTAATGCTGTGGTTGGTCTCACCACTGAGGGTACTCCCAATAAGAATAGCTAACGGCATAGGGGGATTTATGAGCTCAAAACGCTACAGCGCCTTGCTACTGCTTGGATACGCATTTTCAATATTCATTCTCATTCCGCTCATAGTGATTTTTGTTTTGTAAAGAACATAAGGAAGGCCAACCCCTTCCACGGTGAGTCTGAAATCCCCTCGGGACAAGTGACTGTAGCATAAACCAGCTTTATGTTACTTTCGCGCGGGGAAAAGGCAAGGAGAGTTTGAAGCTAATTCTCCAATAATTCGGCTGCCCAGCCAATATCCAACTCCTCGAGCTTTTCTCTCGTGGGAATGCCCGTATCAGGGTCCCAACCCATCATTCTGTAATAGGTACGTTTGGCCTTATCGAGTTCAACTTTGTCTAGGGCCGTTTTAGATAGGGGGCCTGATGTATGTGGTTGGAAGAACCTCTCCGGTAGTCTATCGTCTTCGGCCGTGAAGCCCTCTCTTATGTTGAAGACCCTGGCTAGATTGATCGCCCGTTCGCTGACCTTCATGAGCTCCCAGACCGAGGTGTCCCAGCCTGTAACTGCCCTCACGATGTCCACCATCTGTGGAGGGGTCCACGCGACGAACTGGCAAGTGACGAGGCAGTTGTTCAGGGAACGCCAAATGCCGTGGTAAACTAGAAGCTTGACCTTTCTTGGACCCAGATCCTCTAATGGGACGGGCTCTAAAATCCCCAGAGATCTAATTGGGTGAATTTTCCCTTCAGTGACATAATCCGTGTCGTGGATATTGTGCTGATGGTCAGCGCCTGTGGGTGAGACAGCGTAGCCCAAGCCTAGTCCCCTTTTCAGTCGGGGCTCGTGCATCGGTACCTCCTGCCCTTTCACGTGGATGGCGTACTTTTCGGCGCCCTTACATATCTTCTTGGCAGCTCTCATGGTCCCCTCGGCCAAGAGGTCGCCGAGGCCCTCCCGCTTGGCTATCATCTCAACCATCCTCACCATCGCATCGCTGTTTCCGAAGTTTAACTTGAGTCCACCTGTGTCCTTCTCTGTTAGAAGGCCGTTCTCGAAGCACTCCATCGCGAAGGCGATGGTGGCTCCTGTCGATATCGTGTCGAGAGAGTATCGTTGACATAGTTCATGGGCCTTACAGATGGCCTTAAGATCTTTGATTCCACAGTTGGAACCAAAGGCAGCTAAGGTCTCGTATTCTGGACCACCGTACTGAGGATCAACACTCCAAGGCTCTTCTAACTTGACGATCTTCTTGCACCTGATGGGGCAGGCCCAACACCCGTCCATGCCAATGCTGATGGTCTCCTTGATGGTCACGGCAGATATGGCCTCAGGGTCTTCGAAGTCGCCGTCCCTGAAGTTACGGGTGGGCAGATTCCCCAACTTTGCGTATGCGGATATCGAGGCTCCTGTTCCGAATTCATGGAGCCTCTTGGTGGCGCTAGGGAACTCTGTGACCATCCTCTTATTTAGTGCCCTGATGGTTTCCTTATCGACGATGCGTACAGGCCTATGTCCCCTAACCACTACGCACTTAAGCCTCTTAGAACCCATCACGGCCCCTAAGCCAGTCCGTCCTGCGGCATCCTTCAGATCAACGATTATGCAGGCGTAACGGACTAGATTTTCGCCCCCTATCCCTATCCCAGCGAATCTAACTAGCTGATCTCCAAGCTCATCTCGAATCGTTTTTAAAGCATCCCCAGTGTCCTTACCCCATATGTGATCGGCGTCTCTTATCTCGGCGTGGCCGTCGGCGATCCACAGGTAGACCGGGGCGCTCGCCCTTCCCTTGATTATCACAGCGTCGAAGCCAGCCCGCTTCAACTCCGCTCCCCAGTATCCTCCGGCCTCGGCCTCACCGTAGCCCCCTGTCAGAGGGGACTTAGCACCTACGCTGTTGCGGCCGCTCCCTATGACTGGGGTGCCGGTCACCGGACCCGTAGCGAAGATCAGCTCGTTCTCAGGGCCAAGCGGGTCCACCCCGGGCCTCAGCTCCTTGAGGAGGAAGTAGCTTATCATCCCTCTCCCACCGAGGTAGCGGCGGTAAAGGACTTCATCGAGGTCTTCTATCGATATTTTGTTATTGGAGAGGTCTACCCTCAGGATTCTTCCGTTGTAACCGTAAGGCATTGTAAGTCTCTATACCTCCTTAGCAGACTTAAATATTGGTCTCGTCCTCACCCCTTAGTTTTTCTACCTAAATACGCTCTTTACGAAACTGTGATATTCCAGGTCTGGCCTACCAGGTCTGCTGCTGAACTCTCCATGGAATTGAGGGGCGAAGAAAAGGGATTCATCAGGAAGCTTATCCATCTCCGTCCTTGGCCGTCCCGGCTCCTACCGGAAAAAACAACATGTTCCTCTCTAAGACGCCCCCAGTAAAATCTGGGCGGCGCTGTCGAATCTTTCGGACCTGTATAATCTATACGCCAACACCCCTCGATCACGACCTCATAGGGACCTAGACGCATATCCATCCGCACTCAATGCCACTGCTCCGGCATCAGGTCGATGACAGGATCTGGAGTACCTGGATCCGCCTTCACGCTGTCGGCGCCCTTCTTCTTAACGCACGCATAAAAAAGGAGGCATTAATCGCCCGCAGAGTCCTGGACCCTATGATGTGCCCATATGTGGGCATCTTTTGTTTCGTTGCCCTAAAAAATTATAAATAATCCCCAAGATATAGGAGGGGAAAGCGCGCCCTCGCCGTCTCATATAGCCTCTTGTCAGCCGTGATAAGGCGGGTTTTCAGTGCGTGGGCAAGAGTAAGATACACCGCATCATAGATAGTCAAGTCTAGGCTGCATGCTATGGTCAATCCTTGACGTACTTCAGACCATTTTGTCTCGTGAATCTCTATCATCATCCCTTCAAGCGCTCTTAAGGCTTCCAGAGCGTCTTCCTCAGAAACCCTTCCCGCTTTCGCAGCTCTCCAAAGGGCATTAGCTACCTCCAGCATGATGAAGCTGGGCGCGTGTAGATCTACCAACTGCGAAGTGCAGTCCTCTTTCAGCTTGAGCGCATTCCCTTGGTATGGCTCGCCAGGCAAGACCCATTTCGCAATAACGCTAGCGTCCACCACATATCGTGGCGTTTTCATCTCTCCCTATACTCTCTGATCCACGACACTAACTCCTCTGTTGGCACAGGTTTGGCTCGAGCCCTGATGTCGTCGAGTTTAGCAGAAGATGCCTTCAGAACGCGTTCATCCACCTTCCTTTGGATGGCGACTCTGATGTACTCGCTCCAGTTCACCTTAACCTGCTTCATCTTCCTCTTCAATTCGCCCGGAATCTTTACCGTAATTACCTTTACATCGGCCATAGATCATCATTGGTATATACTAAAGTATTACTATATAAGCATTACCGAGAACATCCTATTTTCTGATCCTTAAAGGCAGTTCAGAAATAACCCGGGGTTTCCCATAAAGAAGGATGCCTTGGTGGGGCCGGAGAGATTTGAACTCTCGACATTCGGGTCTCACCGCTCCAAAGCTTCTTCATCCCACCCATAGTGGTCCGCGTACCCGAATTGCGCCGTGCGGCTCTGGAGCCCGACCTTACGCTCAAAGGCGTTGAGCCTTTGGGTGTCATACCTAACTAGAGTCCGCCCATAGGGCATGTAGGCCCCCTCACTGGCCCACGGCCCCTATCCGGCCCCGACAAATTATAGAGCGCTCAAGCTCCATATATATCCTTTTTGTTGGAACTCGCAAAGGCGATGGTTAAGGCACCTGAAGTCTTGCCACGTCATCTTTTCGCTTCGCTTATATCAGCGATCACTGGATCGTCGATCCTCCTTATGTCCTCGACCCTCATCTCGATCAGCTTGTTCGTGTCCCCTCCACCAGCAAATACCTTCCCCATCCTCATGGCATGGGAGTCCAGAATGACCCTCTTTATATTTTTATGAAAAACTGGCGGCACCGCTCCCACGGGGTAGCCAGAATACCTCAATACCTCATCCGGTCTGGCCAATCTTACATCCTTAACCCCTAGGACCCTCTTAGCCTTCTTGAAGTTCACCTTCCTATCGGCTGGCAGGATGATGATAAAAGGTTCGTCGTTGCTGTCCATAAAGACGAGGGACTTCACGACCTCCTTTGTATTCACCTTCTCACCAGCCCTTGCCACGGTTTTGACGTCTTCATCGTATTCATGCAACCTAAACCAAACATTCCTCTCCTTTAGAAATCTCGATAGGGAAATCGAATTAAACTCCATCTGCCCTAAACTCCCTTATGCCCTAAATCTATCGTTTAAGAAGATTAAAAGGTTTGAGTAAGTGGTAAACAGACAGCGTAAGACCGCCTACATAAGGATTGGGTGGCCCTATACCTTCCAGTCAAACCGAAACGTTTAAACACATCGATTTTAATCATATAACTGCCTGCCGGCCACAGGATCTCGGAACAAATAGCACCCATACCCATTCCGAACATGGAAGTTAAGCCGAGTTCCGCTGAGCTGTTAGTGCAGTGCGAGAGCCTGCGCGAGATCTCAGTGCTGGCAGGCATCCCCACGAAAGAGGCTTTAAAGACACGTCTCCCGTACCATATTAATTGAGTTTGGAGCTAAGGACGTTGATACGCGCGTCGTTTGAGCAGATCCCCCCTATTAGCGGGGACCTCAGCTCTTTGTTTAACTTTATTTACCTACTGCTATTTCTCGTATTCATGCTTTACGGTCAGAAGATCCAGATGTTGAACATGCTCAGGGAGGTCAGGGGGGCCCTCAACCATCTGAAGGCCCTTAGGGATAAGGCGCGTGAGGTCGCGATATCGTCTGTAAAGAAGGTGGGCAGCCCGAACGACGACCCGACGGAGAGGATAGATCAGTTCTTAGAGTACTTTACGATCATGCCCTCCAGCCTAGATCCGGCCGGGATAGTCCCCAAAATAGAGCACATACTGGACGTCAGGCACAAGAGGTTCGAGGATGAGGTCAGGATGATCGCCCCGTCAGCCACGGACGCTCAGGTGAGCAACTTAGAGGGGGTATTGGAGGTGGCGATGGGGCTGAACTACATCTATCGGATCGTGAGACACTATTATCTCTTAGGGAAGAAGACGATGAGCTACATCCTGATCATGCAGACCCAAATGCAGCTGCCGCTGATCATGCGTCAAGCCAAGGCCTTCTCAGCGGCCGTAAAGGCCTTTGCCTATGGTCAACCCATAGGAGATGGAGCTGGAGCCTTGGTCGCGGCCAAAATGATGCACGGGAAAGAGGTCAAAAAGATCGCAAAGGACGTGGTGGCAGCTGAGCTATCGATAGATAACAGAAAGGTCTACGTCTTGAAGGCCGAGGGGCCAGGGGCAAAGGTTGGAAAGTATGGGGATGCCGTCAGAAAGCTAATAGAAAAACATAATGGGAAGATCTCAACGATAATTACGGTGGACGCCGCTTCGAAGTTTGAGGGGGAGGAGACGGGGTCTACGTCAGAGGGGGTAGGCACCGCGATCGGAGGCGTTGGCGTCATCCAATTCAAGGTAGAGGAAGTAGCGTCGAGATATAAGATCCCGCTAAACGCTGTTGTCATAAAGGAGTCCATAATAGACTCCGTGTCGCCTATGAAGAAGGCGATCATCAAGGGCGTAGACGAGGCCATAAAGAAGGTCAGGCGCCTCATAAATGAGAAAACGAAGGAAGGCGACACGGTGATAGTGGTAGGCATAGGAAATACGGTCGGGATAGCTCAGTGATGGAGGGGTGGCGTTGAAGAAGACCGGTCCCACAATACCCATCGTGTTCCTGATCAGCATAATGGTCATGCTTTTCCTATCTGTTCAAGCGCTCTACATGGCTTATTCCTCATATCAGAATGGGCGAGTAGATCAAGCGAATTATTATCTCTTGTTCGGAGCGGCCGGGATGGCCTCCTCTATCTACGCGCTCACGAAGCTGAGGGTCAGGGTTGGCCTTACTCCGTCGGGAGAGCCTGAGATGCTGACAGAGATGGAATGCAGCAAGTGTGGTTTCAAAAGCATAAGGAAGTTCGTAGAGGGGGATTACGTGATGAAGGAAGTCGAAAGCTGCCCGAAGTGCAACACACCATTGACCATAACGTCAATTTACCAGAAAGAAACGAAGGAGAAGGGGCTATTCAGATAGTCGTCGGCACGCATCCATCCCGCGTTATGATCACCGTGTGCTCAGCTTGAGCGACCACATTCCCGCTAGATTCAACTAACACAGGGTAAGCGGCTATGCTCTTGCTTGACAGGAGTTCATAGAAGGCCAGGTCAAGCTCCTCATCTGGCAGGATCCCCTTCAACCATCGCTTAGAAAAGGGAAGGGTCCTGAACCTCGATTCGATCTCATTGAGGAGCGCCCTCGCGTTTGCTCCCCCTACGGACCTCTTCCTTTGAAACCTGAATATGTACGCCTCTCTCGTTCCCTCGACCTCCCCCTTCGCAGACGGCATGGTGACGAACGGTTCGATGGCGCAAACCTCGCCCTCACCTATTCTTAACCCATTAAGCCCGGAAACGTTAGGGATGGATTTACCTGTGTGAATTAAGTATCTCGCAATCTGATGCCCAGAGAGGTTCCGAATCGGCTTAAAGCCATAGCGCTCGATGGTCCTTTGGATCACCCTTCCGACGTCAGATACCCTAATCCCTGGACGCAGTACGTCGATCGCCTGATCCACAGCGTCCTTCGCCGCGTTGATCATGTCCTCATACTCAGGACTGAAGCCTATCGAGGTCGCCGTGTCTGCGATGTACCCATCGACGTGAACCCCTAGGTCCACCTTAACAAGCGAGCCCATGGGTATCGTCTTCTTTGAGCCTGGTGGGGGCGAATAATGAGCCGCCACATCATTTATACATATGTTACATGGAAATGCGGGTCTTCCGCCTCTATCTCTGATCCAGCTCTCGACGGCCTCACAGATTTGAAGCGCAGAAGCGCCCTCCCTCACTATTTTCTTCGCCTTTTCTCGGACCTCTTTGGCTATGCGGCCAGCCCTCATATAGCGTTGGAGCACGTCCTCAGGCAACAAGGGTTTCATCAACATGTAAAGATGAGTCAGATGGTATAACTTTCATCATCGAACTTAAAGTTCCACGGGTATATACCCCCCTTAGGGATAAAAAAACTTTATCAACCGATGCGTAAAAGGAGGTCTGACCGATGAGTAAGTTCAAACGCGTAGTGATAGGTGGAACCTTTTATAAATTACATAGAGGGCACAAGGCTCTGATTAGGAAGGCATTGGAGGTAGGCGAGTTCGTCCTCATAGGTTTAACGACCGATGAGATGGCTAAAGAGATGATCAAGGGGCACGCTGTCGGGGACTTTGAGGAGAGGAGGAGAGAGCTTGAGGAGTTTCTTAGGGAAGTAAGGGCACTTGATAGGGTCCACATATTTCCGATCGATGACCCGTATGGACCTACATTGGTCGACGGGACGATCGATGCGATCGTCGTGAGCCCTGAAACCGCTAAGAGGGCGAGGGAGATCAATCGCTTAAGGCTGAGGAACGGTTTAAGACCGATGGAGATCGTGGTCGTAAAAACGGTTTTAGCTGAGGATAACCTCCCGATCTCAACGACGAGGATCCTACTAGGAGAAATAACGAAGGACGGGAAAATAATTCAACACCACAAACATGGGACGCTATAGAGGATGCCAACTTTCAAATGCATTCTCATATATTAATTTTATCATCGGCTAGAAAATCATCTACTTTATCTTTCGCCTTCTCCCTCCTCCTTTGGTGCTCGATCAGGAAGTCCCTCACCTTCCCTGACAGGATCTGTTTGCATTCCCCACAAAGCACATCGCCCGCTTTGCATCTCTTGTAAAGCTCCTCCACCTTCCTGTCATCCTCTTCAAACAGGTAATTCATATACTGGAAAATCGTGCACACGCTTGGGTTTCCGCCCTTCTCCCTCTGCTCCTTAGCCGTTGCCCTCCCCCCGGTAAAGGCATTCATGACCTTATTTTCTGCGATCTCCGGCTCGTCGGTCGTAAATATGCACGTTTCTGGGAGGGAGGCCGACATCTTCCCTCCCTTCCCAAGCCCAGGTAAAAATTTACAGTGAATCTGTGCGGGCTTATAGAACCCAAGCTTAGGGGCCACATCCCTCGCTACCCTCCAATAAGGATCCTGATCTATAGCGGCCGGGATGAGGCAGGGAACATTTCTCTTTGAGATGACCGATTCCAGGAAGGCGGGCGCGGCTTGTAATGCTGGAAAGAATATGATGCCGATGTTGGAGCTCTCCTTGAAGCCAAACACCGCCTTCGCCGTTGAAAAAGTTATACGCTTAGCTACCTTAATCGCCACGTTATATAGCGCCTTTGCAGACTTAGTGTCTGAAATTATCAGAGTCTTCTTCGGATCGAAGCCCACCGCAATTACGTCTAAGATGTTCTCGTATGTAAACTTGTTTACGGCATCCATTGTGAGTTCTGGATGTATGAGGAACTTTTCATCATCGGTCATTTGGAAATACAATTTAGCACCAAAGGCGTCTTGGAGGTACTTTGTAAAGAGCCACGGGGCGAGGTGACCCAGATGTACAGGTCCTGAGGGGCCTCTACCGGTATATAAAAAGAAGCTCTCACCTTTTTCGTAGAGGTCTAGGACCCAGTCCAGATCTCTATGTGAGAAGAAGAAGCCCCTGCGCAGCTGCATGTGAAGCTTTCCAGCATGCTTCTTTATCCTCTCAAGGATGCCCTTAGTTATCAACTGGGTACCAAACATCTCAACTAATTTTTTGTAATCTACCCTTCCTGAGACCTTCCAAGGCGTAACCACCATTTTCTCATTTAACATAAGGAGGCCCTCTGCCAGTTTTCTTA
>CAZTBK010000011.1:13321-21608 GCA_964611975.1 uncultured Candidatus Bathyarchaeia archaeon | reverse complement strand
CGACGATTACAGCATGTTTTGCCATTTTTATCTCCTTTCTAGATATAGCTAAAATCCAACTTTTAAAATGTAAGGAGGCTAAGAGTTTCTCTTAAATTGAACTCCTTTGAAGTAAGATTTAAAGTTTTCAGGGGTTGGTAAATAGAACTTTCTAAGGCATTCAGCAAAAAAGCTTAGGGGAAAACCTTAAGGCGATAGGACGATTAAACCAGTTTGAACCCCGTAAAATATTATGATCGCTGCAATGAGTATGCCTACACCATAAACTAAGCCTATTATAGCTGGAAGCATTTCACGGTAATTTATTTTACCCTCTTCAGAATTCATTTTAATTTCCTCATTTTCTATGTTTATCTACAGATTTAGAAGATAAGTCTATTAAAGCGTTGTGGTTTCCGACTCTTCAGTTTCGGTCAGCTCTATTAAAGCTTTTTTGCGTCTTGAACCCTTGAATGTTGGATCAGTGTGGTTATCAGGTTCTCTGCCTTATGTCTTTTAACAACTGCTCCGTGAAGCCCCCACGTCTTAGCGTAATACACGCCCCCGTTTTTCTCCGTTTTTATCCCCCGATTTCAAATACCGCATTCAAAGCGGCTCTGCCAGCTAGGTGGAAATATCCTCTCCGAAACTTGTGGTCACCGGAACTCCTGGGGCTATGGTGGCTTGAGAATTTCAACTACGCTGGTTTCACTTTTTCCCTAGCTAGCATACCGACAATAAGGGTTTTACAGCTGAAAAAATAGTTAAAAAAAGTCAATAACGGACCGATCAAACCAAAGACTGTCAAAAACTATGTTTCCAAAAAGTTCACATGTCTGATAGAAAAATGAGATGTGGTTCAGGCGACTGGACCTAAACCTAATTCCTGAGCTATCCTATCCGCGCGTTCCTGTATGTATGCAATTTCTTTTTCTTCTAGGTGCTTGAATCTTCCCTGAAGCTTAAGATATTCAGTTACAGGTTTCCTCCTTCCTACTCTGACTGTTAATTTGAATTTGCCATCTTCGATTTCATACAAGGGCCACAACCCAGTGTACACTGCGAGTTTTCCTATTTCTATAGTCAGATCTGAGCTGAACCTCCAACCCGGTGGACATGGACATAAACAGTGAATGTAGGCCGGCCCATTTACCTTTACCCCCTTCACGACTTTATTCATCAGGTCAAGCGGAAAACCGATGGAAGCTGTGGCTACATATGGTATGTGATGAGCTAGGGCTATCCCTGGTAAGTCCTTCTTCCAAGTTATGTTCCCTATACTAAATTTGCCAGCAGGGCTGGTTGTGGTAGACGCCCCATAAGGTGTGACGCCGCTTCTCTGAATTCCTGTATTCATGTAGGCCTCATTGTCGTAGCAAATGTAGAGAAAATCGTGCCCCCTCTCCAGAGCTCCTGAGAGAGCTTGGAGGCCTATGTCTGCTGTTCCACCATCTCCTGCTATAGCAACTACGTCAATTTTCTTTTTGGGAATCTTCCCCTTTCTCATCAAAGCCTTGTATGCTGCTTCAACACCACTTGCCACGGAGGCAGCGTTTTCAAAGGCTACGTGAAGCCAAGGAACACACCACGCCGTTTGCGGGTGTGGAGAGGATACGACCTCTAGACAACCCGTAGCTGAAACCACGACTACGTCCTTCCCAACAGCCTTTAGTATACATCTAGCTGCTAGGGCTGCTCCGCATCCTGGGCAAGCTCTGTGGCCGTGCGAGAAATATTCTTCACGTGGGATCTCTTTGATGGATTTAAACGCCTTCTCGGACAACTTAATCACTCCCTCAACCCTATGAACTCGTATGGCCTTTCAATTTTTCCTGTCTCTGCAACTCTCAGGGCCTTTTCAGCCATCGTCATAAAGTTACTAACACTTACGTCTCTCCCGCCCAGCCCTGTTATAAAGCCAACCACATAAGGCTCTTCATCATATTTATATAACGCCGACCTAATCTCGGTGAATAACACGCTACCGAATGATCCAGGCTCAAGGTTCCGATCCACTGTCGCCAAAACCTTTGCGCCTTTAACAGCATCGCGTATTTCTTCATATGGAAATGGCCTGAAGACTCGTACTTTTAAGACCCCGACTTTTTTCCCTTTCTTCCTCAGCTTATCTACAGCTACTCTTGCGGTCCCGGTCATCGAACCCATTGTGAGCAATATTACGTCTGCGTCTTCGACCCTGTATGAATCAAATAACCCATATCTTCTTCCATAAAGTTTGCTGAATTCTTCGTCTACCTCAAGGATAACCCTTTTCGCATTCCTCATCGCTTCCTCCTGTTGTCTCCTAAATTCATAATAGATGTCTGGTCCACCTAGGACTCCCATCGATAATGGTTTATCCGGATCCAGTCTGTACTTTGGCTCCCTTCTCGATTTTATGAAACTCTTAATCTCTTCCTTATCCAATAAGTTCACTGATTCGATTACGTGGCCTAAAATGAACCCGTCCAAGCAGACCATAAAAGGAACCAAAACTCTATGATCTTCAGCCACCCTGAACGCCTGTAATGTGCTGTCAAATGCCTCTTGACCATCCTCAACGTACACTTGGATGCAGCCTGTGTCTCTCTCCCCTAAGGAATCTTGGTGATCACACCATATGTTTATGGGCGCTGACATAGCCCTATTAACTATGGCCAAAACGATTGGCAGCCTACAGCCCGAAGCCACATACAATATCTCATGCATTAATGCAAGCCCCTGAGAATTTGACGCTGTGAATGTTCTCGCGCCGGCAGCTGATGCCCCTACACATGCACTAATGGCGGAGTGTTCACTCTCCACGTTGATATACTCGGCGTCCAGCTCCCCATTCGCTATTAGTTCAGCTAATCTCTCAACGATGTGCGTCTGCGGCGTTATAGGATAGGCTGAAATAACGTCAACATCAACTAGTCTTACAGCTTCCGCCACAGCCGCGCTTACTTCCATAGCAACACGCCTAGTCATTTTAAAACCTCCCTCACCATCGTTATAGCCTTCTTTGGACACTCCTTAGCACAGATCCCGCAACCCTTGCAATAATCAAGGTCTACTTCAAATTCACCTTTCTCAGTGATCACTATGGACTCATCGGGACAATACAACCAGCAAAGAAAGCATTTGATGCATTTCTCATGATCTATTACTGGCCTAAACGTTCGCCAGCCTCCAGTTTTGTATTCAGAGATATTTCCTGGCTCCAGAACTGTAGATCCTATTGGTATTTCTTTCCAACTTTTCATTGTCTCACTTCTCCTTACTTCACGATTTTTACTTCGTCAAATGCTCGATTAGCGGATCTAACATTTTTCTCTCCAACCGCTCCTGGAAATCTGTTTTTAATCGCGCCTATGATCGACTTCATTTCAACCCATCCCGTTACTTTTGCGAATGCACCTAAAATGGCAGTATTTGTTATTGGGACACCTAGTTCTTCCAAGGCTATCTTTGTAGCGTCTACCGTTGCTACTTTTCCTGCGATGCCTAGCTTCTTCTTCACCTTATCTGGTGGATCTTTTGTATTGAGTATCACTATACCATCCTTCTTTAACCCTTTTGTTACATCGACTACGCCCGGCAAGGTTGGATCAAGAACAACTACTACGTCTGGCGTGTAAACTTGCTCTCTCAAGTTTATCTTTTCATCGCTTATTCTTGCAAATGCTAAAACCGGAGCTCCCCGCCTCTCAGCGCCAAAACTTGGAAAGGCTTGAGCGAACTTCCCCTCGTTTATTGCTGAAACTGCCAATAGCTCAGCAGCTGTGACGGCCCCCTGACCTCCTCTGCCGTGGAATCTAGCTTCCTTAAGATAATGTATCCTTTTTTCCCCTCCTTTTTCCAACATTTAGTGTGATTACAACCTAAAAAAGTTTTTATTAAAAAGTTTTCATTATAGCAGGTAGTTTTCCAAGAAGACGAAAATGTTAAACACATCTTAACTTCGTCACGCTAAGGATTAAAGAAAAAGTTAGAAAAAAATATATTTTTTGATTTTCATTTTTCATACCTTGAAGGTAAGAGAAAAATGGCTGAGATAAGGGAGGCTCCCACCAGAGGGCATCGCTTTGAACGGGTTGGCATTCACACGCATATTAAGGGCCTAGGGCTTGATGAAAACCTGAAGGCTATTAGGGTCAAGGATGGGATGGTTGACCAAATTAAAGCGAGAGAGGCGGCTGGTTTAGTCGTCCAAATGATCAAACAAGGCAAGTTAAGTGGCAGGATAATCATCCTAGCCGGTCCTCCAGGCACTGGAAAGACGGCTCTGGCCGTTGCCATATCGAGGGAATTAGGTCCAAACGTACCCTTCATACAGATGAGCGGGAGCGAAATATATAGCAGTGAACGCAAGAAGACGGAGGTGCTTTACGAGGCCATAAGGAAGTGCATAGGCGTGGAAATACATGAGAATAGGCAAGTTTACGAGGGAGAGGTAACTAGCGTGGATATAAAGACGGCCCCTCATCCATATAACCCGTATCAAAAGGTTCCAGAAAGCGTGCGCCTCACGTTGAAGACAACAGATGAGGAAAAAACCATCGAGGCGGGGGCATCCATCGCCCAACAGATAATAAATCAGGGGATAACAGACGGATACGTAATTCAGATAGATGCCGAGTCCGGTAGAGTGGCAAACATCGGCCTGAGCTTAGAAAGCGCTCGAGGTAAAAGCTACGATGTCGACGCTAGGATGAAGGTTCCCCGACCTAGGGGCAAGGTCTTAAAAGAGAAGGAGTTTGTTTATACCGTTACGTTGCACGATATGGACGAAATGAACGCGAGGAGGAGGGCCGGTGGGATGCTATCGTTGTTCTTCGGAGCACCTGAGACGAAGGAAATAGATCCTGAAGTGAGGGCTGCGGTCGATAGCCAGGTGAAGAGCCTCGTTGACGAGGGGAGGGCGTTCATCCATCCAGGAGTCCTGTTCATCGATGACTCTCACCTGCTGGATCTAGAGGCGTTCAGCTTTCTAGGGAGGGTCGTTGAGAGTGAGCTGGTGCCCATAATAATTCTCGCCACGAACAGAGGTGTAACGACGATAAGAGGCACAAATGTTAAAAGCCCCCTAGGTTTTCCGTTAGACCTCATAGATCGCTCAGTCATCATCGGGACAAAGGAATACGATGAAGCATCGATAGGGGAGATACTCAGGATAAGAGCACGTACTGAAAACATTAAGCTTGATGAGGGCGCGCTGGAAAAGTTGACGAAAATAGGCGCGAGGAGTTCCCTAAGATATGCCGTTCTGCTGCTCAGTCTAGCTGCGCAAAATGCTAGGGAAGTGGGGCATGAAAAGGTGAACGTGGAAGACATAGAGAGGGTCGACGATCTGTTTATGGATGTCAATGAAGCAAGCATGTACCTCAAGGAATATGAAGAGAGGATGATGAAACATTAGCGTTCTGAAGTTTAAAACATCAAATATGACGTGAATTGGATAATAAAAGGAAAAGGGGCCATTTACTGTTTAATTTCGATGCCTCCTGTTTGAAGTTGATTAGCTTAAGCAAGGTTCAAGTTATTCTATGAATGTGATTAGCTTAGGTGGAGTTAAATGGCCAGCTTCTGCAGCCTGAGCAACTTCGGAGATGAGCAATGCCTCTAGTAAAGCTTATGAAAAATCCATCAAAGCTCTATCGATAGCCAATAGAAATAAGCGGAAGAAGCGACCCAAGACATCACACTTGTCAAGGGGATATGGGCAAATCTGATCGAGCTGTCACCGAAGCAAGAAATAATTTTATCATCGAATTTGCAGAGTAAACGCATCGTAGACAGCATAAAGTGGTTGAGGGTTACGGCGTAGATATCGCTGAGGTCGTCTTGAATTTAGCTATAGGAGAACCAACAGTGTTTAATGTCCCTCGTCACGAAGGTATCTTAGAAGCTCACTTATCGATTTGAACCTTCGAGTAATGTTATACTCAGTGAATGGGTCCTCGCTCAGCGGGGTTACGAGATAGACGTCCTTCCTTGCAGACGCATAGATGATCTCGTTGGCCACACCTTGGGAACGTACTGGCTCTGGATAAAGGACTACAACCATATCGCTTTGGTCTATCAGCTTGAAATCCCTCGTAACCGTGTGGGAGAATATCTCGTCCCTCGCCTCCAAAACCTCCTTGACGTCAATTTCTAGCGGTGCCCCCCCTATATTGGTCGTAAACGTACTGCTCCCTGCCTCTAAAGCTTCCTTGGCCTCCATAAATAGCTCTACATCCCTAACATCTAATGGATCAAAAACGACGAAAAAGCGCCTTAACTTATCGCGTATCATGTCCTTCTCTTTTATCCACCTCTCCCTATCCCTGACGTTAGATATGGGATAGCTTATGTAAATTTTTAGGGCTTCCTCATCAAACAATAATTTTAAGAATGAGTTAATCGGTTCCCTATTTGGAACTATATAAAATTTCTTTTCCTGATAATCAGCCATCAACTCGGTCAGAAAAATCTCCTCGTTCTGCCAAATGAGGATCTCCTCTATGCTTAATCTTCCCTTCCACTGTGGATTACTTTCTAGCCTACTCTTTATCGCTGCGACGCTATCCACTATAGTGACGAATTTATCCGGATTTAATTCCTTTAGGTAATGGAAATCGAAGGCCTTCCTCAGGTGTTTTTTCCATCTGAAGCAGGCGTGCGTCCTAACGATGAAGTCCTCAAAGTTTGAGGCCTCGCCCAAAACCTTTTCGAACGCGGCTGCGCGGAGGGGCGCTAGTTCAGTATCAGGTTTGTCCAAAATTTTCGTCCTTTTTATTGGCGTGCTCTGTTTCTCAGCTATCTCGAACATGGTTTCCCCTATATCGAAAACCTTGATCTCCCTGACTTTCGATAAGTTTCTAAGATATTCGCTCGCCCCACTACCGCTGATCCCAGTACACACTATCCGCGTGTCGTCCACCCCCTTTTCTGCTCTCGAACCCATAAGTGAGTATACATATTATTGTTTAAAAAGCATGCGAAAATATATGGAATCTATATTGATGTGTGATTATTTTGATATATGGGCCTCATTTACTATCGATTGGGTTTAAACCTTTCGTATCTATCGAACTTACCTACTACATGTTGATATCTCTCCATGCATTACAAAAAAGGAACATTCTAAAGAGCGGGTGAAATGTATGCTCGAAAACAGAGCAAAGGAGAGAATGGATAGTTTCGACATATGTTGTGCAGTCCTAGAGCTCAAAGGCATAGTGAATGGGAGGATAATAGACAACATCTACCACACTGATGAAAAAACCATAATACTGAAATTGCGTCATCTAGATCAATACCTCATCGTTGAGGCTGGGAGGAGGATTCACCTAACGAAGTATTCGATGGAAAAGCCTTCTTATCCTTCCCAATTCTGTAGGTCACTGAGGAAGTACCTGCGCGGTGGGATTTTAAGGGAGATACGGCAGGAAGAATTTGAAAGAATAGTCACCATAGAGGTCTCATCTAAGAGGGGAGCCTATAATCTTGTGTGCGAACTCTTTGGAAGGGGCAATATTATCCTTGTAGATGAAAAGAACAAGATCCTCCAAGCCTTGACGTACCGTCGAATGCGGGATAGAGACGTAATTCGAGGGGAAATTTTTAAGCATCCGCCGCGATCTGGACTGAACCCTCTGAAAATAACGCGCGAGGAAGTAGAGTTGATCAGGGACTATAAGACCAAGTCGGTCATAGCCCTGACAAAAATGCTCAGCATAAGCGGGATATATGCCGAGGAAATCCTCAAGGAGGCGGGCGTGAACAAAGACCTACAGAGCGATCTTCTGTCAGAGCAGCAGATAGAGAGGATCTACAGTTCAATAAAAAACTTGACCTCACGCACAGGAACAGGAGCGACCTCACCACGGATAATATTGAACGAGAGAAACGATTGGATCAACGTCTTGCCTTTTCCAATTTCGATTTACGAAAATTTTCCCTTTAAAAGCTACGCCACCTTTAATGAGGCGGTTGATGAGTACTTCACGAACATGGCCACAAGAGAGGCATGGAAACAAGCGTCCGCTAAGGTTGAAAGGCAGATAAAAAGGCAGGAAAGAATCCTTAATCAACAGGAAAAAAGGTTAAAAAACCTCAGGGAAGAGTTTAAAAGAAGTAAGCTGATCGGTGATATCCTCTATTCTCATTTAAACGAGTTCCAAGCATTGAGGCAAACTATCCTCAAATGGAAGAGGGGCGGAGTTAAGTGGGAAAAAATAATTTCGGAGGTTAAAGGAAAAAAGAGGGCGGAATTATTTCCGGCCGGTTTTATTGAGTCCATAGAGCCGAAAAAGGGCACGATCACAGTTAATGTTGATGG
>CAZTBK010000011.1:0-13311 GCA_964611975.1 uncultured Candidatus Bathyarchaeia archaeon | reverse complement strand
GACCTATAAGCCGCCCCTAAAGAGGAGGAGGCACTGGTATGAAAAGTTTCATTGGTTTTACTCATCAGACGACTTTTTAGTCATAGGGGGCAGAGATGCTAGCACAAACGAACTCATCGTAAAACACATTATGGAGCCCAACGACATAGTCCTACACGCGGACATACAGGGCGCGCCCTTTGTTCTAATTAAATCTAACAAGAAAATTCCAACAAAGGAGACGGTATTCGAGGCGGCTCAGTTAGCTGCTTCTTACAGCAAGGCATGGAAGCTAAACCTGAATTCCATAGATGTTTTTTGGGTGAGGCCAGACCAGGTTAGAAAAACCGTTCCTTCTGGTGAGTATCTGAGTAAGGGAGCCTTCATGATAGTTGGTCCAAAGAATTATCTAAGAAATGTTCCCTTACAAATCTCAATAGGGGTAATGGATCAAGATGGCCAACTGATAGTTATAGGCGGACCCACACCAGCGATCGCCTCAAGGACGACGCTTTACGTCGATCTGATCCCTGGGAAGAGAAGTGGGGGGGAGTTAGCTAGAGAGGTGAAAACAAGACTTATAAGCAAGGCACCAACATTGTTGCGTGAACAAATTAGAAGGGTACAGATAGGTGAGTTTCAGAGGTTTATCCCAGCGGGAAAGGGTGAGATCAAAGAGGGAAAAATAGGGGGCTCTCACAATCGCTTTGGATTCAATTAAAGAGGGTGAAACATTGAGTTCTAGGTTCGAGCCGGGAATACTCGTTAGGGATGTGATGACAAGTAAGGTAATCTCGGTTTCCGAGGAAGAGAGTATCACGAGGGTCGCTAAGCTTATGAGCCAACACAATATTGGTAGCGTGATTGTAACTAATGAGAAGGGAAGGCCGGTTGGGATAATCACCGAGAGGGACGTCGTTAAGCGTACCGTCGCCAAAAACCTCTTACCCAGCAAGGTTTATGCCAAACAGATTATGAGTGCTCCGTTAATCACCGTCAGTCCAAAAGAAAAAATCAGCAAGGCGGCTAAGAAAATGAGCGAGCTTGGGGTTAGGAAGCTAGTCGTGATGGACGGGGGAAACTTAATCGGGATCATTACAAGTAAGGATATAGTGAGGATAACCCCAGAATTAATAAGCGTGATAACTGAGAGAGCAGCGATTTCTGAGGCTGTGCCGATCCGTGAGGGAAACCCATTGGCAGGTTACTGCGATAACTGTGGCCAATGGTCAGATTCACTAAAAGAGGTCAATGGCAAATTTTTATGTTATGAGTGCCGGCTTGAATTGGAGACCTAACTCCTCGTATCCTCATCATTAAGGGGAGAAGGTATCGGCGCCATGAAGTTCATTGCCGATGGGATGTTAGGTCGTTTGACGCGCTGGTTACGTTTATTGGGTAATGACGTTAAGTACCTGCAGAACGCTCCAGATGATGAGCTCTTAGCCGTCGCCAAGAGAGATGGACGAACCTTATTGACGTGTGATCTAGAGTTACATAGGAGGGCGGAAAAGTCAGGAATAAACTCATTTTTGATAAGAGAAGAAGATGAGATTAAGAAACTGGCCGAATTAGCGAAAAAATTTGGCATTAAACTTGAGGTCGAAATGCCCCTTTCAAGATGCCCTTTGTGCAACCATCAAATTAGGCATGTTGAGAAGGCCAGAGTTGTTGGAAGGGTGAATCCTAGGACTCTAAATGCTTATGATGAATATTGGGAATGCGCAGGATGTGGCAACATATATTGGCGTGGAAGTCACTGGAAGAAGATTGATGAAACGTTAAAAAAAGCTAGGTCGTTGCTAAAAAGAGGGTAAGTTGAGGGGGAATTTAGTTTGTCTTTTAAACTCACTAAGGAGGAAGGAGAATTTCTAGTTAGACTTGCTAGAAAGGCGATCTCCCATTTTTTAAGGGAAGGAAGGAAAATTCCTGTCCCTGATGGTTTACCTGAAAGCCTCAGAGGGAAATGTGGCGTGTTTGTGACCTTAAATAGCATTAAGGGTGGGGTGCCTGAACTGAGGGGGTGTATTGGGTATACCCGGCCCGTTTTGCCTTTGGCGGAGGCGACGATAGACGTTGCGATCAGTGCGGCTACCAGAGATCCTAGGTTCCCGCCTGTATCTTACGAAGAGCTAAGATATATAGTGGTCGAGGTCAGCGTCTTAACTCCTCCAAGGCTCATAGAGGTCAGCACCCCAAGTGAGTATCCGAAGCAAATAAAAATTGGCCGTGATGGGCTCATAGTTGAGAGGGGGGCATTTTATGGGATACTTCTCCCTCAGGTCCCTGTCGAGTGGGGCTGGGATGAGGAGGATTTCCTATCCAATTGTTGTATGAAGGCAGGTTTATCACCAGATATGTGGGCCGTTAAAGGGACGAAAATTTATAAATTTCAAGCATTAATATTCGCTGAAAGAGAACCATCAGGGGAGGTAATCCGCAGGAAGCTTACGGAGAAGGGGGGTCGTTGAGGGCATACTTCGGGGTTTGTGGCCTTGGCCTTGGTCATGCTGGGAGGAGCCTCCCCATAGCCCGAAGGTTTCAGAGGGATGGGAGCGACGTCCTCTTCTCAACGTACCTTGACGCCGTTGATTATATCAAGCGAGAAAAATTTCCATTAGTCGCAGCTCCACCGATGGGCCTAGTAGTTAAACCGGATGGAAGCGTTGACTTTAGGGGTACAGCGGCTAAACCCGGGGTGTTTTCCCTGTACGTTTTTCTTAAGCAAGTGCTCTCGGAAATAAGGTTTATGAAGCTGTTCAAGCCCGATGTTGTGATATCGGATTCTAGAGCATCTTCGATCTTAGCGGCAAAGTTGCTCGGCATCCCTGAGGTCACCTTGCTAAACCAGTATCAGGTCATCATCCCGAGGGAGAAACGTTTTCTGAGGCTGGCAAGGATAGGTGATGCATCGCTTCTTGGGCTAATCGGTAAGATATGGAATATGGGAGATGTTGTTTTGATCTTAGATTTTCCAGAACCTTACACCATATCACTCTATAACTTGAAGATCCCGCCGAGCATGAGGAAGAAGGTCGAGATCATCGGACCGATCGTCGAGGTTGAGCCCGATTCTCTGCCGCCAAAAGACGAGATTAAGGAAAAGCTGGGCTTTGATGGGAAAACACTTATTTTCGTACCGATAAGTGGTCCGGCAAAGGAGAAGTCCTACCTGATAGGCGTGCTCAAGAACATCCTCCGTCGTTTTCCGGAGAAATATGGCATCGTAATGTCATTGGGTTATCCGAACTTGGCGAACAACCCCATTGTTTCCAACGGGATGATTATTTACCCTTGGTTGTCACAGAGATTCGAGGTCTTAAAGGCTTGCGACTTGGTGATATCTAGAGCCGGGCATGAAACGATCTCTCAATCCATGTACTATGGCAAACCATTAATTCTCATCCCCACGCCCAATCAAACGGAACAGCGCAATAACGCCAAGAGGGCAGAGGAGTTGGGAATAGCGAGGGTTCTCCCTCAGAGAGATGTTTCTTATAAGAGCCTCCTCTCACTGGTCGAGGAGGTCTTAGAGAGAGGTCGTTATAGGGAAAGGGCCGAGAAGATGCAGAAGGAAATCTTAATGTATAATGGAATTGAAAGGGCATTTGAGATCATAAGGAGCTTAATAAGAGTTAAAAAATCACAGGGCCAACTTTGTAAGCGCTCCCAAGGAGCTTAAGACGAGCCCCTCCACTTGAATTTCACTTTCGGCCTTCTTAACGTCATCGATTTTTGCCTTGGTCGCTGGCTTCTTCGGGACAATACTACATCCATGCACAGGCTCTATGGATAAACTATATGTACCTATCTCTTTGGCTATCTTGACGCTATCGAGCTTGTTCAGACCTATAAGCGGGCGGTAGACAGGTACCGTTGCTACTTCATTTAGAACTTTAAGATTAGCTAGGGTTTGTGATGCGACCTGCCCAAGGTTCTCACCAGTGATGACCCCCTCCGCTCCCATGAGTTCAGCGAGGTTACAAGCGATCCTGTACATCATCCTTTTACAGATTACGCAGGTCAACCTCTTAGGGGCTCTCTCCACGATTTGCTCCATGATTTCCCCGACAGGGGCTACGTAAAGGTGGTACTTCTTTATCGGGACATATTCACGTAATTTCCTCGCGACCTCTATCGCCCTCCTATAATAGTCATCACCTACGAATGGCCTCTGATCCAGAAAGAGAGGTATGACGAATGCTCCCCTTTTCATCATCAACCAGCTCGCTACCGGGCTGTCTATGCCTCCAGAGAACAGGCTGACGAGCTTGCCTTGGGAGCCGAACGGCAAGCCTCCGGGACCACGATAAGCTTGGGTGTATACGTAGGCCTTTTCAGATCTAACTTCCACATGGATAGTTTTGTCAGGGTTTTCTAGATCAACACTAACTCCTTTATTGGATAACATGCGTAAGATCTTAGCTCCAACCTTGACCTCTACATCCCTGCTCGTGTACGGGTGTCCCCCGACCCTTCTGGCATCTACGGCGAACGTTTGGTCGGGTTTAATGGTTTTCATAGCGAGCCCAGCTGCTGCCTCAACTACGTCCTTTAAGTCGACAGACGTCTCGACGGCCGGCATCGCCGATGCCACACCAAAAACCCGCGAGGCAATCACGGCCGCCTTTATGGGTTCAGCGCTATGAATAACTATCCGCCCTTGATCCCTGTAGACTCTGGCGTTGCTTAACCCCGCTCTACCGAGCGCGTTCCCGATATGGGCGATCAACTGATCTTCCATTCTCCTTCTAACAGGATGGCTTTTCAGAGCTATATCAGAGTAAGAAACCAGCGTGACGTTCAGCGGACTCAGCTTGCTAACACCCTGAGAGGTTTATAGAAGAATTCTACACAAAAAGGTTATTAAAGAGCCCTTGTAAAATGCCTCGAACAGAAGGTTTATCTTTGAATCGATCCATGATTTAATTGGCCGATGATGTGACCTGATTAGTGATCTAATGATCAATCAGAGTTACACTGAGGCCAAACGATCCCTTTGGTTCATCTGCCCCAAGAATCCTTTTAGGTGTTTTTATACCAGAATCATTAGCAAGGTTAAACATCCCTTATGGGGGTCCTCATATGGGAATGTTGAAGTTTTTAAAATATTTGAAAAAATTGCAGTCCATATTTCTCGTTTTAATGTTTTTAAATCATACAGGACACTATACTTAACAGTAATTTAAAGCGTATGAGGCCGTGAGGATTATTGCCTCTGATACCGCAGGATATCCTATCGTACTTGGGACTCTTAGCGCCCACAGTAAGTGCCATTCTCGTTGCCTTCCTCTTCCTCAAGATTTTCAGGTCTGTTATCAACCGGACGATCGGACGGGTAAATTCAATGGTGGCATTGAGGGTCCAACGAGCTGGAAGCTTAATCGTTTGGACTATCGCGATCATTTTTATTCTTTCCCAATTTGGGTTAGATGTTATGATCCTGCTAATGATGTTTGGGTTATCCGGCCTAGCCGTCGTCCTTGCCACAAAGGAAACACTATCTAACGTGTTGATGGAATACTTTCTGATCGGCAACAGACCATTTGATCTAGGCGATTGGATCCGGGTCGGCGAATATTATGGAAGGGTTGTGGCGATAAATCCGTTGAACACCGTTTTGGCCACGCCGGAAAACGAGCGCGTAATCATCCCAAACTCACTTTTTTCTAGGGAGGTTATTGTCAACCAGACTACCGAGGAAGGAATACGCATCTCCATACCCGTGACCGTGGATCGAAAAAGCGACCTCTTAAAGGTTGAGCGCAAGTTACTCGCAATAAGTCAAGACCTGAAAAGGGATCTTGTACCATCACGATCTCCCATTGTAGTCGTTAAAGAAATAGAAAGGAACTTAGTTAAACTAGAGCTACGCCTATGGATTTTAAACCCGGCGAAGAGAGATATGATAACCTCCGAGGTAATGAAACGGATTAAAGCGGAACTATGTTCAGCGATGAGGTAAAAATTTTAAGGCGTCATCTTTAACCCTTAAGACAGTGATCTCAGTTTCCGTACGGCCTCCTCAACGTCGTTTATAGTTCCATGTATGAATAGGCGATCTCCGGCCATCAAAACGAGGTTCCTTACCGGGAAGATCATCTCTCCTCCTCTTCTAATCATCCCTACTCTACTTTTCTCAGGAAGTTCGATCTCAGATAAGTTTCTTCCGATCAGGGGCGAATCGACTTGTACCGTAAACTCAACTACTTTATAATCCTCGTCTTCCTTGTGAAGTAAGGTTACAGCATCCACCCTTTTTATGGCGCTCTCAAACAGAGCCAGCGCGCTTTCAGTCGGACAAATCACGGTATCAGCCCCTGCTTTGACGACCTCTATCCTGTTTTTCGGGTTGTTTATGATGGCGATGACTTGAGGGACGCCAAAATTATTAGCTAACTTACTTATCGCGATGTTCGTCCCATCACTGTCGGTTGCTGCGATGAGAACGTCTGCCGTCTCCACACCGGCTTTTTTTAAGATCTCCGAGTTAGATCCCTTCCCGTATATGACCGCCGCCCCCCTGTATGACTTCAAAAGCTCCCTACATAGCTCCACAGACCTCTCAACTATAGTCAGCCGATCTCCCATCTCAAGCACCCTTTCGATCAAATGCCTAGCCATGTGGGTGGTGCCAACTATGACGAAATGCAAGTTCTTTTCCTCCGGTTCTGCTCAGGCTTCATGATCTAACACCCTATCAATTCGGCCTTTCTTGATGGCCCTTTTTATGATCGCTTTTGCGACCTGTTGCGCCATCCCGCCGAGTTCCACTAAGGGTTTCATGTCATGCTCCTTGTACCCGATATCGACCTCCTTCACTCTGTATCCCTTCTCAAGGATGTCGATTAAAAGCCCAACGTCAACTCCCCAGTCAGGCTCAAAGGTGATGGATTGAAATACGCTTTTCCTTCCAGCTATTTCTCCACTTAACGGTTGTGAAAAGTGGGCGTATTCCGGAAAGAACAACCTTAATAATGGCTTCGCGACGAGCTCGGTAACTCTGCCAGCCTTCCTTCTAAAGGTCCCCTTAACAAAGTCAGCTTCATTTTTTACAATTGGTTCTACGAGTTTTTCAATCATCTCCGCTTTGATATTCAGGATGTCAGCATCCATATAGACGATTATCTCCCCAGTCGCGTAGTCAACAGCATCGCGCATAGCAATGCCCTTTCCAGGATAGACCGCCCATGTCTGATAAAGAACCTTTGCGCCCGCCTTCAGAGCTTCTTCAACCGTATTATCTGTACTGCCGCCATCAACGACGATGATCTCGCTAACATGTTTTACCTTCTCAGCTTTTTTAACGGTTTTTCCTATAAAATGTCCCTCGTTAAATGCTGGCAAAACCACGGTCACAGAGGGGCCTTCTTTCCGCAACTCAATCACCTGACTCTACCATAACAATAGCCCCACGAGGCTAAATTAATGTAGAGCTGAATTTCAATGTTTACGTTCCTAATCTTTGTAAAATCAGATCAAAGAACGGTATACCTCGAGGACTTGATCCGTAATTCTTTCCCAAGAATAAAATTTCTCGACCCGCTTCGCGGCTTTAACTCCCATACGTTTCGCCAAATTTTTATCTGAAAGAATGGCAACCAAAGCATCCGCCAACTGCTTGACGTTTCTAGGCTCGGCCAATATTCCTGTATTATGGTCTTCAACAACCTCCGGTATGGCATGAGTCCTGAAACCGACACACGGCTTTCCACACGCTGAGGCTTCTATGAATGGCATCCCAAAACCCTCCCATAAACTAGGGGAGCAGAAAACATCGCAGGAGGCGTAGATTTTGGGCAAATACTCTTCAGGTACGTACCCGGTAAAAATCACTGAGCTACCGACATCTATCCTGTCAACTAATCTTTTAATCTCCTGCCCGTCTTCTTTCTCCTCTCCAGCTATCACGAACTTCGTCTCCGGCAACTCTCTCAACACTAATGGCACGGCTCGAACTAAGTACTGCAGACCCTTGTGAGGGACGATCCTCCCTACGTAAAGAACGGTTGGAGAAGACCCTAACTTCAACCTCCTCCTCACCTCGTCACCATTAATCTTTGGATTAAAGCGCTCTGTGTCAACGCCATTTGGTATGACGACAACGTTGTGAACGCCGAAGTCGTTCATTAAGACATGCCTTAGATATCCGCTTACAGCGATGGCCCTGTCTACCCCTCTTAAACCCAGAAAGATCCCGAGCTTGGCGTCTAGCATATTACATCTCCTTTTAGGGCTTCGCCAGAATCTGATGCCAGTGACGCCGTGAAAGGTGAAGACGTGAGGCGTCCTCTCCAAAAGTCTTTTGATGGACCCACAAAGGATCATAGGATGGTATTGAGAATGTATGATGTCAAAGTCTCTCACCGCTGAAAAACATTTAAGAGCCGTGAAGAGGTTCCTAATCCAGAGCATGCGCTTACTTCCAAAAAAACGTAATTCACTCACTTTTAGGTTATCGGGGCGCAGTTTCACCTCTCTAGCAAAAACCACGACCTCGTGGCCCCTTTTTATAAGACGCTTAGAGATCTCTACTGTACGCCTTGAAATGCCCGAACCAGGTTGTAGCTTAGTAGTTAACATTGCAACCCTAAGCGACCTCAAAATTTAAGATCTCACCCCTGTCGGTCAGTTATGCCTATTCAGGAAATGACAAACGTGATTTATTTTCAGGCAATTTAACTGATGATCTCATGTTTTTTACCATCTTCGGTAAATCAAACCCTACGTACGTTAAAGCCTAAAAGTTGAATTTTAAATGTTCCTTTGAGAATTTCAGGTTGGAAATGTTGTCTTAAGCATCTTTAACCATTTCTTACCAATTAAGTCATTCTTCACAGCATTGTCAAGCACGTCGAACATGTCTTCCCTTTTGAAACTCTCCCATGTTTTCCACCTTGTAGGTCCGTACTTTTCATAACCCTCTAAAACCTTAGTCCTTCTGCCTAAGAGTTCAGCCGCAGTTTTTACATTTTTCCCAAGCTCAGAAGCCTTCTTGTAGACCTCAAAAAGCAGATCGGGGTACCTGTAATCCCTAGCGAGGTGATGGTCCAGAACGATCAACTCGATGTTGCATTCCTTCAATATCCGAGATATGTTGATTATAGACCTAGCTAGGTTATAGTAAGCCATAAGGAATCCAAGTAGATAAGTAGGGGGGCATCCAAAATCAATGCGTCAGGCTCCCTCTTTATGATCTCGTCGGTTACCTCCTTCAGCACTGGCCCATCAACATCGGATGAGTATAGGAGCTTCTCTCCACCTTCAGCAACCTCTACCATGATCACATAGCCTAGATTCGTCCCTCTAACTCCATGCCACAGCGGTTTGGAGAAGGAGATCCTTGTCTCCCCGATCTTAAACTCCTTACCGTCAGCTACCCTTGTCCTCCTCGGGAGGCCCTTAATCGTTTCCAGGAACCTGGCAGATCTTTTGCCTTGGGATTTGTTAATGAAGTTCTCTGGATCCTTTAGTAAGAGGAGCTTATTTTTATAGAGGCTCTCGTCCCTCTCACAGATGTAATGGTCATAATGGTAATGAGTCACTATCACTACATCAGAATTTTCCGTGCTTTTCTTTATCCTCCATTTGTACTTCATGTAAAGCTTAATCTTAACATAAGGTGGAAGGGGAAAGGACCCGACCTCACTCGCTATTCCTGGATCGATCGTAATGCTACAGTCCTTGGTTTCCACCCTGATGCACATACTCTTAATTCCAAAGGAGTCGAAGGCAACATAATTAACGTCCAATAGCTGATCCCGCGCTAATATAACCACAATAACTAGGTGAATACTCTATGGAGCCCCAAAAGTCATACTTAAAGGTAAAAATTATATTTACTCCTAAAATAAAGGGAAACTGACGCAAGTTATTAGTCAGAGTGAAAAAAATGCCGGATTATAGATCGTTGAGGATAATAGTATTAGGTATGTTCACCACCGCTTGCGGAGCCACAGCCCTCTTATACTTTACCCAATTAATAGAGTTCGCTGAAGTTACACCGATACTCACCATGCTTACAGGGATCCTTGTCCTCGCAATATCAGCCGTCAGTCTGTTAAGCCAAAGGTCCACGACCCACGCCTTTAACACGGCTTGGTGGGGGACGGTCTTATTCCTACTTGGTGCCGTATGGTTTCTGAAGGTAAATGAGGTTTTTACAGTGTATACGTTCTGGGCTGTGCTAGCCTTCATCCTCGGGATATTAACAGTCTTAATTGGAGCCTACAAATTGGTCGTCAGAGAAAAGAAGCGTAGAGGAAGACCAAGGAAGCAGAAAATTGAGCAAACAACACAGCGATACAGCTAGATCGCAAAACTTTTATCTGATATCTAAACACTTTCGTAACAATTACTCTTTTATTTATATTAATTCTAAGTGTAAGCTAAAGATAAAGGAGATAAGAGGAGGAGAAAGGTGTCTGAGAAGGTAAGCGCGGCTCACCTGTATATGGCAGAGGTTATTGGAACCTTCGTCTACGTGTTCATGATATGCTCAACAGAAGCCACATCTCGTCTCATCACCGGAAGCCCTGTAAGTCTTGGTTTCAAGTTGCTTGGATATGCGTTTTCAGTATTTACGTCATTTTATCTCGTCGGCGGGATCTCAGGGGCACACCTAAATTGGGCTGTAACATTATACAGAGGACTATCGAGGAAAATGCCATTGATAAGAGTCCCAGGATACATAGTAGCGCAGACCATAGGTGCTTTCCTCGCGGCCGCTCTCGTATACACGGTATACGGGCCTATACTCTTGGTTGTGGACCCAGATTTGACAGAAGCTACCGCTAACGTATTCTTTTGTGGCATAAACCCAAGCATAAACTTCACTTACGCGTTCCTCACGGAAGTCGTGGATGCTGCTCTGCTTGTGCTCTTGATGCAAACGATAGCAGATGAAAAAAACCCACTGAACTTAGGGAGGCTCAATCCCCTCATCGTCGCAGTGTATTTTGCTGGTATAGGGTTGTGCAACTACCCATTAACGATGATCTGCATGAACCCGGCAAGGGACTTTGGGCCGAGGTTGTTCGCATACTTAGTTGGATATGGCACCGTTGCCATCCCCGGGATTATGGGATTTGAGATGCTGGTTTACACCTCTGCACCGATCGTAGGAGGCCTAATCGGAGGATTCTTCTATGACCTAGCCATAAAACCATTTTGGAGAAGGAGGTAGGACCAGCGATCTCCTTATTTTTAAGGTTTATGTTTATGGCACTCCATATACAAAAACTGGTATTCAGGGATAAACTCTCGCTGGGGTCCTAGGAAAGAGGCAACATTCCCTGATGTGCGACAACCTTAGGATCCACTGTAAGGTTCTTTCGATGCCTAATCCAAAGCCGCTATGCACAACGCTACCGTACTTCCTTAAGTCCGCATACCATCGATAGTCATCGGGGTTCAAACCAAATTCCCTTATGTTTTCAAGGAGCTCCTCGTAATTGTCTATCCTCTGTCCTCCACCTGCTATCTCCCCATACCCATCTGGGGCCAAGAGGTCAGCTGATAGGGTGAGGTCAGGATCATCTGGTTTCGGCTTGTGGTAGAAGGCCTTACACTTTTTGGGGTAGTACATCACAAAAAAGGGGAGATCAAACTGCTTACTTAATGCGCGTTCCTCATCCGCACCCAGGTCCTCACCCCACTTTATTTTGACCCCTAAATTCTGAAGTTTTTTGATGGCATCTGAGTATGTTATCTTGGGAAAAGGAGGGGTTGGCGGCTCAAAGTCTTTGCCTAACTCCTCTAGCTTATCCGAGCACTCTTCTGAAATGGTTCTACATATATGCGAGAGCAGCTGTTCCTGAACTTTCATTACATCCTTTAAAGTCGCGTTTGCGATCTCCGCTTCTATTTGCCAAAATTCTGTTAGATGTCTGCGCGTTCTGCTCATCTCAGCGCGAAAACTTGGCTCAATTGAGAAGACTTTTTGAAGGGAGGTTATCGCCGCCTCTTGATACAATTGGACGCTCTGAGATAAAAATGCCTTCCTCCCAAAGTACTTCACTGGGAAGAGGGTTGCCCCTCCCTCGCAAGCAGCTGTTATCAAGATCGGGCAATGGACTTCGGTGAAGCCATTTTGTTCAAACCACTGCCTAGCAGCTTTACAAAGGATGGCCCTGATGGACAGTATCGCTGAGACCTTTGGGCTTCGTATGTGGAGGTGCCTATTATCAAGAAGTATCCTTTTACCTACCCCTGGCCTGATCGGGTAATCATTTGCGGCTAAACCTATGATCTCAAAGCTTGTCGATCGGATTTCAACGCCACCAGGGGCTCTCGGGTCAGCATGAACACGTCCTCTCACGATTATAGAGGATTCCCTGGTAACTTTCTTAGCCTTCTCAAAGTCCTCAGGGCTGACAGAGTCGCTATGGATCACCACCTGTATTAAACCCGTCGAATCACGAAGGGTTACAAAGATCACACCACCATGTACTCTCTTCGTATACACCCAACCAGTTATGGCTACGGGACTCCCATCCTTTTCGGGCGTTAAGTCGCGGACGTAGCTCATTTTACTAATGGTCATATCTCCCTAAAATCACCTTAAAGGGTAAGATTTATTCATAAAATAACGGACTTATAGATAAGTTTCTACCTCCATATCTAATTAAGTTTCTAAAATCAGCATGATGTCGTTCACGTTCGTATCTGTAGGACCAGTAATTATTAGGTCTCCGAGTTTTTTAAAGAAGTTATATGAATCGTTGTTCCTGAGATGATCCTCAGCGTTCAATCCTATCTCCTTAGCTCTATCGATAGTTTGTCCATCGACTATCGCGCCAGCAGCATCCGTCATCCCGTCGATCCCATCGGTACCTATAGACGCAATCACCGTGCCTCTCAAGCCCTCTATCCTCCGAGCGGCGCTGAGCATGGCCTCTTGGTTTCTCCCTCCCAAGCCATTTCCAGTTACGGTTACCGTGGTCTCCCCTCCTGCGATCACAACTCCCGGTTTCCTCACGGGTTGGTCGTTCGTCTGAATCTCCCTTGCTATCCCGGCTAAAAAGGTGCCAACGTGTCTTGCCTCACATTCGATCGAAGAGGACAGAATCAGCGGATCTAACCCCAGGCTCTCAGCCTCTCGCGCGATGGCTCTTAAGGCCAAGGCGTTATTCGCTATCATGAAGTTGAACACCTTGTCAAATATAGGGTCGCCTGCTTTCGGAGTCTCTCTAACTTTACCCTCCACGCCGTCAAGGATGCGCCTCCTTATGCTTTTAGGGCAACGACCCCATATATTGTACTTCTCCAAGATCTCCTTCGCTTCTCTATAAGTAGATTCATCAGGGACTGTGGGTCCGGAGGCTATGACGC
>CAZTBK010000010.1:17543-22327 GCA_964611975.1 uncultured Candidatus Bathyarchaeia archaeon | reverse complement strand
TTCTTTTTTAATACGTCAAAATTGTTTTCTGACTCAATTTTGTCACTTGCCCATTTTTGTTATTTACATGTTGAACTCTCACGGCGGGACGGCGCCAATATTAGTGGTTTGTGTTGGCATATTTTTACCACATTGAAATTTAGTTATTAGAATTTTAGAGCACCCCGGCCACCCGTGTCCCGCAGTAGGGGCAACACCCATTGCGAACGTGGTTCTCAACCACGTAGAAGCCGGCGCGATGGATGAGCAGCCGGCCGCAGTGATGGCAAAACGTGTTAGCCTCGCCTAGCACGTTGCCCACGTAGACGTAGTGTAGCCCTACCTCTAGGCCTATCTCCCGCGCTCTGCGTAGCGTCTCTTGGGGCGTGATCGGTACATCGGTCATCTTGTAGGCGGGGAAGAAGCGGCTGATGTACCAAGACGTGTCACGGCCCAGCTCCTCAGCAACGAACTCCGCGGCGTCTTTCAATTCCGTAGGGTCGCCGTTGATGCCTGAGATGTGAGGGAATGGTATTCTCGACAGGGGAGTTCTGCCGCAGACGCGGCCTAACCCTCAACATGAAAGCAGCTATAGAACTGTGAAAAGAGGAAAATGATAGATAAACAATGTCATTCCGTGCTTAACCTAAATCAGTGTCTTCCATGTGATTTGTAGGCTTGATAGCTGAAATAGATCAGCGACAGGGTTATCCAGCCATTAAAATATGGGCGGCTCTGAAAAGGGGCTATGCCCAAAACAAGCAATACCAGTGGAAACAGATTCAAAATCCCGAGCACAACGGCGAGGAGATAGCCCATTCTCAAATTAGCCAGGCACAACAGACAGACGGCAGACCAAGCAATGGTGAAGATCACTATAATAGCGAATGCTGGGATATGATGAGCCTCAGCAAAGATCCTCGAACCCTCAAACTCAAATATTATCTTGAAAAGAATCTGGGCAACGATAAAAGCAATGGCTGCCCTCGATTCCATGGAAAATTTTTCTATGAGTCCCATTTTAGTTGGCCTCCTCTTTCCTTTTGATGTAGATTAACCAAACCCTTCCTTCTTGCTTGAAGCTAAGATGGTATTTTCCCTTATACTTCTCTATCATGTTCATCTCCATCGGGAGGCCTACCGGCTTGTGATCGCTGACCACCCGCAGGGCCTCTGGGGCTCCAATGGCATTAAGCTTATCCAAGATGGCAAAGATCACTGGGTGGCGCTGAGAAGGAAGTAAAGGGCGAACATCCAGGGTCAAAACTTCAGGTTCATCTATCCAATCTTTTACAGGTTTTTTGGCGTCCATCTTTTTTCCTCCTGATAATTAGGTCTGCTAGCTATCCTGCGACGAGTTCCTCCAGTCTGTCCACGATCTTTCCCACATCTTTCTTTGCCCCTGATCCCCTGAGAGGGACGCCTTCCAAAGAGGACTCGAGTACTTCGGCATCCTCACGAACGGAGCCGATTGGTTCTATCCCATATTCCTTTAACTTCCTCGTCATCAACGATTCGATCCTACTCGATCTTATCTTGTTCAGAACCACCCACAGGCACTTCACCCTTGCGCCTTTAGCTAGCTTTTTTATCATCTCAATATCGGCGGCTTCTTCCAAATGAGCGGTAGCGGGCTCTGTTCCCCTCTTCATGTTTTCAACCATATCCTTTATCCTCTTAGCGAGTTCGAGAGATGTGGATGTGGGATCAATTATAGCGATAACTCCATCTACATTTATTTCAACGCCTCTAGCAAAATGTTCCACACCTGCGACAAGATCTATCAGAGTGACGTGATCTCCAGGTATTTTGAAATCCCTCACCACCTTTGACTCTGGGCCACTGCATCCTTCAAGCGCGCTCTCTATCTTCCCCACCTTGAAGAAAGTTAAACCCCCACTCTTAACAAAATATTTACGTGGGAGTTCGTCGAGATTGATCTCCCCTCTTTGCAGCGGGGTTGGATCGTCGACAGGGCATGTTACCTTCCCCCCGCTGAAGAATTTTCCTCCGTAGAAATCTATCAGAGGCTCAGGAGCCTTCTCAAATCCTAGCATCCGATAAAGTCCAGGGTTGGACGCATCACCGTCCAGAACATGAACCCTGTATCCCTTCTCTCTCAAAACTCTCGCCATCAAGGTAACGAAGGTGCTCTTTCCGCTTCCTCCCTTTCCACATATTGCTATCCTCATCCCTGCAAGGGGCTTCGCCATCGAAAACCACATCCATTCATACTTAACAGCGTTAAATATAAATATTGTGGATATAAAATATAAGCATAGGTGAATAGATTGAAGCCTCCATGCGTGGTTGTGGTACGCCACATCCTACCAGCCATCAGGGCTATGACCGCGAGGGAACTGGTAGAAGAGTATGGACTGAAGAGAATTGATGTCGCCAGGAGAATTGGGACTACACCAGCGGCCGTGACCCAATACCTCGAAGAGGCGAGGGGGAAAATGGCCGTTAGCATCGTGTATAGCTCGGAGAAGGCCACTGGAATCATCTCCCAGATAGCGGAGGCCCTAGCTAAGAGCGAGGCCTCAACGTATGATGTGATGGTTAAGACCTGTGAGGCCTGCCGGGTGATAAGGTCCGAGGGTTTAATCTGCGAGATGCACAAGGAAACGTTGCCAGCCTTGAAGGGAAGGGCGGCGTGCGGACTCCCCATCCACCTTTGCCCGATTCTGAACCCCAAAAAGATTTTGGAAAAAAGAGTGTGAGATTCGCAGATCAAAGACAATCAAGATTCATAATTCATAGTGCCGTCAACCCTTGCAAACGCTTACAGGCATCATCCTCGCTACTTTCAACGAGGCCCCTTGCCCATGAACAGATTCTATCACCATATCTACACCTTTGCATGCCTGCGGCGCCTCCTCTGCCAGGACCTTTGGATGTGTTGATTTCACGGTTACTCCCTTCCGAGCCAACTCTTGCTTCACTCTTTCCCCAAAATTTTTTATAGTTATATATCTGTGCACGGCTCTACCCGCACCGTGCGCAGAAGAACCAAAAGTCTTCGCATAGCCTTTTTCAGCCCTTTTAGGATAGAAGAAGCCATACCCATCGTCCCTGCAGTCAAAAAAGCATCATCTGGGAATGCACTAGTGGCGCCCTTCCTGTGGACAAAAAGCTCCTTTTTTCCTATCGATAGTGTGTTCCTCTAACTTGATAACATTACGACCCCGGCGCGTATATCGTGTACACGCTCATATCTTCCCATCTTCTCCCAAAGGCCTTCTCAAAGATCTCGCGAACCCACTGGGTCATAACCAGGTCCTGTTAGTGAACGGATAATTCACGGCACACCTCATCGTTGACAGGGTGATGGTCTTCAGCGGGGAACCAGGGATTAAAGGGTCACGCAAAGATCCATCAACAGGGAGACCAATGGTCAATAAAGAGAACTCGCGCCTCGACAGACATCGGAAGGAAATAGGCGAGCATTATCATGTGCCATCCTCCTAAAAAGAGAAGGTGCCCTATGAATATCCTAGCTTCAAGAAGTCCAATAACTATTAAACGGAAACCTAATCATACATAAGAAATATACCATTTCATCAGTTTCTATAAAGTTAAGGAGGAATGGTAAACGCCTGAGGTCAGAACACCACTCATCCTCGTCAACTTTAAGACCTATGCCCAGGCGACTGGTAAAAAGGCCCTAAGGCTCGCAAAAATCGCCCAAGAGGTCAGCCTTAAAACAGACGTGTGCATAGCCGTCGCTCCACAGTTCGTAGACATCGGCAGGATCGCAAGTGAGGTCGAGATACCCGTGTTTGCGCAACACATCGACCCCATAACCCCAGGGAGCCATACAGGCCACATCTTACCCCAAGCGGTTAGGGAGGCAGGGGCCGTCGGGACTATAATCAATCACTCTGAGAGGGGGTTAAAACTGTCGGACATCAGCGCGACCATTAAAATCGCCCGTGAAAATGGGCTTACCTCCGTTGTGTGTGCGGACACGCCCGAGGTGAGTGCAGCGGCGGCGGCCCTGAAGCCGGACATGATAGCGGTGGAGCCGCCTGAACTCATAGGGACAGGGATACCGGTCTCGAAGGCGAGGCCTGAGGTAGTGACCAATTCCATTGAACTCGTGAGGAAAGTGAACCCCACTGTGGTGATCTTGTGCGGTGCGGGGATCACAAAGGGAGAAGACGTGGAGGCGGCCCTGAGGCTAGGCACAGAGGGGGTTCTGATCGCGAGCGGAGTTGTGAAGGCCAAGGATCAATACGCCGCTCTCCTCGACCTGGCAGAGGCGATGACGAAGGTATGAACCGCGGGGAACGGAGCTTCTCGCGTATCTGAAGGGCCTGATGGCTCCTGTAGTATCAGGCAGTCATCATACGTGAACTTAACTTTAGATAATCTCGACCTGCGATCTGGTGCGATGGGCCCGTAGCTTAGTTAGGATAAAGCGCTGGCCTCCGGATCACACGCATGAAGGGGAAAGCCAGAGTCTGATAGATAAAAGCCAGCTGGAAAGCCGGGGTTCGAGTCCCCGCGGGCCCGCCACCTACGGCGTCCGAGCATCGCCTTTTAGGCAAAATTTTATTTTTGATGCTTTTGTTGTATTGTTGTATAATTCTTGGATTTTACCATGTTTATGTAAATTAATAGCAGGCGCTCACGGAAGAAGTTCGAAGTTGACGTAAAAGAATCAACTATGCAACAAAGCAGAAGAAACTAAAAAATTATTTACGCGCGTGCTAAACGAGAAAAGTAGAGAGGTTCAGAGCATACCTATAAGGGCTTGAAGCTTGTTTCTTCGGCTCCTTTTAGTGTGGTGTGATCGTTCC
>CAZTBK010000010.1:0-17443 GCA_964611975.1 uncultured Candidatus Bathyarchaeia archaeon | reverse complement strand
TATAAGGGCTTGAAGCTTGTTTCTTCGGCTCCTTTTAGTGTGGTGTGATCGTTCCAGAGACTCTTAAGGTTCTTTCGAGCGAGGGGAATTGTTCCGCCCTTCTCCGGATGGCCTGCTGGTCGGACGAGATCGCCTGCCCTCTCTGCGGCCCCGAGCGGGTAATCAGGTGCCGTAACTGCAGGAGGTGCCTGTGCAATGATCGTGAGGGGCCTTCAACGACAAGACAGGGACTTTGTCCCACTATTCTAGGCTGAGCCTCGGGGCCTGGCTCTTCATGACCACCCTGTTCGTTCTGTTTTTACAACTCCACCAGATCTATGACCCTGGCTGCTGGCGTCTCCTAGATGATAAGGGGTTTTAGGACCTCCAAACGCGTGCTCCTCATACGTCATCGGGTTGTTTGCGGCGCTGAAGTCCCCATGGATCTCACCTATCTATTATCCGATGTGAGAAGGCTGCCTTGCAGGCAGTCGGAAGCCGCCAGCGTCACAGTTTTCACCAATAATCATAGGTACCCTGGACCAAGGATTTCTCCTCCTGTAGGGATTATTAAAACACTCAGAAACATATGTGGCATCTCTGATACTGAGTGTTGCTGTATCGCTTGGCGCCTCATACATGTTGTCACCTTTAAAGGAGACTGTAATTTTATATGAGAACTTGTTTAGAGACCCGCCAATCATATGAACAATATCCATCTGAGTCCGTGGTGAAGGTGCCTATCGATCCACCTGAGTAGCTGAGGGGAACGCCCCCTTCTTACCCTCCTAGTGCCCGTGTCCGTTAGCTAGCCACCGTTATGCAGAATCGGCGCGACGATGGAAAAGAGCTTGAGGCGAGAAGTAGGACTTGGCTCGGACAGTCGTCCACAAGTCATCTTTAGAGCATAGCATGGTTTCATCAAGCGGTCCTCACCGATGACTTAGCGCCGCAAGCCTCACACACTAGAAATCGAAAGCGCCCTTCCTTAACGATCCTCGTATCTGGTTTGCCACAGACAGGGCATAACACGAAGTATCTGATATACCTGTCTATGAGCTGTTCAATGGATCCCGCCCTAAACCTCCCCTTGAACACTACGCGCGATCCATCGATCATCCCAGATGTCCCTAAACCTCCGGACAAGAACCTCAGGACGCTGCTCTGGCTCCTACGCAAGCGGTCGCAGATGACCTTAAAATTGAGCAAGACGGTTCTATTCCCAAAGACTATCACCTCCGGCTTTGGTAATTCAAATCTTTCCCTCTTAAAGAGGCCCGGAGGAAGGGCCGAACGCGCTTTATCTAGAAGTCTTTCATACTCCTTTTCCTTCATGTTTCACGCCCTTAAACACGTCGATTATGAGCTAAAAATCCTGATCATTTTTCCCATTATGAATAATTTCGCATTTCTATACATATATTGGGCGTTAAGCTATTTATGAGGTATTGTGGACCGGCCATGCCAGAGGGGTATGAGGTAAAGGACATAACCCTCAGTCGAGAGGGGAGGCGGCTGATAGAGTGGGCAGAGATCCATATGCCTGTTCTGCTTAAGATCAGGAAGCGATTCAGTAGGGACAGACCGTTGGAGGGGGTACAGATAGGGGCGACGTTACACGTGACCAAAGAAACCGGGGTCTTGATGAGGACGATGAAGGCTGGTGGTGCGGACATCGCCCTATGCGGGTCGAACCCCCTCTCCACAAATGACTCCGTAGCCGCGGCTCTGGCAGAAGAGGGGATAAACGTCTACGCTTGGAGGGGGGAAACTATAGATGAATATTACAGGTGCATAAATCGAGTATTGGACTACTCCCCTCAGATAATCCATGACGATGGAGCAGATACGATCTGCCTCGTCCACGAGAGGAGGAGGGATCTGATCAAGAACATAATAGTAGCCCAAGAGGAAACGACGACCGGAGTTAACCGCCTAAAGGCCATGGAGAAAAGAGGTGAACTCGAATTCCCGGTGATAGCAGTTAACGATGCACGAACAAAACGCTTATTCGATAATCGCTATGGCACAGGCCAATCGACCATCGATGGTATCCTAAGGGCGACGGGCATCCTTCTAGCGGGGAAGAAGTTTGTGGTCGCTGGCTATGGGTGGTGCGGCAGGGGGATAGCTGTGAGGGCCCGTGGCATGGGGGCGGAGGTAATAGTGACGGAGGTCGATCCCGTCAAGGCCCTAGAAGCGGCGATGGACGGCTTCACCGTGATGCCCATGGCCGAGGCGGCAAGACAGGGGGACGTGTTCGTTACCGCAACCGGGAACAGGGATGTGATAAGGCGGGAGCATATGGAATTGATGAAGGACGGGGCCATTCTAGCAAACGCGGGTCACTTTAACGTGGAGATATCTATACCCGACCTCCGAAGGATCTCAAAGGGTGAGGAGCGGATCTTGCCGAACGTGGAGAAGTTCACCCTTAAGGATGACAGACATCTATACCTTCTCGGCGAGGGGCGCCTAGTGAACTTGGTCTGCGCTGAGGGGCACCCACCAGAGGTCATGGATATGAGCTTCGCGAACCAAGCGTTATGTGCTGAGTACGCCATAGAGCATGAGGGAGAGTTAGAAAAAAGGGTATATGACGTCCCATACGAGGTCGACTACTCGGTAGCTGAACTGAAGCTAAAGGCAATGAACATAGCTATAGACAAACCTACTGAAGAACAGCTGAGATATATGAGGAGCTGGAGACGAGGCACTTAAAAATCTGATGTTTAAGTTAAGGGGATTGAGAAAGGTTATTGGGAGGTGCCTGATTAATGGATGCGTCGCGGCCTGTTAAAAGGGTACTCGTGACAGCGGCTCTACCATACGCGAATGGAAAGCTCCATCTAGGCCACCTCCGCTCGACATATATCCCAGCGGATATTTATGTCAGATACCTCAGGCTGAAGGGTTGCGATGCCCTGTACATCTGCGCGACCGATGAACATGGGACCCCCATATCGGTGAGGGCCGAGGCAGAGGGGATAAGCCCTAAACAGGTTGTTGATAAATATCACGAGCTCATCCGCAGGGACTTGGAGAGGGTGGGTTGCTCCTTTGACGTCTTCTCCAGGACGACGACGCTGACCCATTATAAGTTAACTCAGGAATTCTTTAAATCGCTCCTTGAGAGGGGCTACATATACAAGAAAGATTACGATCAACTCTTCTGCCCAAAATGCAAGCGCTTTCTACCAGACAGGTACGTGGAGGGGACGTGCCCCTACTGTGGCTATGAGGGGGCTAGAGGGGATTCTTGCGACGGGTGTGGCAGATACCTAAAGCCGACTGAGCTCATAAACCCACACTGCATCGTATGTGGGTCGACCCCAAAAGTACGGAGAACCAAACATTGGTTCTTCAGATTGAGCGCCCTTCAGGATTTCCTAGGGAGGTGGATAAAGGGAAGCAAGGAGCTTTCAGCTAACGTTAAGAACTATGCTTTGAGGTGGCTCCACGAGGGGCTTAAAGATTGGTGCGTCACAAGAGACCTGGGATGGGGGGTTTCTGTTCCGGTTGAAGAGGCGAAGGGCAAAGTGATCTACGTGTGGTTTGATGCCCCCTTAGGGTACGTCTCATCGACCATGGAGTGGGCGAAGTCTGTCGGCAGGGCGGAGGCATGGAGAGATTATTGGCAGAAGGGGGGATGTGAAATAGTGCACTTCATCGGTAAGGATATAATCTATCACCATTCCCTTTTCTGGCCAGCGATGCTGAAGGCCCATGGAGGTTACAACCTGCCGAACAAGATAATCGCCGGGGAATACCTCACTCTGGAGGGAAAGAAGATCTCGAAGAGCAGAGGATGGGTGATAGAGGTTGAAGATTATCTGAAATCCTTTGAACCGGACCCGCTGAGATACTACTTGACGGTCACGGCACCGTTGCATAAGGACGCTGATTTCTCATGGGGGGAGTACGCCAAGAGAAATAACGACGAACTGGCCGACATATTGGGGAACTTTGTCTATCGATCCCTGATTTTTATACATCAACATTTCAACGGCCGAGTCCCAGAGCCTGGAGAATTTGATGAAGAGGATAGAAAAGTTCTGCAGGCCATCAAGGAAAGCTCTAAAAAAATCGGGAGGTATCTGGATCGCTGCAACTTCCACATGGCCATCAAGGGCGTGATCGAACTAGCTGCTTTAGGAAACAGGTACCTCAGTAAGAAGGAACCATGGAAAATTTTGAAAACAAACCCTGAGGAGGCGAGCACAACGCTGTACATCACCAGTCAGATAGTGAAGGCTCTAGCCATACTTCTTGAGCCCTTCCTCCCGTTCACGGCTGAGAGAGTATGGACGTACCTTGACCTCCCGGGCTCCGTTCACCAACAGAGGTGGGAAGATGCTGTAAAGGAGGTGCCAGCGATGCATAAGATCTCTAAGCCGAAGCCGTTATTCAAGAAGATAGAGCCAGAAACGGTGGAACTCCAAAGGAAGATTTTGCGTGAATCCTTAGGGAAGACGTTAAGGCCGTCACCATTAATACCGATGGAGGAATTCTCTAAGCTAGATTTAAGGGTTGGGAAGATATTAGATGCTGAAAGGGTTGCTGGATCTGATAGACTGCTTAAGCTCATAATAGATGTCGGCGGTGGAAGGAAGAGGCAAAGCATCGCAGGGATAGCACCGTACTACGCCGTGGACCAACTTAAGGGAAGGCAGGTGGTGATAATAGCAAACCTTAAGCCAAGGAAAATTTTTGGCTTGGAGTCGCAGGTCATGATACTCGCTGTGATGGATGGCAAAGAAGTAGTGCTGCTCCAACCTGAGAAAACTGTAAGGACCGGGAGCAAAATAAAGTGAGATGGGCTACGCTCAGAATCGACCTTCATGTTCACACAAGGGCATCAAAGGACAGCTTTATAGGCCTTGAGGACGCGATCGAGGCTGCTAAGAACGCTGGATTAGATGGGCTGGCGATAACAGATCACGATACGATCGAAAAAGCCCTGATAGCGGCGAACATGAAGACCGATCTTACTGTGATTCCTGGAATTGAGGTCAGCGCGAAGGAGGGGCACATCTTAGGGATAGGGGTAACAGAAGGGATACCGAGGGGGCTGACTGCAGAGGAAACGGTTGAAAGGATCAGGGAACTCGGCGGGGTGTCCATAGTCCCACACCCATTTGACTTTTTCAGAAATGGCGTAGGCGAAAGGGTCGTAAGGGAAATAAACCCAGACGCCATCGAGACCATAAATTCAAACTCTCTGTTCTTCCATTATTCGAAGAAGCTCAGCGAAGAGCTGGCCGAAGAGATTCAAAAGCCACAGACAGGGGGGAGCGATGCGCACATGCCATCTTCTATAGGAAGGGCGTACACGGTAATAGAGGTGCCATCAAGAGACGTTGAGAGCATATTAAAATCTATAAAAATGGGAAGGACGAAGCCCTTAGGAAAACCAACTCCAATTAAAGTCAAAATCGACCATAGCTTGAGATCTATGGTGCAGCGGATGAGAGGGCGCTTACGATAGCTGAAGGCTAATTAACCTCAGCATATAGGTATGTTGGATGCGCACTCCTCACTCGAACTGTCAAAAACTCGCCAATGAGATTCCTATGATCCCGTATAACTATTGGCTTGTAAGCGAAGTTCCTCCCTATCCATGACCCGTCCTTGCCCCTTTCATCAATCAGCACCCGTCCTCTCCAGTTGATCCAGGGCTTGTTCTTCTCGATCCTCATCTCTCTGAACAGCTTGCTCATTATCCTGCTCCTTTCCTTTACTCTCCACCCAGGTAGCTGCCGCATCTCTAGGGCTGGAGTGCCAGGTCTTGGAAAGAACCTTGAGATGTTCAGGATGTCAGGTTTAACTTCCTTTATAAGCTCTATAGAGTTTCGAAAGGCTTTTTCGCTCTCTCCTGGAAAGCCACAAATTATGTCCGTCGCTATTGTTATATCGGGGATCTCCTCTCTAAAGGACGATACTATCTCTTTGAAGGCCTCCACAGAGTAATGACGGTTCATCCTCTTTAAGACTCCGTCATCGCCGCTTTGTACCGGGATGTGCAAAAACTTGAATATCCTCTCATTTTTATAAACCTCGATGAGATCATCTAGCATCCCCATGACGTAGTTTGGGTTCATCATCCCAACGCGGATGTAGAACTCCCCCTTGATGCTGACAACCTCCCTCAGTAGAGATGTCAGGTTTAGCCCGAGATCTCTTCCGTAGCAACCCGTATCCTGCGATGTAAACCAAAACTCCCTCGCCCCAGCCTTTAAGTCCTTCATCATCCTCCTCTTGATTTCATCTACCGTGTAGCTTCTCAATCTCCCCCTCGCAAGCCTCACGCAGCAGTAAGAACAGTGCCCAAGACATCCATATGAGATCGGCAAAATTGAGATCACATCATTCCTACGGACCCTGGGAAGGTCATAGCTCGGCTTCGTTTCCTTACACAAATCGATGACTCTTTCTCCCTGCTCAACCCTATGAGTGACCTCTACAATTTTTTCACCAGGGGATGGGCCCATAACGCCGTCGAATCTGGCCTCTCTCTTCAATCGATCAAAGTTTATCAATGGCAAACAGCCGGTCACGATAACCTTTTTCCCCATCGGGGCGTCCTTCAGAACTCTTATCATCCTGTTCTCCGTAGGCGTCTTGACCGCGCACGTGTTGTAAACTAATATGTCCGCATCCTCTGCTCTGCTGACGATTTTGTATCCTGACTCCGAGAGACAACCAGCTATGACCTCTCCATCAGCAAAATTCGTCGGGCAACCGAAGCTCTGCACATAGACGCGTTTAAGTCTACTCAAGATCTATCAACTTTCAGGAAGATTCATAAATGGCACGCATATTTTTATTTAGTGAAAGGGCGCTATTCAAGCGTTCCGCCCCTTAGCGATGGTCGGAATGACCGATAGAAATTCACGAAAGTGGAGGTATCTGTCGATCGGCGCACGCTGGGACCGATGCACTGTGCCAATATATGAGGCTTCGGCAAGAGGCGGGCCTGTCCCCCTCCTTAAGACTTTACTGACGAGCCAATGCAAAAACGATTGCAAATACTGCGCCCTCAGGGCGCAAAGGGCGTTCCCTAGGAGCGCATGGAAGCCCGATAAGCTCGCCAAGGTGGTACTACATCTATGGCAGGAGGGAAAGATAAAAGGCCTTTTCCTTAGCTCATCGATTTTTAAGGATCCGGACTATACCGTCGAGAAAGAGCTGGAAGTGGTCAGGGCTCTCAGGAGGACGGGATACATGGGTTACGTTCACCTGAGAGTCATGCCTGGGACCAGCAGAGACCTGATCAAGGAGGCCGTTAATTTAGCCGATCGCGTAGGGGTAAACGTGGAGGCGCCCAACGAGGCTATCTTCAGCGAGCTATGCCCAGACAAGGGTGAGTTAGAGAACACGGTGATCAAAAGGCTCGAGTGGATGGTCCAGGAGGCAAGATGCGCTAGGGGTGGGAGGGCAGGGTATGGAAATGCGAGGGCCGGCATAGATACGCAGATAATCGTTGGTGCCGTTGATGACGATGACTGGCAGTTTTTGAAGATCACGGAGCGGCTCTACAGGAAGCTCGGGCTCAGAAGGGTCTACTTCAGCGGTTTCGAGCCCATCCGTGGGACACCACTAGAGAAACGCAAACCGTGCAACCTCTCAAGGGAGTATCGGCTATATCAATCGTCGTTCCTCATCCGTGATTACGGGTTTAGGATCGATGACTTTAAAAAAATAGTCGACGAGGACGGCTTCCTGCCGAACGTAGACCCTAAGGTGGCATTTGCAAGGGCAAACCCAGATCTTTTTCCAATAGATCTAAACTCCGCCGATCGGCAGGAATTGATGTTAATACCAAACGTCGGCCCAACCCTATCTGACAAGATCTTAAGGGCCAGAAATGAGATGGAAATAAATTATCTAAGTGATCTAGAAAAGGTCTTAGGTGCAAGATTGGCTAGAAGTGTGGCGGCTTACGTATATTTAAGGGATAGGAAACTAAGCAAATTTGGATAGACGATCTGAGAGGACATAATAGATGATAAGCCCTAAAGCAAAGGTAAGTCCCACAGCCCAGGTTCACCCAGAGGCCACCGTTTCTGATGGGTGCATATTAGGACCTAACGTTCATATCTACGGTAAAGTTTTGATCGGCCGTGATGCGCGATTGGAACCTAATGTGATAGTCTATGGGCCTGCAGAGATCGGCGAAAGGACCTACATCGGCCCAAACTCCATCATTGGATACCCATCGAGGGATGAGCTGCACAAAATCTTAAAGGAAGAGGGGGTACGTCAGGGAATTAGGAGCGGTGGCCAGGTCAAAATAGGAAGGGGCGTGATCATTCGCTCAAACTGTGTTTTATACTCAGGTGTAGTGATCGGCGATAACGTTCGCTTCGGCCACAACGTGATGATAAGGGAGAACGTGACCGTGGGGAATAACACCCTCATCGGGACAAACACTGTGATCGATGGGGAATGCGAGATAGGGGAGGGCGTCTCAATACAGACATCAGTCTATATACCGACGCACTCAACTATAGAGGACTACGTTTTCATGGGCCCAAACTGTGTCCTTACTAACGACTTATTCCTTATGCAGAAGGAGTATAAATTGAGGGGGCCGACGATAAGGAGCGGCGTAAGCATAGGGGCCAACGCGACGATCTTCCCATCGATCACCATTGGGGAGGGGGCTGTGATCGGGGCTGGAGCGGTGGTGAGAAAGGATGTGCCACCAAAGGTCATCGTTGTCGGGGTTCCAGCGAAAAAGTTGAGGGATGTGCCGCATGATTGGAGCATCCCACGCAAATAAAAAGGGGAGGATAAATAGAGATCGAGGAAGTCATGTGTGAGGTGACGTTGAAGTTTGAGGAGAAAGGCCATCGTTGCTATTTTGTTCCTAATCTCTTACATACTTCTCATACCGCTAAGCCCCTCTGTCGATGCCGAGAAGGGCTCGACGAAGCCGCACGTTGAATTGAGCCGCCTCATCGAGGTCAGGGACTGGGGGCTAGTCGTGATGAACGATACCGTATCGATAATCAACAACGGATCTGAGCCTATCCTATTCTTTCAAGTAGGCCTTCCTTCGAACTTCAGTCAGAGCCTCAAATACGTTTGCGCTAGCACAGAACATGGCGAGCGCCTCAGCACTACAAGAGGCGTGGATATGGATTTAGCTGGCATAGAGGGGATAAAGATCGCTTTGTTGAAAGCGATCGATGTAGGTGAGAAGTTCAACTTTACGATAACCTATGTTTTTTCGGACATGGTTACGCCTTCCACGCGAGGTTATAATGTGACGTTCCCTGAGTACCCGGTCTTAGCGTTTGATGCGGTCTCATGTAACATTACTGTAGTTCTGCCAAGCGATTCTAGTTTGCTCGATAGCAGTTGGGAGGAGGGCGGCGTCCCCACCTTATCCCATGCTGAACAGCCCCTTCCAGCTTACTCAAATGAGACGGGTTTCGTCTACTTCTCCGGCTCGATGAAGGTGCTGGAATGTGAGTACGCCAAACGTGAGGTCGTCTTTGACCCATCCGGTCAAATATTCTTCTACGACTCTCTTCGCCTTCACAATCTCGGCATGAATACGATCTCAACAATGAGCTTTACGTTGCCGAGGGGAGCCCATGACATTGTGGCCTATGACTATTTTGGAGAGCTTGAAACCACTTCGAGCGAGAGCGAAGATACCGGGGTCCCAGAGGTGACGGTTAAGCTGCGTCACCCCGCCCTTCGCGGGAGGCCGTATTTTGATGCGTGCTCCTTCACGTTGAAATACGTCGTCCCAGCCAAGAATTGCGTTAAACAAACAGGTCTATGGGATTACGTGTTTGAAACGGAGCGCTTCTCAAGCTTCGATTGGATTATCCGAGAGTTAACCTTCAAGATAGCCCTGCCTGAAGGGGGGGAATTCTCCGACCTCTATGGCGCACAAGGGAACGTCACGAGGGAGGGCTACCGCTCCGTTTTAACATTAAGGATGGAGGATGTGATACCCTTCCGAGATCTTGGCGTTAAAGTAGCGTATAGGTACATCATCTTCTGGTCAGCTTTTCGTCCAACGATCTGGATCGGCATACTTATCTCTATCTTGTGCGCCATCACAGCTTTTCATAGGGCTAGAGGCATATCCATTGAGCCAATCCCCCCAAAAACTTTAGGATTGATGAGAGACCTCATAGATGTATGCGACGAAAGGGTCGCTCTAAGATCGGAGCTTGAGGCCCTGGAGGATGCATATCATCGTGGAAGGATTAGGAAGAAGGATTACAAGCGAAGGACAAAGATCATTGAGAGGCAGCGCTTCTTATTAGACAGGCAGTTCGTAGAACTTAGGAGGGAGCTGAGGCGCGCTGAGCCGAGGTTTGTGGACGCTCTCAGGAGGATGGAAGTGGCTGAAACGGAGATCGAGACAGCAAAGGCTGGCATCAGGGAGCTTAAGGCGAGATACCGCCGTGGGGAGATCTCAAGGGAGGCCTTCGAGAGGCTTATGGAGGATTACGAGAAGAGGATTGATAAGGCGAAAACCACAATTGACGACGTCATCATGGAGTTCAAAGAGGAGGCCCGATAGGTTAGTCCCCTCTCCTAGAGGCTAAGAATTTTTCAATTCATAACCTCCTGTTTTATGAATGTTTCTTAGAGCGCCCTTTTCCGTCAGCCTCTTGAGCGCCCTTCTAACTTCCACCTCGGAGAAACCCAGTGATTTAACTTGTTCGACTATCCAAGGAACGGGATAGTTAAATCCGGGCATTCTCATTACCATCATGATGGCCCTCTCACAAGCTTTTATTCTGGCTAATCCTTCTCTTGGGATCAAGATCGTTGGCTTAGCTTCAAGCGGGCGCGCCTCAATTTTGAGCTTCTCATGAACGTATTTTGCGAAAACGCTGTTAAGCATCCCACCGTGACACGTTAACACTAGGCTAGGCCTCGACCTCTTCACGTATTCCAGTAGGTGATTGAAGTCGGCGTGGTCGCTCAGAGGGAAATACGCTCCCTTCCATCCAAGTCTTAAAGCCAGACCAGATACGAGAGCGACCTCTAAGTTAGGGTCGCCTCGGAGGTCCAGCCTCTTTGGCGCGATGAAGACGCACCTTCTTGACGATAATAGCTCTTTCGCTTCTTCCGTTTCCGCATCCAGATAGCTCAGTTTATGCCCATACGATTCGTATACCTTGTTCATCCTCGTTACAGTCGGATGGGTCACTACGGGCACTGTCGTGAGCGAGTTAAATATCTTGATGAGCTCTTGGGCGTTCCCTATGTGATCGCACTGGAGCGTGGGTATTTTACGGCGCTGTAGCGTGTTAAGTGCCCATCTGATAATCTGCGCTGAGACCTCAGGTTCAGGCGGAAAGACGAATTCCGGAGACCCGAACGTTGTTTCTATGATCAGAACGTCACATGGTACGACATCAGCTGGCTTATTGGTCAGGGTGTCGACAGTATTTATGTCCCCTGTATATACGAGGACACCCTCCGGCGAGGTCACCTTGTATTGGGCAGAGCCAAGGACATGACCAGCATTGAGCGCCTCTATTTCTAAATCGCCGATCCTCACGCTCTGACCATAGATGATGGGCCTCCAGTTTAGTGGCTGCTTGTTCTTGATCGCCTCTATAAAGTCACGTGTTTCGCTCGTTGAGTATTTAATGCCACTTCGGAATTCAAAGCCCCTTGCATGGTCTTGGTGGGCATGCGTGATGAAAATATTTGGATATCTCGGGTTAACGGCGTTCGGGTCGAAGATTATCCTAGTCCCATCGTACTCGACAGCTACTCCATTTGCCCATTTGACTGTCAGCGACAAGGGTTAACACTATCGAGTGGGGTTATCCCTCGTTTTTATTTGAAGGTTCATAAAGTTATTGGCCCCTTTAATTTTAAAGTATAAAAGGGTTATTTATAGGAAAGTAGGATACATTTTCTGATGTCACTCACGATTGACATTAAGCCATTATTGTAATGAAAATAGCCATGAGTGAGTGTGCATTCTGGTCATCATGGGAGGAATTTAAGTGAGAGGGCTTAAGCTTTTTGGGACATCCGGGATTCGAGGCAAAGCTGATGTGGAAATTACACCTGAAATGGTGACCAAGCTTGGGGCATCCTTCGCATCCCTTCTCGGTAATGAAGGCGTGGTCGCAGTCGGCAGGGACGTGAGGCTGCCAGCTGAGCTGCTCCAGCATGCCCTCATCTCCGGGCTCCTCGCAGGAGGGGTCGATGTTGAGGACTACGGTCCTGTCCCCACACCAGCTTTGCTCTGGGCGGTAAAGAAGAGGGGGCTTAACGGTGCGGCTGTTATCACTGGCAGCCACACCCCTCCAGAGATCATCGGGGCCCTGTTCTTCATGGGGGACACAGCTGAGCTCTCGTATGAGGAGTCCCTTAAATTTGAGAGGATCTTTTTCGATGGGCCAAGCTTAATGCCATGGACCAAGGTTGGCAACTACTCTAAGGTGGAGGCGTTCGACGTCTATCTCGAGGGCGTCCTAGAACAAGTCGACTTAAATAAACTACGTCCCCCTAATTTTAGGGTGGTCCTCGATCCCGGAAATGGTGCGGCATCCCTCATGCTCGGAAGGGTAATCCGGGCCGCTGGTGTGGATACCATCATGATCAACGACAAGGTTGATGGGACCTTTCCGAACAGGGATCCCTATCCGAGGCTTGAAATTCTGGGTGAGCTTGTCCGAGCTGTCAGGAAGAACGAGGCAGACCTCGGGGTAGCCACGGATGCGGACGGTGATAGGGCGATATTTGTCGATGAGGAAGGCAGGGCTATGTGGGGGGACGTCTCCGGGAGCGTCTTTGCCGAAGATGCCCTAAGCAGACACGCAGGGGGGGTTGTGGTCGCGCCTATAAACTCCTCACAGCTGCTTAAATGGGTCTGCGATAGGCACGGTGGAAGGGTCGTTTACACGAGGGTTGGGCCTCCTGCTATTGTGAGTGAGATAAAGAGGGTTGGAGCGGTATTTGGCTTAGAGGAGACAGGAAAGTACATTTGGCCGGAGGGCATACTTTACGGCGACCCGGCTTTAGCGACGCTCAAGATGCTTGAGATAATCTCCGAGAAACAGAAAACGTTGTCACAACTTGTGCAAGAATTTCCCAAGTTCTACGCCATAAAAAGGGCCTTCCACTGCCCCAACGAGCTGAAGGAGGTGGTGTTAGCCAGTATCTTGAAGGAGTGGAGGAAGATGGGAGAGAAGGCAGATATCGTCAAGGTGGACGGGGTGAAGATGGTCTATCCAGACGGCTCATGGATGCTCCTCAGGCCCAGCGGCACAGAACCGGTTTTCAGGGCATACGTGGAGAGCAGAAGCCCTGATCGAGCCAAGGAACTCGCGAAGTTGGCATCGAGCCTAGTTAAGAGAGCTCTTAGGTTCACCTAAGGACGACCAGCGCCGCAAAGGATGAGCTCTCAATTTTTTATTATCGGCGATCCTCTGGACGTTAGAATTTAATGACGTCGCCAGCTCCTACGCGTTTGCATTGCTCTCCAAAAGCCTTAGTCATCTCATCTATGGCTTTAGGGCCGGTATGATGACGTGGCGCGATGCCTCTGGATCGTTTTTGATGATCTTATTTACGCGCAGAGAGGATTTGATGGAATTCCCTTCACGGGTCGATGACCATGTTCAGCTATAAGATCTCTTTGACCTACCTAATGAGTCGTCTACGATGCTTAACCTTTAATTTCTTAACCACTTACGTCATCCCTTGTGCGTCCATAAGTAGCTCGTGCAAGTTCTCTTTATAAGTATAGGTAAAGATGTGATTTTTAACGAAAAATTAACAATGTTTAAATTTAATCCTTTAGTTCTAATAAAGATGCGATCTTGGAGGGGAAAATAATTAAGAAGGCTGATATAGAAAAGAGAACTCGTGAGATCCAGGAGGAGATGCGTAAACTCAGGTCCAGAATGGGTAAAATTAAGCATAAGATAGCCGTTCTGAGCGGTAAGGGCGGAGTTGGAAAGAGCACAGTCACCGTTAATCTAGCGATGGCCTGCGCGGTTCATGGGTATGGTACCGTTGGAATCCTTGATGCAGATATAACCGGTCCCTGCGTCCCAAAGATGCTTGGACTGAAGGGTCGAAGGTTTCAAGCCGGTCCTCCGGGGGCATTCCCCGTCATAGGTCCCTTAGGGATTAGAGTGGTGTCTATGGACTTCCTACTTCCAACGGACGAAACTCCAGTTATATGGCGTGGCCCGCTCAAAACTTCCGCGATAAGGCAGTTCCTATCAGAATTCGTTTGGGGTGAACTGGACTACCTTTTTGTAGACCTCCCCCCAGGGACTGGCGATGAGGCGCTTAGCATAATGCAGTTCCTCCCTGATATGGACGGCGCTGTGATAGTCACCATACCCTCTGAGGTCTCGCAGATCGTGGTTAAGAAGGCCGTGAACTTCGCTAGGAAGCTGAGCATCCCAGTCATTGGCATCGTCGAGAACATGAGCGGTTTTGTATGTCCAAAATGTGGGGCAAGGGTTGAGATCTTTAAGTCAGGAGGGGGAAAGAAGATAGCTGACGAGATGGGGGTACCCTTCCTTGGGAGCATACCGATCGATCCAAATATATGCGAGGACTCTGATAGCGGGTTGCCCTTTATAATCAATCATCCAAACTCGCCGTCCACTAAAGCATTTAAGGAGATAGTCAAGAAGATCAAGTCCTCATTAAAGGAACGCTCAAAATGATGAAATAAAAGCGTTCATGGTTTACTGCGTCAGGCTTCTCGAAGGGGCTGGGCGAAGGTTAATTAGAAGTGGGCAACTCGACCAAAAATCCTCTAGCTCTCTTCAAATCGACTTTTATAGTAGTAAGGCCTTTTGATATAGCCAAAGGCATCGATGGCCGCTATGATTGCTTGTCCAACAGCTGTCCCAATTTGTTTCACGGGGCATGTGGTCACATCACCAGCGGCATACACCCCATCCAGATTCGTTCTCTGTCGGCCGTCAACGATGATGTAACCATCTCTGTTCACTTTGATCCCGGCTTCCTGCGCGATCTGGCTGTTAGGCGCCTCACCAACCTGGATGAATACGCCATCAACATCCAGTTCACCAACCTCCCCTGTCCTGTTGTTAAGGAAGAGGACTGATTTCACCTTCCTATCGCCCTTGATCTCCTTGATCTCCGTATTCCACATTACATCTACCTTTCGATTCCGGAGGCCCCTCACGAGAGCCTCCTCCGCCCTAAGCTGATCACGCCGGTGAACCAGTTTGACATCGGAGGCCAGGTTAGAGAGATATATCGCGGACATCGCTGCTGAATTCCCCCCACCGATCACGATCACTTTTTTCCCTTTAAAGAAGGGCCCGTCGCATATCGCGCAATAGCTGACCCCTCTACCCCGTAGTTTCTCTTCACCGGGTATACCAAGGGTTCGATGGTGAGAGCCTGAAGCCAAGATTAGTGCACTAGCGGTATAAAATGCCTTATCTGTTTTCACTATCTTTTCCTTAGCCTTAAGATCGAGTTTGGTTGCCTTCTCTAATTGGTGGATCCTCGCTCCCATTCTCTCAGCGTGCTCTACCAGCCTTTTAATCAGATCAATCCCACTGATGCCCTTGGGAAAGCCTGGATAGTTTTCGATTAGGGGGGCCTCTGCTGTTAAACCGCCCGGAATTTTCTCCTCAAGGATCAACGTTTTAAGACCGCTGCGAGCGCCATAAATGCCTGCAGTAAGACCCGCCGCTCCAGCGCCGATCACGATAAGATCCCAATGCTCCATCTTGATCGAGTTGATTTAAGAGAGCGATGTTAAATGATTTTCGATCTTCCAACTCTTTCAGTGGTCAGGTTGAGCGTTTTACACTTTACCCCCTTTCTCAATCAACTCTCTCTGAAGGAGTGATCGCTAACATAGGATAAATATCTTTTAGGAGTTACCTGACATTTATGATAAGATCGCAAACGTTTTTATGCCATGTAAGTGGAAAATAAAACAGTTTGATCGCTCAAAAGGGAGTTAAAACTTTGAAATTGAGCGAGGTAGGGGTCTTCATCAATGTATAAATGCGCTGAAATACTGCAAGATCCGAAGGAGCAGATCTACAAAAAATTAATGAGGCGTAACGCCCTGCTGTGGAGGAGGCAACCTGCTGTCCTTAGGATAGATAAGCCGTCCCGCATAGGCCGCGCCCGCTCGCTGGGCTATAAGGCAAAGCAAGGATTCATCGTAGCCCGGGTGCGCGTTCGTAGAGGTGGTTTACATAAAACCAGACCAAGGGGTGGTCGGAGGCAGAAACGTATGGGTATAACCAAATATGTCCCAGCGAAGAGTTCAAGGTTGATAGCCGAGGAAAGAGCGGCGAGAAAATTTCCAAACTTAGAGGTTTTAAACTCTTACTGGGTCTGGGAGGACGGTAAGTATAAATGGTTTGAGGTGATACTTGTAGACCCAAGCTCCCAATCTGTAAGGAAAGACGCCGATGTGAATTGGATATGCAAGGGTGCCCATAGAGGAAGGGTTTATAGAGGGTTAACGAGCGCTGGTAAGAAGATGAGATCCATCTCTTAAAATCCGGAAGGATGATGAGAACAAGATGTCTCAGGAAAGCCCAGTTTCCCTAGTTGAGCTCTCCTTCTTCGCTCATGCGACCGAGGATCAGAGCAAAGTGATGAGGGCAGCTCAAAAATTGATCCCAAAAACCTGCTTAGACAACGTCTCCTTTAGAAGAGATAACTTGAGGGGACACTACGGTAACCAGATAATCCGTTTCTCCTCAAGGGTCCACGATAAGGAAACTGCAAAGTTGATCGTAGAGAAGATAGCTTCTGAACTCAGGTCAAAAGATAAGGAGTATCTTCTCTCTCAGATAGCCAATCACACGGACGATAAGGGCAATCTATATCTGCGCCTAGATAAACAATCTGCCTACCTCGGTGAGATTAAAGTAGGATGTTCTGATCCCATCCGCGTTCGAATAAAGCTGAGATTATCCCCCAAGAGCCTTAACAACATGGTCAGGGTATGTCGTAGTCTCGATCTGATCCCATCGTGAGGGTGTTCATGCCTGTAAAATCTATCAGAAAGAGGTACCTCGCATTTAAAGTTTCAGGTTTTCGCAATTTTTCTAAAAGAGCTCTCTCTAACGAGATATTTCAAAGGATGTCAGACACTTACGACAAATCGGAAATCGGCGAGAGGAGGATCAAAGTTATGAGATATGACCGATTAGCTGGATTAGGGATAATCAGATGCGGTCACAGATCTGCGAACGAGGTTAAATCCATTTTGAAAGGGCTACATACAATATCTGGAAAGCCCGTGGTGATAGACGTTATTGGTATCTCTGGGACGATCAGGGCTCTTAAAAGGAAATACTTGTCCTTTTAATTCCCCCATTATCTGTGATCTATGAGGGACCCAAAGCTTCCCTTTCTTCTGATGGTTATCAGTTAGGAGGGCCCCGATGGGGCATCGCTGAGAGAACTCCTCGCCTTAGTGATAGGGATAAACTAA